>CAYXVT010000021.1:0-1094 GCA_964468105.1 Uncultured Candidatus Berkiella sp. | reverse complement strand
ATTTTAAAAGACCCTTATCGTTTTGATTTTTTGACCATACAAGGTAAGGCACATGAGCGTGCCATTGAGGACGCATTAGTAACTCATGTAAGAGATTTTCTTTTAGAGTTAGGTCAAGGCTTTGCCTTTGTTGGTTCTCAAGTACCATTGACATTTGATGATCAAGAATTTTTCGTTGATTTGCTTTTCTATCATTTAAATTTGCGGGCTTTTGTTGTTATTGAATTGAAAGCCACAAAATTCAAACCTGAGCATACTGGTCAATTGGGTTTTTATCTTGCAGCTGTCGATGATCTTCTACGAAAGAAAGGAGACAATCAAAGTATTGGCATACTTCTATGTAAATCAAAAAATAAAGTTGTTGCAGAGTATGCATTGCGAAATGTAAAAGCACCTATAGGTGTTTCTGAATATGCTCTTTCCAAGGTGATACCCAAAGAATTTAAAACTGCTTTACCAACCATTGAACAACTTGAAATGGAGTTGAATGAAGGTTTTTCTAATTTAAAAAAATAATTCTGATTTTAGTGTTACTAATAAATAGAATGAGTAAACCTATAATATAAAGGACGTATATGCAGGATTAACTGAAATTCAAAAGCAAAATAGGTTGCTATTGCGAAATCTAATGTTGAAATTTAATTTTAAACCTTATGATGCAGAGTTTTGGCACTTCACCCTTAAGGATGAACCCTTTCCCAAAACTCATTTTGATTTTGCCATTAAAAACGATGGTTAAAAACCAATTTCTAAAATGGTGATTTACGATTAAAGGATTACGCCATTAGTAAGATGGCTACCCGAGCAGGACGATTTTAGAAAGAGTGTAAAGCTAAACCATAAGTCTTTTATTTATTGGCTACACTTTTTTCTTCGTTCCAATCTTATTTACTTCATCGATGAGTTTATCATCACATACATACATTTTGGCACCTAGGCCAGCATAGTAAGAAACAGGTTCTTTAAATGCTGCATTCCCGGGTAGAAATGTTTTTGCCCATTCTAGATAACTATCACTTGCACGGATTCCTTGATTGAATGCTCTCTTTGTTGTCTCACTAAAGTGTATTTCATTATATGATATTTCTTCCTTA
>CAYXVT010000020.1:17729-24309 GCA_964468105.1 Uncultured Candidatus Berkiella sp. | reverse complement strand
TGAAATTATTCCATTTTTCCAAAAAAGTTATGGGGATTCGTCAGGGTCTGACCCCTAAGTTTAGTGGATTAATCAAACTTCCTCTTCTTCCCGCTATACCCTTGTGCAACTGTCAACCCATCCCCAATCAATAAATTATCTTCATGCATAAACGTAAATCTTAACCCAATTGCACTGTTAAACTGCACCATCTCAGCATAATCCAATAACGTACTAGTGACAGAGTCGCAAAAATCCACCGACAGAGCCCTCAATTTATCGCATAAACTCGTTAAATCAGCCTCTTCGGAAACTTCTGGATCGCTATTAATGCTTTGCACTGGAGCTGATATGTGCACATCAGGATATGATATTATCGCACTTGCCCGTGCTCTTCTTCGTACACCAGGAGCAGTAACTTGTGCTTTAGGAGCAGCAGGGGCTGCTACTTCATGCTTTTCTCGTAATTTAATTTCAGCAATGATGTCTGCCACCTTTTGTTTTAATTCTTTGGAAAATTTCTCAAGGTGACCCTTAACATAGTCTGCATTATTTAATTGTTCTGTCGTGGCATGTTGATCATGAAAGCAATGCAATGAGATTGGATGAAAGCCTGCCGCTTTGACATCAGCCAAAACATCTGGCGTATCATCCACCATAATACATTGTTTTTCTGGAATACCATGGACCTTTGAAAGCTTTAGTAGGGCAGTTGATTTTTGGCCTAATTCTATAATCATAAAATTGGAAAAAGTGATATCTTTACCTACATTAATTATTCCACTAATGCCAACACCCTCATATCTTAATGTCCCATTAACATCTGCTAAGCAATAAGAGTAACCAGCACGGTCTATATACATCGGCACAGAACTTGTTTCGAGAAATTGACGAAATTTTAAAGCGGCCTCTTCGCAAATATCGTCAAACTTTGGTTTCTTTGTGATAACAGCAAAAATTATCTCAACGCCCAGTTCCGTAGCGCTTGTGACAATACTTTTATATAGATCAATCCAAAATGATTCACTACTAAACCAAGCTGCTGTATGTGTAATGCTTGAATTGAAATGTGAATAATCAAGATCTAAGCCAAGTAATATTTTTTTTGAAGTTGTACTACCTGTCAGCATAGATTAAGACTTCCTTTGTTTTACTTTCGATGTTAAGCGTTCATTCTCGTCGTCAGCATTTCTTCTTATTACAGGAAAGCGGGCTTCCAGATTTTGCATTTTTAATACGGTGGTATTCTGGGCATCCATTAATGTACTTTGATTAATAAACTGGCGAGTATATCGTGCAAAGACTTGTTCTTGTTGAGACAATGGAAGCTTTTCTATTCCCGCATATGTATTTGACATAGCAAGTTGAGCTGCCTCAAGTTGTTTTCGCAGTTCATCGCGTTGAGCTTTGAGTTCGTTATAAACAGCTTGGGCATTTTCAGAAGTGGTTCTTAGCATACGTTCACCTTAAATTATGGGTTTAGTTTTGCGCCAGATCCATATGCCGCGTAGTGTATTTGTTAATACCTTGATAGTGATTCAACAAAAAAATAAAAATGATAGGTTAAATTACACGATATTGCTTAACGAATGTACTAGTAACACTTCCGCTGAGCTATTCACAAACAAAAACTTTGTGGGGTTTTCACCCATGACAAACGCATTTTAAATCATTCTTTCTTATTCACAAGTCTTGCAAAGTACTAACTAACAGTTTTTAAACAATTTTTAGGAAAATCGTCACTTTTTTGCCAATATTTGCCTATTGGCTAACTAAAAACTGCGGCTGAATGAGTAGGTTACAAAATGTAACCTACTATAGGTCATCCCTCATTTGCTGTGATTACATGATTGACACTTTTGAAGCATGTTCAGGTCTGAGACTTACAACGGGTTGCGGGAACATAGGAATCAAATTAGCACTATCACGAAGTTTAATCACTTGGCTCTGGCCATTCACATTCATCATATGAATAGCAATATTTTGATGGGCTGCAAATTGCGCTAAAACTTGAATAGCTGAAAGGGTTAAGGGAGCGAAACTCTCAGTCGCTGCCGTCCTTTCTTTGCTAGATTGTTTAAAAGTTTCAAATTGCGGGAGCGGTGGTTCTTTTTTTACGCTAGCACTCGTTGATGAGTCCTGAGCATTCACCATTTTACTCTCAATTTTGGCTTTCGATAAGGTCCAAGCCTGTTCAACGACAAAATTGCCAAACTCAGCACTTGCTATCGCAACGGCGCTTGATACAGGATCGATGCTGACATAAGCTGCGTCTTCTATGTTAACGCCAGCCACATAGGTATTATTTGATAATTTCAACACAACCGCTTGACCAGTTTGAGTGGCATAGTCAATAGACTCTAACTTTTGTAACCATTGTAATATTTCTGCTTCAGAAAGTTCTTTGCCACGACGAACTAACTTATTTTCAATTTCTGCTATTGAGGGAGTCGCTTTTTGAATTGGAGAGGGGGTCAAAAGTTCTGGTGCAAATTGTCTAAAGCTAAATTCATCAGGCAAAAATTCACCGACTGTTGTTTGCTTATGTCCACCATTTAGAGAAATAGAATGCATAACGACTGAAGGATCAGCAAATCCAACTATTTGTTGTCTACATTTGCCACAGCAACTTACTTTGTTATCGGCAAGAAAATGAGTATCACCTTGCTTAAGTTCCTTCGGTGCCCCCATTACCCAACCTTCAACAATCTCAGCGCCTTTTCCAAACGCAGTAGCCATCGCTGCAATACAACCTTCTTCTCCATGAGTGCTAAGCCTATGATGCTTATTCTCCATATTAACACCCGCGAAATAGTAGCTGGCATCACCATTAAATTTCACACGGAACACAGTCGTTACATCGAATCCGGATGAGGGATTAAAAGGATTGCCTCTGAGTTCTCTTAACCATTGAGCAATTTCTTCTTGAGTAAGTGGGATTTCAGATTTTTTAAACATCTTCATGGCAAAACACCTGTGAATTAAAAAAACACATCTTGAATGAAAGTAAATATCAACTCAAGACTAATATTGCAGAAGGTATTTCGCCCACAGGTAACTTACTAAATAAAGGGTTATCAACTGGCGACACTATTGGTACGTTTTCCTTTTCCTTCTTAATTGATAGCCACCAACTTCAAACGAATCAGGTACGACAGGAACACCTAATCTTTGGACTTCAGTCGATCGATGTTTCTTTGGTGGTGTAAATGATAATGGTCTTTGGAAATTATCACTAATTATTGTGTCAACGGCGGATTTATCTAAGATGGTGTCATCCATATTTCGTGCTCCGAATGGATCAAAAGGTAAAGGTCTTTGGAAATTATCTCTAATTATTCTGTCTACGGCGGATTTATCTAAGATAGTGTCATCCGTACTCCGTTTAAGAATATTGATTAGTACTTCGATAGGTAAAGAAGAAATTTTGCAATCATTGTCCCTTTGCCCTTGTGCTAAAGTATACGCTTTTTGACGTAATCTAATATAAGCTTTTGTTACAGTACGCATTGGACTTTCATTTGGTTCAAACTCAGCTGGTATACTATTAAAACGGTCTTTCAATAGTGGATCGGCCCCTGCCGATAGAAATAAATTTAAAATTGCAATATAACCATTCTTTGAATATTGAGTATTAAAATGCAAAGTATGCAATGGAGTTTGATCGTTAGCATTTCTTGAATTAACAGGAACCCCTTTATCAATGAAAAATTGTATTAACTGAGGTGCGGAGCAATTTCCATCTACTAGTGAATGTAATACAGAATTTTCATGGCGTTTACGTGCGTAAGTATCCTCTACTACTGTAGACATAACATCTGCATGATTATTAACTAACAGTTGTGTCATTTCCAAATCTCTTACAAAATGCAATATGGGCAAGCCTTGTTTTCGTGCTAATACATCTGCTCCCTTTTGTAATAAAAGTTTAGCAATCACATACTGTTGTTCCTCAACAGCTACAAAAAGTGCAGTTCCATCTGAGCCGCCATCGCAATCAATATAAGAAAAATTAACATCAGCACCCAGCTTTAGCAGTACTTTTACACAATCTAATTGGCCACAACGTGCGGCCTCATTTAAAAGAGGGCTATTGAAACCATCGACTGAATTTAATATCGTTGGGTCCTGTAGAATCAGGGAATAGAGCATATTGATATCGCCTAATCTCGCAGCCGAATGTGCAGCGGCTATTCTTGTCATCCCATGCATCGGAAAGTCTGGAATGTCTATATTTTCCGGTTGAACCTCACGGGAGAGAGCGAGTTCGCGATTACGTTCTAAAATAGACTGAATCGTTTTTGCCTGTTCTTCCAAAACTCCCTCTTTATCATAAAAAAAGGAAGTAATGGTGGTATTTTTTTCTAGTGACTTAATCAATTCAGGAAAGAAGATATTAATATCTGGATGCACCAATGATAAATAGTTTGTTGTAGTATTGGTTTCAATTAATTGACATAACAATTGCACGTCATTTTCATTCTGAATAAGAGGTGCCTCATTGTAAAGTATCAATTTTCTGCTGGCGGTGTCGTTAAGTTGTAGTATTTCAATCATATGAGAAAGTAGAACAATATGGTAATTTAAAGCTGGCATGGCAGGAACTCACGTTTGATTTTTTCAACACATTTGATAATAGTGTTTTATGCAATTGATAACAAGTGATAAAACTATATAGAAAAACCACTAAACAGCCTAAATATAGGTTGTGGTAAAAAATTTGACGTATTTTTGATTATAAAAAAAAGGGGTCAGTGACCCCTTTCTTACTATCCTTTTCAATCTAATCGATGCTTTGTGCTTTCTGAAGGCACTCTTATAGGGGGTGCTGCTTCTTGTTGCTTTTTATTAGCTTGCTGGGCGAGATACCTATCAATAATAAATGGCACCACCAATTCTTTGTCTTTAGCCTCAAGAAGATTATCAATTACTGCATCATATTTTCTCATTCGAAATTCAGCTTGCGTTTCGTTATCTTCTTCTGCAAGTCCGGACAAGATAATGTGAGCACATTGTGATTTGATAGTAGCATATTCCTGTTTCGTTACCTTATCTTCTTCAATACCTTCTAATAAAGCATAGGCTTTATCTTCTTGTTGGTTTTGAGCATATTTCATACCTAAGTCAAAACGCATTTTCGTTGGGAAATAGAGGACAAGATCTTTAAATCGTTTTTCAAAGTCAGGATGTTCTACTAAACATGTTAATATAAGCTCATTTAGACTTTGTGGATTTTGAGAAAAATACGCATGTAAATTTGCATGGGTTGCTGCCTTGTTGTTTAGTGCAGCTTTAATAATGGCGCCGTCATTTTTAGCGAATATTTTCTCCAATTCTTTTGAGGATAGGCTTACATCCATTTGGAGAAGCATTAGAGCGCCGGCTTCAAAATTGTGGAAAAGACAATATTCTAGCGGAGTAAATAGCCAGCACTTTGCATTAAGATTGACTCCACATCTAAGAATCACTTGGAGCAAATCACTATTTTTCTCAAGGATAACAAGTTGTAAAATATCTGCATTATCTGGATGACTAAAATCGGTGAGCCCTGCGTTAATCAGTGCTATCGCGACATGGTGTTTCTTCCACAGGATGCAATTTCTCACAGCCTGATGTTTATTTTCAAAATTATAGGGTAGCAAGCTTGTGGTGAGCTTGGCCCAACCCATTTTTGCGCCGGTTTCAAATAATTTAGGGTAAATGGCTACCTCACCTTTTAGAGATTGCAATTGTTCTAGGAAATAATCTTCTCCTATTTTATCTGTAATCCCCATCATTTCCGGCGTTTGTTTTTGAGCAAGTGTTAAAATCACTCTATTTAAGCCAAAAGCCTGTGCTAATTTATAATAATTGGGCAAACTTTGATCGTGTAATTTTTTAAGCGCAGTCAATACTAAGTCTTCTTTTTTGGACAGTATTAATTCGCCCACTAAATCTATTACTTCGACGGACTGATCGTGGTGAGAAGCCGGGTCCACAAAATGTTGTTTAATGAGTTCTCGTGCCTCATCATCATCGTCCGTTGCAAGAATCGTTTTGTAGATATCATTTAATTCATTTAAATCCAGATGATTTTCATTTTCATCTTCAATTCCATTTACAATATCATCTAAGTTTATTACGACGTCACCTGGAAGAGCGGGGGCTGGTGGTATTACCGGATTTTGATTTGCTTGTTGTCTTATCTGACAGATCTCGCTCCCCTCAGTAAAAGCTACAATGACTGAGGCAATGCCGAAACACATCAGCCCGGGACTTAAGCTTTCTAACGCCTGTAAAATGGGCATTGAGCCCTCTTTATTACGGGCGAAAGGATTGGCACCGTGAGATATTAATAGTGCTATCATTGAGAGGTCACACTTTATCGCAGCTTCATGTAACGGTGTGTTATTCATTGCATCTCTGACATCTACGTTAGCGCCATGTTCGAGCAATAGTTTCATAGCGACAGTATTGTTATTATTGGTCGCAAGTTGTAATAAGCTTACTGGAACAGTTGAATGTATATGATAAAAGGGTTGGTTTGGATTAGCGCCACCTTTCAGGAGTAATTCCAATGCCTCATTATTTTCTTTTTCAATAGCTATAGCAGCAGGTGCCA
>CAYXVT010000020.1:8994-17719 GCA_964468105.1 Uncultured Candidatus Berkiella sp. | reverse complement strand
AGCCCCTTGTAGTTCAGCGCATTGAGATTTATCTTTTGCTCAATGGCTTTTTGCAAATGACCGATATCGTTTGAGTTGATCGCAATATGTGCAGCATTTTCACCTAACATAAGTCGAGAAGCGGCATTACTTAACCCTTCAGTTATTTGCTCATAATACGTTGGCACTTTAGGTGATTCTTGGACACTCTTTGAGGGTTCTTTTGGGGTATCCGTTGTACCAAAAAGGGAACGTAATCCCACGCCTAAGCCATAACTAAAATTCGTTGCACGACGATTCATTTCTTGTTGAACTATTTCTGAGGGGCTTAATTCTGGGGTATCAACCGCATAAGTTGTTTCCATGAGAGGCGCGTTGACATTGCTTGGTGCAATTTCGGCAATAGCAGAATTTAGATTTACATTAGTAATACCATTTTTCATATAACCTCTCAGATTTAAACACGCGATGCGAATAGGTATATTATAAGTATGATAACTAAAGTAATATGTAGTAAAAATCTATTAATCTTGTTTGGGCTGACAAACACAGGAATTTAGTTGATATGCAGCTGCTATGAGGGGTTAACTGGCGCAGTAAGGTGATAAGAGGTTGGTCGCCCCTGATCCCAGACACACGAAACGCAGGCACGACCCTCGACACGATATATATTTAGCAGGCCTTTCTGAGCATGGCACACTTGTTAGCGATATGTTGTTCTACGAAATTGAGTAAGGTATTTACCGCAGCGCCATCCATCACAATATATTTCTTATTCTTATCTGAATATTTGCATGAACCTATTGCGTTAGGAAAGTGTTGATTGAATTTTTTACAAAATGCTTCTCTGTCTTTCTCTGAGGCATGAAAGCCAATGTCAACCATTCCTGATTGTGATCTGTCACTTAATTTAACCAGCACTTGCTTGTCGATATCCGTTGAAGCTCTTTCTGGGAAAAAAACTTGAATGGCATTTTTTATATCATTAATTGTCGGCTTCTTTGGTGTACTTTTAATCGATGCAGCCTGCATTACTTGTTGTTGAGCAACTTCTCGTAAAGCGGGTCTTGGTTGATCTTGTTGTTGGATAAATTGAGGTACAACGGGTTTTGGTTGGTCTTGAAGTGTGAGACGAGCCATCTCTTCACTGAGGTCCTTTTCAGTCGCCAAAATAATACTGCTTTGTACAATTGCTTTTCGTACTTGTTTATCCAGATAGGTTGTAGATAAAATAGCTTTACCTTCAAATTTTATCACTTGACTTTTATAAGCGTTAAGAAGAGGATCATTATCAAGCTTTTCTTGATATTGCGCTTTTTCATCTGGCGTTAATTTAGTTTGATCTGGTAATTGTAATCTGCCAATGGAGACATGCATATTAAAGGGATCAGTTGGTTGATAAAAGTCTTTTAATCTAATACTAACGTCACTATTAGTAGATACCGTTTGCAGGGAGGCATTTTTAAATGAGGCTGATATGCTTCTTGCATTTGCATCTGAGCGCATGGTTGCAAAAATAAAACCACGATCTGATACTTTAAAACCTGTAATCTCATAGCCAGATAATGCACTAGCTTGTGCACTTAGTAGCTTTTCTTCAATGTTTGCAATCATTTTCTGCTCATCAGCACGTGCACATGCAACTACTTTTGCATCTGTTACATCTACTTTTTTCACGACTGTTTGTGTTTCACTACTCTTTTGACAATAAATAGATTCACCGAAAGTCACATGGTATTCTTGCTTTAAATAAGGAGAGGCCACATAAGTATGGGGAAAAGAGGGAGCCCAACTGCTGTTCAGAGTATCTAATTTGCTTTTACTGTCATGATTTACCTTCGTTTGAAAATTGAAAGTAACATAGGATTGCAAAGGTTGTGAAGCAGGTGATTTTAGCATGTCTAATACTCCGGATTTAGTTCCTTATATTAATATATGACACTAGTGACGCGTTATCTTTTCCTGACAAAATGAAGCTTTTAATCGAAAAGCGGTAATCTCATGGTTAGAGTTCAATTTTTAAAATTCAATTATTTAAGACTACCCTACATCCGTCGGTTCAAACCATCTCATCATCAGGGCTAGATTTTTCTCTGACATTCAAATCCACCTCTTTTACTTATACTACGAAGACTTGAATTTTAAAGAGGATATTATGATGACAAATTCGAACACAACACCTAAAGCAAACCCTGCTCTACTTTTTTCAGGGATTTTAAAACAACTGGGCGCACTTAGTTTGCTCGCAGGGTTATATAAACTAGCGTTTCCAAGCAAAAAGCCTAGCAATAGATTTAATATGGCTCCCAAGGGGAATACCGCTTCTTCTTGCTTTTTAAATTGCTTTAAATTGTTTGTCGGTGCATCAATATTGAATAGCACTTATAATGCTTTCAATAATGCTTCAGCGCCAACAAATCCAACAAATCCAGCAAACCCATCCAAGCCAAAAGGACCTTAGTAAAAGGGGCAAGCTTGCTTGCCTCTTTTCGTCAATATTCTTTATGTCATAAAAAGCAAGTATAATCGCTCCACAAATAGAGTGGAGTGTTATTTATCATGCTAAAATTTCTTACCGGCAAAAAAGCACCATTAACTGAAGCTGAAGTTGAAAAAAGAAGTGCTCTTATCACTGAGCATCAAAAGGTTTTATTAAAGAGCGGTAAATCTGTAACAGCAAACGTACTGACTACTGAGCGCTTTCATCCAGATACAACCCAGCTCTCACAGTTAGCCCAAAGTAATGTTCCTAAGGCGATTACCATTTTAAAGCAAGCTGATCTCGATGCCTTGGAAAGGTTGCTTGCTTGTGAGAAGGAAATCGATGCCCTACAAGAGGCTATGACATCTGCATTGCAATCAGGAAAGAAAATATTTATTAGCGGCTGTGGTTCAGCTGGCAGAGCGGGCTATTTGATCGATTTAATGACGAAAAATGCTTTTGGCCACACCAATTATGCTAATCAAGTTGTTCCTATTTTAGCAGGCGGTGATGCTTCCTTAGTTAAAGCGGCTGAGGGATTTGAAGATAATAAGCAATATGGTATCGATCAGCTAATTGGTGCAGGCTGGCAAGAAGGCGATCTGTTGATTGCACTTAGCGCTAGTGGTAGTGCCGATTTTGTGCATAGCCAATTGGAATATGTCGCCAATAATGGTAATCGCAAGCCATTTTTTATTTATTGCAATCCCGACGAGGAATTTAACGAGGCGTTTGCTGCAAAATCTATTGTTGCTAACCCGGACCTGAGAAGCAAAATAAATTTCATGAGTACCTATGTGGGTCCGATGGCCTTAGGTGGCAGCACGCGCATGCAAGCAGCGACCGCGCAAGTGTTATCGGTTGGTGTGCCTTTACTGGATGCAATTGGCACACTTGTCATGAAAAAAGCACAATCAAACTGGATAACCTGTTTGCAATCGCTTATCAAACAAGTGAAAGAGACCGATTACACTAAGCTCGCTCCTTTTGTAGTAGCAGAAGCTGCAAGTTACCAAAAAGGTCATGGTGTTTATTATGATGTTACGGCCAATATTGCTCTAAATGTTTCAACTGATACCTCAGAGCGTTCACCAACCTTTAATTTGCCCTATTTTGAGAATGATGGGGATGATCACGCAAAACAACCTGCATCAATATGTCGTACCATTGTGATGGGTGCGGACACTCCGTTAGCAGCTTATCAGAAAATGTTAAAAAGAGATCCTATTGCTTTGAATTGGGATAAAGCACCGCATACGCATATCAGCAGAATATTAGGGTGGGATTTAAGTCAAGGTATTCAAGACAAACGTGCACAGTATCTTGCTGATGTTCATCATGATGTGTTCACCCTCACATTTGAAGATGATCAACTTTCTTTAGACTATGAAGGAAAAAAGGCTGATTTCGCATTACCTGCGGATGAGTCACTGCCATTTTATTTAAGAGAACTTCAACAACAACTTGTTATCAAAACGCTGCTTAACACACATTCTACTTTAGTGATGGGAAGACTAAATCTCTATTACGGTAACTTAATGTTGTTCGTTAACCCTAGCAATCTAAAACTGGTTAGCAGGGGCATGAGATTAACTGGTGAGTATAACCAAACCCAAAGTGTTTATGAGCAACAGATTGTGCCAATTGTATTAGAAGCGGCTCAGAAACAACCAGGCTTTAGTGAACGATATCTTGTTGCGCTAAGAGAAACCTTTTATCGACAAATGCGAAATTTACATGTGGGTGATTCTGTGGTGATGCAATCAGCGCGAGAGGTGGCTGATGTGTGCTTAGTGCAGCCTTCGTTGAATTGGCTCTACAACCAAACACTAGCAAGTGCAAGATTAGCTCAACAAGTGATAGACGCTGATACTACAGTGCAAAAGGTTAAGTTACATGATTTATGTGAAAGCATGAAGAATTTTTCACTCAAATAATAGGGCTTGCGAACTTTTCTGTGTGATTATGGAGATTTGAGAAAATCAAATTAAGGAAAATAACATGCTTACCGGCGTAACCAGATCTGCTGACTTCTATGACAATCTAACTACTCTCATATTACGAAATGATTTTAAAGCAGTTCAGCATGAACTCTTAGATATTATTTCAGAAGGGCTAACCGACTTTGCACTAGATGCCGCACGACTACAATATTTTGAAGTGGTTAACTATTTGTTACAAAATCATTTACCTGCACTTAAAGCAAAAGTAGGGGATATTCTGCCCTGGGCACTGGAAAATACAAGTGGGAAAGGAATGCCAGTTGTCGATACCTTGGTGAGAGTCGCTTGTTCTTTTATTCCTGAAACAAAATTTCCTGCCATTTTATTTTACCTTGATGGCCATCGCAATCGTTCAACAATAGCAGATCTCATTTATAAGGTTGGCGCTGTCTCTTTCACTGCAGAGCAATTAAACTTGGCTTTGGAAAGTGCCGCAAAAGTGGGAGATGTCCCTTTAGTTGAGTTAATTTTAATTTGTATGAAAGAAGGAAAAAATCCTAAGACTAAGGCCTTTGAATTTGCGATTGATGCTGGTCACCTTAAGGTGTTAGAACGCTTAGTCGAATCGGAGCATTGGGGCAAGAAGGAGAGATTAGCTGCCTATCGCTATGCAGCCAAAAAGGGTTTAGTAGAGATCGTTGAGGTATTTTTTAATGATTCTTTGAGTAAAGGCCATCATATCAAAGCGATGAAAAAAGCCGCTAAGTACGGTCATCATGAACTCGCTACTATGATTGCTCAAAGAAATGATATTAGTCCTGGTCATATTGAACAAATGATTTCAAATATGAATAGAAAATTAAGAAGCCTGATTGTATTACAAGACAGGCTCAGCCATGCGCCAAGAGAGAAACTTGAAAAGCAAGATAAACGAAAACCGATGTTAACTCATGAACAGCTGTCTGCAGTTGAGCTGATGCCGTCAGAAAAATATCTTGCTGATGCTTTGGATATGCTACGAGGAGCAACAGCTTATAATCGCAGGTGCCTTATCAATGGACTTATAGCTGCAGTTAGAATCCATGATGCTATTAATTTAGAAGACTTTGAAGCCCTGCTTAAGGCAGTTCCAAGGATGCAAGCTTGTAATAATGAACTGAGCGATGAATGCGAGGTCGTTTTAAGTGATCAGGATATGGAGATCTTGCTTAATTTCGCACGAGCAAGTGAAAGATCAGTTGAAGAAAAATTAAAGATATACAGTAGCATCATCAGTTTGGTTTGTGTAGATCTCCGTGAAGATGCTGACTTTTTGTATTTATTTATAACAGAATTAATGAATTCCAATTCTAATTTGGCTTTTAGAATACTTGACAAGACATGGACTAATATAGCTACATATCGATTAACAGAGATTTTAAAACGCGCAGTCGAACTTGGAAATGTTCAAATTGTATGTTATCTAATAGAGCATCGTGGTTTTCCAAGTAGTGGCTACCGTCATTATGGAGGTAATGATCCCGTCGCAGATTGCATCAGAAAATGTATTTTAGCTTCAGACACTCAGATGTTTTATGCAATCGTTCATCATAGAAACATTGAAGCGGACACTATAAGGACAGCCTTTAAGGAAGCTTCTAGAAATGGTGAGTTGGTGGTTGTTCGAGCCTTATACAATGAAACTTCGGTATGTAGGGATCCTAAATTGATTACTAAAGTTCTTTCCACAACGAAGAGCAGCGAAGTGGCTGAATACTTGGAAAGTATTTTAGAAGAACAAAACCAAGTGCAGCATAGAGCAAAGGCAGCAGATCGTGAATCCTTAGATCTGCAAAGGGTGGAAGAATTAGCGGATAGCTTAGAAGACATGGGCATGGATTCAGGAGTTGAACAAGATGAATTTTTACAGACGTCCCCTGCGGCCATAGTCACAGCGTTCAATATGTCAGGAAGCTCTGCGGATGTTGATTCAATAGGTGAAAACTTGGAGCGAAGCCCAAGAGAGAAGCTTACTGCCAGCAAATAAAGAAAGGGGGCAGGTTACTTGCCCCCTTTTTATTTTGTGGAATTCTTGGGACCTTTGTTAACAGGAGATTTTTCTGGTTCGAACTCAACTTTTTTCCCTTTATTGAGGTCTTTATTGATGTGTTGTACGACCTTGAGCGAAGGCGTTACAGCTCCGACACGTTTATCTTGATCTTTCTTATCTGATTTATGAGCTTTTTGTTTATCGTAAGCCTCCTTGAGCCAAGGTCCTTCTTTTTTATCCATTGCATCAATAGTTAGTGAAGCTTTATTAAGACTTTTTATTAGCTTATCGTTAGTAATATGCCACAATTTTATATCAGCTGGCTTGGATAAATTCTTATAAAGCTTTTCTTGCTTGTCTATATTTTCCCTAAGTGCTTGCACCTCATTTTTGAGATCAGAATACTTTTTAATTTTTACATAATTCTTGACTTTATCAACTATAGGTACTTTTGTATCTTTAATCTTTAGAGAAGGTTGTTGATTTTCTTGTAGCAATTTTGCAACTAATTGTTGCGCTATTTTCCAAGCGTTTACCTTTTCAAGTGGAGATTGTCCATTGCTTTTTTGATTAACGTCAAGTTGAGATAGCGGTGTTTGGTTTTGAAGTATTGTTTCAGGTTGCAGTGGGAATTCTTTCTGATACCTAGCAAGACCTTCTTTAATGATAGAATGTACAACTTTGTCAATACCCGTTATGTTTCCTAGCTTTTCAAACTCATTTATTTTTTCTGCCAAAAATGCTATAACTTTTTCTCTTTGTTGATGTGGAGGTAGCTTATCAAATTTTAAAACCATCTGATCCAATATAACTTGAAGTTTAAAATCCGCAGCAAACTGTTCTGAAGATGTAGGGCGAATTGGAGGTTTCAAAGAGGTCAATTCAAGAATTCGTTTTATTTGCTCAACAGGAACAAGCATAGGTTTGGCTGTTTCAGGTTTTATCGCATTAGCCATTTCCTTTGCACCAAAGTCAAAGAGATTATCAATTTCTTTTTCAATTGTTTTTTTCTCCTCATCTTGAAGTTTTTCTTTATTCTTACCAGTTAAGGATGCAAGTGTTGGTGGTAAAGGCGGTAGTGATGGTAAAGGCGGTAGCACTGGCTTAACAGCAGCAAACACTGCTTTCGCTGCAATTTCATTTTCTTTCTTGTATTTTACTACTGCTAATTCAGTGAATTTTTCTCTGATACCATAATTAGTGATGATGTCCGTCCCTATAAATAATTCTATTGCCGGGCCGTAGGTTGCTATTTGTTCCATCTTTACAGGATTATTTGAAAATTCAACTATGCTTTGTACCACTTTTTCCTTTTTTACCGGAACTCCAATTTTATTTCTCAAATCATATGGATGATCTTGAATTAATTTTATTAACTCTTCCATATTCTTGACCGATTTTATATCTTTCGTAAGTTTTATTTCTCTGGCAATTCGCACAAAGCTATCTTTGATACCATAATTAGAAGTGATTTCTGACCCATTAAATATATATGCATTAGGTCCCGCAGTTGCAATTTGATCTACAATGGCAGGATTATTTAAAAAGTTCACCATATTTTCAAACATTTTAACATTATTTATGGGAAGACCTCCTTTAGACTTTAAATCAAAATTAAAATGAGTCTTATAGTATTCAACAGACTCAATTAATTCACTAAGAGATTTAACTATTTTCATATCAGCTTCGAGCTGTGCTGGTATTGTTGCCTCATTTTGAGCTTTCTCTTTTGCAAGTTTGGCTTGTTGTTCTTTAAATGTGAGATCTAATCCCGGTGCAAAACTAATTACCTTATCTATTATGCCGAAATCTTCTGGGATACCTAAGCTTTTTAAATAGGGTATTTGCGCTGCTGGTTTTTTTACAATGTCAGCAATTATTATTGGGTCCAATATAACTTGATAAAGTGAGGAGTACATTTTAGCCCAATCTAGAGGATTACCTTTTAAATCAGTTAATGATAAGGGAACACTTCTCACGGCCATTAGTAAATCATCTGGTAGCTTTGCACCGATTATCTTGCTAATAAGTTCTTGCTTTTGTTTCTCTTGTGCCAAAACTATATTTTGTTTAGCTGCAGCCTGTTGAGCTGCAATCTCCTCTTGATTTACTTGCTTTAATGCTTCAAGCGGCATATTTTGCGGAGTGGTCGCAGGCCTTCCTTCAAAATAGTGGACCCCGTTGGAATCGGTATGAGTAAGCCATTGTATTTGAGTTGGCGGCAACAAGAATTCACGCTCATCAGGATGTGCGCTTAACCCTTGAACATCTTTTCCTTTGAGATCTTTAAGC
>CAYXVT010000020.1:0-8984 GCA_964468105.1 Uncultured Candidatus Berkiella sp. | reverse complement strand
AAAATAGCAACTTTGTTACCACCGCCGCTATTGAAGAAACTATCAGCTGGTTTTTCTTGGGCGGCACTGATAAACCCTGCTTCAATGCTAACGCCGCCACTTTGAGCTGCTTGGATTCTTTGGTCTAAAACAAATTGCGGTGTATCTGTTTCACCCCGAAAAGCCATTTCAGGTGCTTCTTTTTCTTTTGTAATACCATTTAACCCAGCCACCGCCATAGCACTATGACAAACGAGTTCCCACATATTATCTGGATTGCCGTAAGTATATTCTTCTAGGGGGAGACCTCTTAGGAAAGCATTAGAAGGAGTATAAAAGCCGGTGGTGTAAATATTGATTGCTAAACGTTCCGCTTGAGATATTTCTTTTAATGAGGGATCCTTTGCTATAAATGAGGCATCTAAATCTAAGACGTCTTTTTGACCTGTTACACCGCCCATAAAGCTGTTGGGTCTCTCAGGTTTGTGATATAACGATTTGCTACAAAGTCTATCAACATAGGCTGCTTTTTCAGCATCAGTAAATTGAACGTGATTTGGATTTGCATACTTCATAATGAGTTGCACGTTGTATTCAACACCATTCATTGTGATGATGCTTTCTTTTTTACTTGTTGCGGGGTTGGTTACAAATTTAACGGTAAAATTTTCTTTGGCCAACATGCCTTTGACTAAGTTTTCATACATTTGAGTATAGGGATTTTTAGCTAATGGTCCATGCTCAAGTGCAGCTCCTTCTCCAGGTAAAGGTGATTTACCTTCTTTCCACTTCGCGATCTTGATTTGAAATTGTTTTTTCTGATTTTCAATATCAGGTGTTATTCCGTTTGTAGACAATATTTGCCTGAGAGTTTCTATTTTTTTAGTTAGGACTGTTATATTAATATCACCAGTATTAACAGATTTTTCAACAGCCGAAGTGATAATCGCTAACTTTTCTAGTAGTTCAGTTCGACTATTTCCAGGGGGTTCCTTTAGTGCTTCATCCAATCGTTTCTTTAAGTGACACTTCTTTGTCTAGGATGACGCCGCCGTTGCTGATTTGGAAATGGATAGGCAATTCTAGGTTTGAATTAAGCACTTTCATTAATTTAGATATTTTTTCAACTGGATAGTCCCAATTTGCTGGAACCGGCATCTCAATGGGTTTATCAGGTGCTGCATCTTGTGATCGTTGCTGTTTCTGAGCGTCAGTTAAAATGCGCACTCTTGTAATTTGTGAAACATCCATGGTGGCAGGTGCAACAGGATTTGCTAAGGCATGGGCTTTTAAAGTACTAATTGTATCAAGAATACTACTTATCTTTTCGATTGTTTTAAGTTCTGGATAAACGTCACCTTTGCTATCCTTTTTTGTAATGGCTTTTTCTGTTTCGTCTTTCAGATATTCAATAGTGTCTGCAAAAATAGGAATAATGCCTGTTTTACCTTTAAGAGCTGCACGGTGATCATTGAAAATACTCAACACGACCGGAGCAAGACTTCCTGAGCTAAGCTCTATCATTTGTTCAGGTAGGCGTTGAATATAGGGAGATTTAAGTGCCCTCAATATGCAAGAAGCAGAGTTTAAATCACCATTTTCAATACATTTGAGCATGGCTGAATAATAAAAGGCTTGAATATTATTTCTGTGAGTTTTTGATTGCGCATTCAAAATATCATTGATTACTGATTCTGTGAGTTGCTCTGAGAATTTGATTAATGGACTTGTGGATGGCAACTCATCTATATAGGGGGATACAAGCTCTTCATGATTTACATTCAATAATAGTTCAGTACTCTTGGCTTTTAAGCTTTGTGCAAATAATGCTGCTTTATCTGATGTTTCCTTTTTGGTGTTTGGGTTGGTCCTTTGCAAATCGCTTTGAATAAATTTTTCGGTGTTGATAAGGCCCGGAGGCTGTTGAGACAAGCTGTTAAGTTGCTTATGATGAATTTGAGTATTAGCTTGAATATTTTGAGCTGTTAATTCCATAGCTGTTTCTAATGCTAAGAAAGGCTCATTTAATGAAGGATCACTATTTTTTGCTGCAAGTAATTGGTTATAAGCAACGACAAGATAATTTGTTTCGAGTGCCTTCTTTTGGTCATTTGTGCCTGTAAGATAATCTATTAAGGGTTTAAAACTACCAGGGGGTACTTGCGTAGCCAATATATTAGTAAGCAACATACTAGCGTTTTTAATAACATTAACTTTGTCTTGTGAAGAAATGTCTTTGGACTCAAGTAGTTCACTTATATGCTCTAAAATTTCAAATGAATCCATATTTCTGCGTACAGTTTTCGAAATTAATGCATAGTCTTTAGGTGTATAAGGACTTTTCGTATCTGGATTTTCGCGATTAATAAGAATGCTTTTGAAAAGACGCTTACTTTCTATTTCCTTTTGAACAGGCTCTTGTTTTAGTTGAGCAGCCACTTTTGGCTTAGGTGCGGGTACTGAAGAAATCACTTCAAAACATTTACTAACGTCTGTGCTTACTTGAGTAAAAATTGCGCCATCATATCCAACAGAAGGTTTCCCTACCATAGGATTAGAGCATAAGATTCTTTGTCCTGTCGCACGAATGCAAGAGTCGGCATATACCATTAACTCTTTTGCATTTTCACGCCCAAGTATGCCCATTTGTAGTTGAAATTCCTTTTCGATGTGATTGGGATCATATACACGTAATAAGTCAAGTTGGTGGCAGGTTTTGAAAATCAATCCAAGTGGACTTACAGATTTGGGATCGCCATAGGTTTTAAGCATTGTGGCGTATTTTTGAATTTCAGACTCATCTTTAAATAAGCCAGGATTAGCATGACAATAGTCGGTGAAATTTTTAGCATGTGCTTCACAAAATTTGAGATATTTTTCAGGATTGTCGTGATAACCACCATCGTTCTCGCGACCAGTGACAGCAAACGTAAGTGCGATTTGAATTTTTTCAACATCTTCTGGCGAAAATTGGTAGTTTTCCTTGTCTGGTGCAAAAGCTTTAAAATATTCAATTACAGTGGGAGCATAGGATACTACTCTGAGGCTGTGCGCCAAACCGTGGTTAGGCCTAAATATTGGCCCTGTTTTATCGTTAGGATAGCCCCAATCCCATTCTATAGAATGATCGGTATACTCTTTAGACAGTCTTGTATCATACGCATGCTGGGCAACAGCTAATAACTTAGGATTTTTAGGACCAATATTCATAAAACGAGCCCCTTAATACTATAGATTTAACGCTTTATAAGTATAACTTTATGTAAATTTAGAGTTATAGTGATGTATAAAAGTTCTACTTTTTTTATAAGAGCGCGCAAATGCACTTGTTTTGACAGTGAATAAAAGGCATATAATATATAAGGATGGAATAAAGCTTGGTGATAGGTCAAAAGTTTAGTTTGGAAAATATTTTTTAGTTAATTTGGGAGAAAGACAATGCGTTTAATTACATTACTTAAGAACATCCATCGCCATCGATTTCAAGATCCCATTCCTTCTAAGGATTTGAACGAAGTGAATAGAGAATTAATTATAGTGAAAGGTATGATTGAAGGTATTCTGGATGATCAAGCATTAAGTGATGAAGAGCAAAAGGAAAAGGAATTTGAAAAGGAATTAAATGATGCCATTATAAGCGAGCATACTCACATTGATAATGCGGTTGCCTTGAATATTATAGAAGCATCCTGCGATGAAGCAGGAGTAAAACTTAAGATTAACCGCCCCTAGGCCCCTTAGGTTATTCAAACCCATCCGTTAGTCGAGGCTTAGTCTGTGCTAACGATTCTTTTTAGTTTTGTGGACGTGAGGATCTTCATGTTTTGGGGGATGCTGATCTTTATGTTTATGAATTTCTTCTCTCAAGGTATGCTCTTTTTTATGATCTTTATCAGGATGTTTTCCATCAAAATGAGGCACCACTGTTGCGCTTTTATCATGCAAGGTCGCCTGAGCAGCAGTTATCTTAGGTGAAGGTTTGTTAAGTTTGGCTTGTTTAGCTATAATTTTTTTCGCTTTATCATTTACTCTTGCATCAACGACAGGTTTTTTATAAGCACTCGCTTTAAATTTTGCATCATTTCCCAATTCAGTCGTCATCCACTTCAACATATACTGCACTGCTGCAATATTTTCAGGTGTCACTTTTATTAATAATTTATTATGTTCATCTTTTGTAACCTGAACGTTATTAAGACCAAGCAATCCTGGCGTTTTTAAGATTCTACTTTGCACTTCAGGAGTCATGTCGGGTCCCAATTTAATGACAGCATGATCATTCCCCGAATTAACAATTGCACTAAAATTAAATTTATTAACTAAAGTTGCCAAATACTTTTCGTCAATGTCTTTTTCAACTATTTGTGTAAATTTTTCAGATGTTACTGCATATGAGGTGATAGGTTTAGGTGTGCCATGTTGTTCAAATTTTTTATTGTTTTGCAATTCAGTTGTCATCCATCGCAGCATGTATTCTACACGGCCAATATTTTCTGGTGTAACAGTGAGTTGTAATTTATTATGTTCGTTTATTGTAAATTGAGTGTCAACACCAATCAGTCCTGGTGTTCTTAATATTCTGTTTTGCAATTCAGGACTCATTTCTCCGAATTTAATGACTGCTTTATCATTTGAGCTTGTTGTATTAACAATGACACTGAAATTGTTTTTTTGACCTAAAGATGCAACATGAGCCATAATATCTTTGTCCATGATTTGTCCAAATCGTTCAGGCGTCACAGTAGCCGATTTTGTCGGTGTTTGAGGTTTAGGTTCAGGAGTGGAAGCTTGAATTTTAGGTGGAGCTGGTGGGTTAAATTTTGCATTATTTTCCAATTCAGTTTGCATCCAGCCCAACATGTAGGCAACACCTACTAAATTTTCCGGCGTAACAGTGAGTGATAAGTTTTTATGTTCATCTTGTTTAAATTGAATGCCGTCGCCAAAACCATTAATGCCAAGCATTAGTGGCGTTCGAATCATTCGACTTTGCATCTCAGGATTCATAGCACCAAATACGATGTCTACTTTGCCGTCATGATGCACAACTTGAGATTTGCCACCACTAAATTTAGCAGCAAGACTATCCACTTTATCCAGAACATCAGTTCGCACCGCTTTGTTAAAGTCAACTGTTGTCAATTTAGCACTTTTATAGGTTGGATCTTTCGCAACCTTTGCTTTTATACTATCAGTAATATTATCTTCCACGGCATCTTTTATCTTTGGGTTTGTATTGATGGTGTCAAATTCAACACCGGTTGTAGAAGAATAGACAGCTAGTACGCAAAGAGCATTGGCTTGTTCTTTATTTAATGGGGCTTTTTTATCTTGGATATACTCTACGACGCCATTATGTTCTTTAAGATAGAAATGACCTACAGTTTTATGTCCTGTAGCGTCGGTTAGTTTATATTCATATACTTTTTCGCCATTCACCATAACTTCTTTGGGTTCTTTTTTTGTTCGAAATACTCGTTCATGCTCTCCTTTGTTTAGGTAGTTTTTTATTGAACCTACCGTTGAAGTATTTGGCGGGTTTTTTTGTTTGAAAAGTACTTCAGTATTTGCCATGGCACGCTGCTTCCCTTTCTTAATCGTCTTTATACTTAGGACAGTTTAATTCGGAAAAAGTTCAATTATTTCAGAGCGCTTTGGGCAGAAATCATAAATATTTGATATCTTAATGTTTATCTTGTTAAGTGCTGCCAATAAGGGATATGCACTGTATTACATGGTTTTGAACTCCAATTCTGATAAAATTCCATCATTAAATAAGACCCCCCCAAAAAAATAGTCTACTGATGTTGGCTTATTCGTTGTTGATATCTTTGGTATGGTGAACTCCATTTTTCTGGCTCTGTAGTTAGCAAGAAATCAACCATAAATTTTGTCTCTTATTCCATATCACCTAAATTATTTACAGTGCTTCGACCTGTCCTAATACAGTTATAATCGCGCTGCATGATGCTGAGGTGCATATTTATCTGTGCCAAAAATGTCAATCTGCAAATCACTGAGATTTGCGAAGACGTAGTAAAAGGATTTGCTGTGTGTGCTAACAAAGGGTTGTAGTCTCTGTCAAAGGAAAATCCTTTATGTAGTCATTAGTATTTTTGGATCATAGCAAGGAGAATGACATGGCTAACGTAGCTTTTTTAGTTGGCTCTAATTATGTAGGCACACCAAATGAATTAGGTGGTTGTGGTAACGATGTTAGAGATATTAGTAAGCTCCTCAAAACTGGCGGTTTCACCACTACCATTTTAACAGATGCTACAAATTTAGGCCTTGATGTAGCCGGTTTACCGACTAGAGATCTTATCATGTCTGGCCTAAAAAAGATGATTGCCAGCGCAAAACCTGGTGATACCATTCTGTTTTACTATAGTGGTCATGGTACACAGATTGGTGAAGATGAATTTGTGGTACCTCTTGATGCTGTAACGGGTGGATTCAATAAACAGAATCTTATTTCAAGTGATGACTTACATAAAGCCCTTATCAACGTTCCTCAGGGCGTTAAATTACTGATGGTTGCTGACTCTTGCTTTTCAGGAAACATCACTCACTTCGATATCAATGCAAAGGCTTTTAACACAAATGAACCATTCAAACGTTTAAGACACCTTATTGAAACTCAGCACCGTTCTGAAACCTCCCATGGTGCTCTAACATTGATAGCAGGATGTAAAGAAAATCAAACATCGACTGACTTAGGTTTTAATGGTGCATTAACGGCCTCCATTAAAGATTGGATTGCTAAAAACACACTTGCCAAATGGTTTGCTGCTTGCTTTGATTACACCGCCAGTGCAATGAGCGCCTTCAAAGCTGCTCTCACAGCGCCAATTAAAGCTCAAGGTATTACCGACCAAGATCCTCAAATTTCATATGACAAAGACACTGGTATTCTTGCACCAGCGCCTGTGGTTACACCCGTAACCCCAGTGCCAGTAAAGCCGCCAGCAAAACCATCACATCACCACAATTCTATATCAGATTTAATAGCGTTCTTTAATCAACCTAGAAGTGCAGCTTTAAAGTCTGTAATACCTGCACCGACAGATAATAAGTTGATGGAAGAATGGCATAGTTTCCTAAGTGCCCCTTACAGTTATTTTAAAAATAAAAGTCAAACTCAAACGCCTGTGGCGGCAGCTGCACCTGCACCTGCTGATGCAACTGCATTTGATCCTCAAGCAGTGTTAGTACCTCAAAAAACGTTGATTAACAGTCCAGCCTTACAGGGCGACGCTGTTAAGACTGCGGAGGTGCAACCAGCTGGAACTGTTGAGGCAGTAAATGACGAAGTCGTTACTAAAAAATCAAGAAGAAAGCGAGCGTCGTAAAATAGAATAGAGCCCAGATTGCCCAGCTTTGGCTTAATGCCAAAGTTGGGTATAACGGATGATAAATCATAGCAAGGAGATTAACATGGCTAAAGTTGCTGTTTTAGCTGGCGCGAATTATGAAGGGACGCCAAACAAATTAGGTGGTTGTGGTAATGATGTTAGAGATATTAATAAGCTTCTCAAAGATGGCGGCTTCAGCACGACCATTCTAACGGATGCAAAAGGTTTGGGCGTTCAAGTAGCCGGTTTACCGACTAGAGATCTCATCTTAACAAACGTACAAAAGATGATCACTAATGCCAAGCCTGGCGATACATTGGTATTTTATTATAGTGGTCATGGTACGCAGATTAAAGACGATGAATACATGGTTCCTCTTGATGCGGTAACTCATGGATTCAATCAAAGAAAGCTTATCTCAAGTGATGACTTGCATAAATTGCTTATACAAGTTCCTCATGGTGTAAAATTATTGATGGTTGCTGATTCTTGCTTTTCAGGGAACATCACTCATTTTGATATCACTGCAAAAGGACTTATTATTGGGCCAATCAGCCCTTTTAAACGTTTAAGAACCCTCATTGATGCGAGTCACCGCTCTGCAAGTTCTCATGGTGCTTTAACGTTAATAGCGGGATGTAAAGAGAATCAAGAATCGACAGACTTAGGTACTAATGGTGCATTAACGGCGTCAATTAAAGAATGGATTACTAATAACACTCTTGCCAAATGGTTTACTGCTTGCTTTGATTACACCGCCAGTGCAATGAGCGCCTTCAAAGCTGCTCTCACCGCGCCAATTAAAGCACAAGGTATTACCGATCAAGATCCACAAATATCTTATAATAAAGATACCGGTATTCCTGCGCATCATAAATCATTGACAGATTACTATGGCTTTATTAACGAACCTTACGAA
This sequence comes from Uncultured Candidatus Berkiella sp., assembly GCA_964468105.1. Taxonomy (GTDB): domain Bacteria; phylum Pseudomonadota; class Gammaproteobacteria; order Berkiellales; family Berkiellaceae; genus Berkiella. The sequence continues at coordinate 731 of CAYXVT010000020.1, read as the reverse complement.
TATTTAAGAGAAAAGAACCAAGCGTTAACGAAAGCTCTGGAACCTGCACGAAACTTAACGAAGGATTTCCGGGATTTTATTAGAGAACCGCACCAATATTGGGCTAATAGAAGTCATGCTCAAGCATCAATGGAAGCATTATTTGATCAAAAAACATTGATTAACAGTCCTGCTTTGAAAGGTGGTACGGTTAATCCTGAGGCAGTAAATGATGCGGCAGAAGTCAAAATGAAACTAAGAGCAAGATCAAAATCTTAGACAGAAAACGGTCAGTTTGGGCAAGAAGCTAGGACATTTTAATAGAATAAAATGTCCTAGTTTTGAATGGAATAATGACTCAATAAATTTAGTTTAGAAAAAAACTTTATTTTTATTATTGATGTATTGTAATTCAAAATTCCAAGGAACATGAGCTAACATGGCGTCTAATTTATCGTAATCAATTTTATCGTTTAGCCATAGATTATAAGCATTATCCAAGGTTGGATAATATTCATCTGGAACCCCTACATGTGGAACAATTTTACATATACCTTGTATGCAGAGAACGCCACCTGATACTTGAGCTGTTTCTAATATAGATAAATTTTTCATACTTCCTGGTGAAGTTTGCAGGCAATCATCAATAGCATTTTTAGTTCTTTGTTTCAATGGTTCTTTTGCAACTTCATTACTAGTAAATTTCTTTTCCAAATTATCTAAGATTGGTTTGCATCCGATAAAGCTTGCTT
>CAYXVT010000019.1:23061-24717 GCA_964468105.1 Uncultured Candidatus Berkiella sp. | reverse complement strand
TAAATCGCTGACGTTTTGATCGGTAAATGATTTCATATACTCTACTTCGCTGCCGATGATCAAATATAGGGATTTTGAGAATATCTGGCGTTAAAAACAACTTATATATAGATATAGTGTGTTAAAAACGAACTTCTTAAGTTAATTGTAAGTCAAGTTATTGGAAAAAGGTGAATGCCAAGAAGTATGGTTGAAAAAGCACAAGTTAATATTCTTGTGGTAGACAATACCGAAAGTCAGGTGCCGCTTTGGAAAGGAGTGTATGCGCCGGGATTTCATATTGAAATTTTAAAAGCTAAAAGTATTAAAGAAGCAATAAAGATAATTCTTGAAAAATCTGTTGATGGTATAGTAACGCAATTCCAAGTTGAAGATGGGAATGCATTTGAATTTCTTGATGCATTGAGTTTATTAAGTGCCCGTATGGTCCCTATCATTGTGATAGCAGACAAGCATGATGAAGAAATGGGTATTCAACTATTTCGAAAAGGGGCACGTGATTTTTTAATAAAAGATACGAAAGGCCAATTCTTGCAACGATTGCCATTGTCGGTTGAGCGCGTTCTAAAAGAAGAAATTCATTATAAAGAAAATAATCGCTTAAAGAAAAACACAGAAGCAGTTTTATCAGCACTCTCTGATGGTGTTGTGGGCTTGAGTTTGAGTGGCACTATTACATTCGCCAACCCTTCTGCTGCACTATATTTAAATCAAGCTTTCGATAGTCTTATTGGCAAATCAATCAGCGATTATGCTTCTCAAATTAATGAAACATTCTTAGAAACGCTCAATCAAAGTATGAATCAAGTACAAACTAGTAATATGATGATGGTTATTGGGCAGTATATGTTGGTATTAAAGAAACACCAACAATCATCAATGATTGAAGTGAGTCTTACGCCAGTGTTTAATGAACTCATCCATTTAGAAGGTTATGTTCTTACTTTTCGCGATATTTCGGAAACAAAATTATTAAATGAAGAAATTCGCCATATGTCGATCCAGGATGATTTGACGGGTTTATTTAATCGCAAAGCCTTTATTCATCGATTAGAGCATGTCATTTCTTATTGTAAACGTTACAAAACAAAATGCGCAGTTTTATTTATTGATTTGGATGGGTTTAAAGTCATCAATGATTCCTTGGGACATCTGTGTGGCGATGAAATTTTATTAAAAGTGGCTGACCGAATTCAATCTGTTATTCGTGAAACAGATATTTTAGCGCGTGTTGGTGGCGATGAATTCATGGTCTTGTTAACAAATATTGCAAACCCTAATGATGCCGCCAAAGCTGCAGCCAAAATTAATCGCGCTTTACTACCTTCTATAGAGCTTAAAGGACAAAAATATTTTATTACAGCCAGTATTGGTATCTCTTTATATCCTAACGATAGTAGTGATGCGCAAAAATTAATACAATATGCCGATTTTGCAGTTAGTATGGTGAAGAAAAAAGGAAAGAATCACTATCAATATTATAAGTCTGATTTGAATCTCGAAGCTGAAAGAATGATGAGACTATCAAATGATTTGCGATATGCGATTCAGTCAGATCAGTTAGATTTGTACTTTCATCCCCAAATTTCTGCCAGTACCGGTTCATTAATGGGTTTTGAAGCGTTGGTAAGATGGCAGCATCCTGAATTAGGATTA
>CAYXVT010000019.1:14545-23051 GCA_964468105.1 Uncultured Candidatus Berkiella sp. | reverse complement strand
TACCGCCAAATCAATTTATTCCCATTGCTGAGGAAATGGGATTTATTGGTAATGTTGGACAATGGGTCATGCACAAGACATGTGAATGTTATTTACGTTGGAAAGAACAAGGCTTAGAAAACTTCACCTTGAGTGTAAACCTCTCGGTCAATGAATTGCAACGAGATGACTTCATGGACGACATTAAAAATTGCTTGAAGAAATATGCCATCGATCCGCATCGCTTTCAATTTGAAATAACCGAATCTATTTTTGTTCATGATGCTAAAGCGATTATAGCGAAATTACTCCAACTAAAAGAAATCGGTTTCCAAATTGCCATGGATGATTTTGGAACTGGCTATTCATGCTTGAGCTATTTGATAGATTTACCAATCGATATTATTAAAATTGATCGCTCATTTGTCCAAGCGCTGAGTTATCAAGAAAATGAAAGACATAAAGCGATTATTGCTACCATTATTGATCTTGCCAAGCGCCTTCATATGACTACGCTGGCAGAAGGGGTTGAAACACAAGAACAAGCAGATTGTTTGCGTATAATGGGGTGTGAATATTTGCAAGGTTTTCTCTTTGCCAAACCGATGCCTTTTGATGATGCAACAGAATTTATGCGCACTAAGGTAGGCGATATAAAGAAAGCCTATATATTTCCCTTTTCCGGCAAAACAACGCATTAACCCGTGCTTAAAATACCTGATTCATTTTCAACTTTGACAATTTTTCGCCAACGAAGATATCCCATAATCGCTAATACCAAATATGACCAATGAAGTGCGCTGTGGAAAGGGATCCCTTTATAAAGCTGCACGCAGGCCATTAAGGCATCGACAATAAACCACAATATCCAGCAGTGAATAATTTTTAAGCATAAAAGACCTTGAGCAATAAGACTTAACACGGTTGTTGTAGCATCCCAGTAGGGAATGTCAGATCCAATCCACTTCAAAGCTGATGCTAGTGCTACAATACCAATCAGTGCAACGAGCGTTAAGATAAAAAATTGTTTGAGGTTTAAATAACCAATCGTGCGACTTGTTTTAGCACCTCTTGATGACCACTGGTACCATCCCACAATCATCGAGACAAAATAAACAGCTTCCAAAATAAGGGTACCATAAATTCCTTTTTGCCAATAAAGAACGCTATTGAGGATAATGGCCAGCATACCGATTAGCCAGGCTAAGCGTTTGGCTTGGGTGAAGTAGTAAGTACAAACTAGTGATAGACATGCGCCGATTGGATCGAGCCAATTCATTAAGATATCTCCCTTCGCTAGCATTATCTAGACAGGTTCAATGGGTATTTTCACGTTGTGAAAATTCTCAGCCGCCTTCGCAGCACCCCAGATTTGGATGATGGTTGATTTTAAGGAATATCTACGAAAAGTCAAGAATAGCTAGATTCTTTGTAGGGGCGGACCTCTGTGTCCGCCCTCAGATGGGACGACACAGAGGTCGTCCCCTACACAGAAAAGATGTCATAGGAACATAAAAAGTAAAAACGCGCCTAAGAATAAGCGGTAGATGACAAACGGGAGCATACCCATTTTTTTGATCAATTGAAAAAAGGCGTGAATGCAAAAATAAGCGCTGATAGCAGCAAAGGCTATACCCAACGTCAGATGAGGCCAATCAACCGGATTAGGTGATCGAATGATTTTAAGACCTTCATATGCGCCGGCAAGTAAAATCACCGGAATAGATAATAAGAATGAAAATTTAGCGGCACTTTGTCGATTAAAACCTAAAGATAAACCCGCTGTTAAGGTAATACCTGAACGAGAGGTGCCAGGAATAAGTGCTAGAGTTTGTGCGAAACCTATAATAATGGCGTCTTTCCAACCCAACTGATAAAGTCCTTTCGTTTTTACGCGAAAATAATCACTGGCACACAATAATAAACCAAAGGAAATCGTTGAGCAGGCGATAACAAGCGGAGATCGTAATGTTGTGGCGACAAAATCATGAGCAAGGAATCCAATCAGTGCAATTGGCACTGAAGCCACAATCAGTTGCCAGGATAATGGGCTATAAACGCGCGATGGTTTTCCTTTGATGGATCGCCAAAAGCCAACAATGAGTCGAATAATTTCTTTACGAAAATAGGCACAAACAGCAATAAGCGTACCGATATGAACTGTTAATAAGGGCACCAATATAAGATGAGCAGAACTGGAGACCGGTAAAAATTCCGTTAATCCTTGGACAATGGCTAGTGTTATCACTTCAAGTGCTTGGCTCATGGTGTGGCCTGTGATGGTTTGGGTAAATCATCTTTATTCTTTTGTTTTTCCTGGCAACTGGCAAGGTTTCGCTTTTTTGGCTTCATCGTTTTTTCATAAAGATCATAACTGCATTTTCCAATGACTTGCCCCCAATATTCTCCTTTGTTTTTATCAAGGACCTCAGGAAGTCCAATCTCTACATTTTTTAAGCAAGCATGGACTAACAATTTACTAAAATCGGCACATTCTTGTTGAGTCACGTCAAAGCAGGTAACGAAGTACTTTTTGTTATCACAGAGTAAGCCAGGAAGAGTTTGCTCGATGTTTTGCATCCAAATCTTTTTACTACTGTCCTTGTTATCAGTCAGATTCTTATTTGGGTGAATAAGAGGGGTGGGACTCTCTGGTGTCGAGGGTATATTTTCTTTCTCATTATTTGCCGCCCATAACAAATAGGGGAGGAAGAGCAAAGCATATGTTAGTAGAGCAGCTTTAGATCGCATTTTTTATCCCTTCAAAATGTGCATAAAGGTATTATAACCATACCAGTCACTTTCCTACAGCCTTTAAGGTCACTCGGGAAGCTGATTTCGTCAAAGGTCTTTACATCCCAGTGTCGCAAAACCATCACTTACCAAAAAACGCCTTTATCTTTCATTTCAATTAAAAAAATTTTTCTAGCAAATTCATAGGATTTGCACATTCTTCGAAGACTATCTCCAAAGTTGGCATTGTCATTGCTATAAGAGTAATGGGCAACAACATAAAAAGGGATTTTTCAAAATGAAGCGTTCGCATTTAGGAATCGTCGTTTTGGTCATAGTGTGTGCTTCTTTTTGGGTTGTTGCGACTCATCCAATATTTGCAGAGGTTTCAGTACACCATGCACCTAATCAAGCAGGGGGACGTTAAATGATCCCTGAACCTGATTTACTTTTCGTGCTGGGCTTTGCATTGGTGGGGATCCCCGTCATTGATGCAACTTTTCAAGGAAGAATCATGTCTAATCATCAAAATAAACTTAAAGACTCTACGTTAGGGGGCGATCCTATGTGGTACCACAAAACAAAATTGGGCACTTTTTGGATAGTAGAATCCGAGGATACTCACCAATATTATTTAGGAATGGATGACGATTCCATTGGTTGCTATAAACGGCTTGAAGATGCAATTCGAGATATTAAAGAGCAAGAAACAGGTCATTTAAAATGGGATCAATCTAGAAATATTGAAGTCCCAGATGATGTTGTGCACCTTTGGGAAGAAGGTGAACCCGAGAACTGGAATAAATTCTAAATCAGCTCTGCAAACGCGCTCCGCTTATTATTAGCTAGGCGGAGCGTTACTTGTGTATTTACCCGCATAAATTTTTCTCTTCTTAACGCTTTCTATGCTAGCATAGATTAAATAATTATTCAGAAAGCGAACATAATTATTTTAAGCCCTTGTTATTAAGGATTGCCTTCTACCTTGCTTGAATAGGGTAGGTCGGCTATGATGACGGGCTAAATTTAACGCGGCATGGTGCGCTTTTATGTAAAAGCGTAGCGATTCCAAAGATATTGAAAAGGTCAACACAATGAAGCCAGAGATACACCCAGAATATAATGAAAAAACGGTCGTTTGTAGTTGTGGCAATACATTCGTTACTCGTTCCACTTATAAATCCGATTCAATTCGGGTAGACGTTTGTAATGCTTGCCATCCTTTCTATACCGGCAAACATAAAATTGTTGATACAGCCGGTCGTGTCGATCAGTTTATGCGTCGTTATGGCACATATAAAAAAGCTGAGACAGAACAAGCCTCGGATTCAGACACTAAAAAATAATGTTTTGATTTGATATTATCTTTAGAGAAGAGGGCGGTTTACGCCCTTTTTTTTTTCGCGCAAGGGTTTAGGTGAGTTTTATGACAAATGATTTAAAAAAGGCTGCGCTGCACTATCATGCTTTTCCAGTTCCTGGAAAGTTATGTATTGCGGTGACAAAATCAACCGAAACGCAAAAGGACTTAGCGCTAGCTTATACGCCAGGCGTTGCAGAACCGGTTAGGGCAATTAAAGCCAATCCAGACGATGCTTATCTGTATACGTTAAAATCGAATTTGGTAGGTGTTATCACCAACGGAACCGCAGTCTTGGGTTTAGGAGATGTGGGTCCTCTGGCAGCAAAGCCTGTGATGGAAGGCAAAGCCGTTTTATTCAAACGATTTGCGAATATTGATGTATTTGATATTGAAGTTCAAGCTTCGGATCCCCAAGACTTTATCAATACCGTTGCCAGTATTGCTCCCACGTTTGGTGGTATTAATCTAGAAGATATTAAAGGGCCGCAATGCTTCGAGATTGAACAAGCATTAATTGACCGTTTGGATATCCCTGTTTTTCATGATGATCAACATGGCACAGCAATCATCATCGTGGCTGGATTGTTAAACGCTATTGAATTACAAGAAAAGTCTTTAAATGACATCCAAGTAGTCTGCGTAGGTGCAGGTGCCGCTGGCATTGCTTCAATGCGCTTGTTAATCGCCATGGGTTTACGTCGTGATCAAATATTGATGATCGATAAACAAGGTGTGATACATACAGGTCGCACTGATCTCAATACCCATAAATTTGCTTTGGCAGCAGAAACCGATAAACGTACCTTAGAAGAAGCGATGGTGGGGGCGGATGTCTTTATCGGTGTGTCTGGTCCTGATCTCTTAACAGCAAGGATGTTGCAATCAATGGCCCCTAAACCCATTGTATTTGCTCTTTCTAATCCAGATCCTGAAATTGACCCAGCGCTTGCCGAACAAGTACGCAGTGATCTTATTCTTGCTACTGGACGTAGCGATTACCCAAATCAAGTCAATAATGTGCTATGTTTTCCGTATATCTTTAGGGGAGCACTGGATGTTAGGGCAAGCCGCATCAATCAAGAAATGATGATTGCTGCAGCGATCGCAATTTGTGATCTGGCCAAAGAGCCGGTGCCAGAAGTTGTGATGAAGGCCTATGAATTATCGCAAGAGATTTCTTTTGGGCCACAATACATTATACCTAAACCAACAGATCCCAGATTATTACCGGTGGTTTCAGCTGCTGTGGCCAAAGCTGCGATTGAAACAGGCGTGGCAAGAATCCCTTACCCTGCCAATTATCCACTACAGCCGATTAAGCCAATGCCACCATTAACAGAGAACATTACTTAAATCTTAAGCAAAAAGGAGAGTTAATATGAGAAGGAAAAAGATTGCCCTGATAGGTTCAGGAAATATTGGAGGCACGTTAGCCCATTTAGCGCTTTCAAAGCATTTGGGAGATGTTGTTTTATTTGATGTTGCTGAAGGGATCCCTCAAGGTAAAGCCTTAGACTTAGCGCAATGTGGACCGATAGAAGGATTTGATGCCACTGTTATAGGCACCAATCAGTATAAAGATATTCAAGATGCTGATGTTGTTATTGTGACAGCGGGTATTCCGCGTAAGCCTGGTATGAGTCGCGATGATCTCTTGGCCATTAATACCAAAGTCATGAAAGAAGTGGGTGCGGGGATAAAACAATTTTGCCCTAATGCTTTCGTTATTTGTATCACCAATCCTTTAGATGTGATGGTTAAAGTTTTACAGGATGCCTGTAAAGTGCCAGATCATATGATCGTGGGTATGGCTGGTGTTTTGGATTCAGCGCGCTTTAGAACCTTTTTAGCTTGGGAATTTAATGTTTCTGTTAAAGATGTACAAGCTTATGTATTAGGTGGGCATGGTGATTCAATGGTGCCACTGATTGAAATGAGCAACATTGCTGGCGTGAGTCTGACGGATTTAGTCAAACAAAACAAAATCACTCAAGCAAAATTGGATGAGATTGTTAAAAGAACCCGTAATGGCGGCGGTGAAATTGTTGCCTTATTAAAAACCGGTTCAGCTTTTTATGCACCGGCATCTGCTGCCATTGAAATGGCACAAGCTTACTTATTCGATAAAAAGAATATTCTACCTTGTGCTGCCAAAATCAAAGAAGGCCAATACGGCGTTAAAAAACCGTTATTTGTAGGCGTGCCTGCCAAGATTGGGGCTAAAGGCGTTGAGCATGTTTATGAAGTTGAGCTTACTGATGCTGAACGCAAAAACTTGCAGACGTCAATTGATGCGGTCATAGAATTATGTGATATCGCAGATAAATTGTAGAAACTGCTCAGAATGGGCCGGCACGGTGACCGGCCCCTACACAGAATTTTGGTAGGGGCCGGTCACCGTGCCGGCCCGCATATCTAAAACAACGTCTCGCCACTATTACTACTTGGCGTAATCGCATTACGTTCACCGCCATAGCTGGCAGCCGCATGAGTTGGTGCGGTTTCTTGACGGAACACTTCAAATATCGCATTACCTTGACCAGGACGAGCAAGTAGACCTGTACTTGGATCGATTCTCACGGTCACTAAACCTCTTGGCTGTTCAATCTTAGTTTCAGGCACACCTTGTAATGCCGGGCCCATAAATTTCATCCAGATAGGCAAAGCTGCTTGTGATCCATATTCTTGCACAGAACGCATCTCATCATAGCCAACCCAGACACTGGCAACGATTGATCCATTATATCCTGTGTACCAGGCATCCATTTGATTATTGGTTGTGCCAGTTTTTCCTGCTAAATCAGAACGATTTAAGGCTTTGGCCAGCTTACCCGTTCCTGTTTGAATAGCATCTTGTAAGATGGAAGTCATTATGTAAGCTGTTTGTGGCGAAATGATTTGTTTTGCTGGCGTGGTGGTATGATTACTATCTTCTTTAACAAGCTGATCGATGGCATTACTTTCATCAACAAAAGGATTGATTTCTTGTTCGCTCAAAAGTTGGCACTCAGAGCAAGCCGTTGCTGGAGCTGCTTCATATATTATTTTATCTTGGCTGTCTTTAACACGCTGAACGATAAAAGGTTTAATTTTGTAGCCGCCATTGGCAAATGAAGCATAGCCGGTGCAAATATCAATGGGAGAAGCCGTTGCCGTCCCTAAAGCAAGCGATAAACTGCGTGGTAAATTTCGGCGCTCAAAACCAAAACGTTCAATCACTTTTAGAGCTCTGCCAATCCCAAGGGATTGGAGTAGACGAATTGAAACTAAGTTTCTTGATTTAGTGAGGCCGACACGTAAACGGGTTGGACCATAAAATCTTCTGGTATCGTTTTGAGGACGCCATGCTTCATCTACATTATCTTTATAAACAACAGGTGCATCATTAATGATAGAGGCAGCTGTAAAGCCATGTTCAAGTGCTGCAGCATAAACAAATGGCTTAAAGTTGGATCCTGGTTGGCGTGTGGCTTGGGTCGCACGATTGAAGTGAGACAAGTTGAAATCAAAGCCCCCAATCAGCGCAAGTAATGCCCCATTTTTAGGGTGTAGAGCGACAAGGTCGCCTTCAACATCTGGGAGTTGACTAAACACCCAATCATTATTGCCAGGTTCAACATAGATAATATCACCGATACTTACAACATCGCTTGGGCTATGAGGCGCGTCTCCTACTCGGGAACGTGATAACTGTCTTGCAGCCCAGCGCATACTTTCAAATGAAATCGTAATTTCTTGACGATTAGGTAAAACGGCCTTGGCACCATTTTCGCTCACAGATATAACCGCGGCAGGCAAAGTAAAAGCAGTTTTTGGATAAGCCCTTAATTGTTCTGCCCATTGCTCAGGATGGATGCCATCCGCAGGAATTGGGAGTTGTGCTATCGCTCCACGATAGCCATGACGTTTGTCATATTCTAATAGCCCTTCCTGAACAGCATTATTGGCTATCATTTGCAGACGACTATCAACAGTTGTGTAGGCAACAAATCCCGATGTATAGACATCTGGACCAAATTTATCGACAAGTTCTTTACGCGCCATTTCGGCGACATGCGGCGCTTCAATATCAACAACTCGGCCGTGATAACTGGTTGCCACAGGCATGTCTACTGATTGCTCATATTGAGCTTCATTGATAAATCCATAATGAAGCATACGTTTGAGAACATGCGCGCGACGCTTCAAAGCTGCATCAGGATTATTGATAGGATTGATAGCGCTGGGTGCTTGAGGTAAGCCCGCAATCATCGCCATTTGATCTAATGACAGTTTATCTACCGTTGTGCCGTAATAGACCTGAGCAGCCGCTTGTACGCCATAAGCACGTTTTCCAAAATAGATCTTATTGAGATAAAGCTCAAGGATCTGATCTTTGCTTAATTCTTTTTCAATTTTAATTGCCAATAAAACTTCATTGAGTTTACGGCC
>CAYXVT010000019.1:12795-14528 GCA_964468105.1 Uncultured Candidatus Berkiella sp. | reverse complement strand
AGAAATTACGTGCTACTTGCATCGTTATCGTGCTGGCGCCTTGTGCTTTGGTACCACTGACTAATAGATGCAAAGTTGCACGTGCCATGCCCCGTATATCAACGCCATTGTGATCATAAAAGCGTCTGTCTTCAGTAGCCAGAATGGCATTTTTTAAGGTTTCTGGGACATCTTTAATAGAAATGGGGGTACGACGCTTTTCGCCATATTCACCGATCAATTTGCCATCTGCAGTATATATTTTTAAAGGGACTTGAAGTTGGATTTCTTCCAAAATATTAACGGTCGGCAATTGGGCATTGGTATACAAAATAATAACGGCCAGGGCGCAAATGCCAGCTACACTTGTACTAACAAGGACTCGAACAAAGATGTTAAAAAAATTTTTCATAGCGGGATTATATCAAAATGTCATAAGCCCCGTTACCCCCTAGGCACTATAGTAGGGATAGAGTTCCCCCTATTTAAGCCTAAAAGGGAGAGAAATTTGCTTGTTTACGTGTAGCAGCTAGTATTGAGTTAGATTCCTATGCATTTAATATACGGGATTGTTTTAGAAATATGACATTTGTAAGTTGAATGATTTTATAACTTAATTTATCGCTAAGGGCAAAGGAAGGAATCGTGGATTTAGCCCTCTTTCAACATAAATATCCAATTTTAGTTGGCGTAGATATAAGCTCAGCTTCTGTCAAATTATTGGAATTAAGTAAAAATCCGCTTGGCTATCGAGTCGAAAGCTATGCTGTGGAACAATTACCTGCAGACGCTATGCAAGAAAAGGAATTCAAAAACATAGAAGCCATTGGCGCTGCCATTGAGCATGTTGTAAAGCGTTCACGAACACGATCAAAATTTGGTGCTATCGCTGTAACGGGTTCTGCTGTCATCACTAAAATCATACAAATGAACGCAGGGCTTAAAGAACATGAATTAGTAACTCAAATTGAATTAGAAGCGGAGCGTCATATTCCCTATCCTATGTCAGAAGTAAATATTGATTTTCATGTCATAGGCCCCTCCAGTAAAAATCCTGATTTTATAGATGTCTTATTAGCAGCTTCTAGAACCGAAATGATTGATACGCTGGTGGAGGTGCTTAGTATTGGCGGGCTAACAGCAAAAGTAGTAGATATAGAAGCCTATGCGATTGAACGGGCGTTTAGTTTAATTGCCGACCAATTACCCAGTCTTGGTGAGCATCAAACTATTGCCGTCGTTGATATTGGATCATCCATGACTTCATTTAGCGTATTACATGATAAAGCCACCATTTACACTCGTGATCAAATTTTTGGCGGAAAACAGCTTACGGAAGAAATCCAGCGCCGCTATGGATTGACTTTTGAGGAAGCCAATCTAGCTAAGAAGCAAGGCGGTTTGCCAGAAGATTATGTAACCGAAGTATTAGAACCATTTAAAGATGCTGTTGTACAGCAACTCAGTCGTTCTTTGCAATTTTTCTTCTCATCAAGCGAATACACGGAAGTTGATCATATTGTTTTAGCGGGTGGGACGGCTACTTTACCTGGTTTAGTTAAACGAGTAGAAGAAAAACTTGGGATCCCAGCTTCCATCGCCAATCCCTTTGCGAATATGACAATTGCGCCAAGAGTGAGTGTCCCAGCTATTAATGCAGATGCGCCTTCTTTAATGATTTGTTGTGGGCTTGCGCTACGGAGTTTTACTCATGACCATCAATATTAATTTATTACCGTGGCGAGAAGAGCAAA
>CAYXVT010000019.1:11729-12785 GCA_964468105.1 Uncultured Candidatus Berkiella sp. | reverse complement strand
AGTATGAACACAACAATTAATTTTAATTTCACAATAAAATTGAAGCAAAATTACACTTTGAATTTTACTGAGAATGTGACATTCAATATAACAAATAATAGGAACAACGACACAGGAATATACAAAATAGTTGTTAATTACACTTATTTTAATTATTCAATACCTAAGAACAAAACAAAACCTTATCTTTCAATTCCAAAAGGAAACATAATAATAAATCAAAGTTCAATATTGAGCAACAGAAAAGGGAATTTGTTTCACTTTTAGGTTTAGGCGTTGTTATCGCCAGCGGATTAATTTTATGTATTCATATGATCATAAGTCGACAAATTACTTTTCAAAATGAAAATAATGATTTTTTGAAAAATGAGATAAAAAAATTAGATCAACAAATTGCAGAGATTCAAGCGCTCCAAAAAGAAAAGGCGCAGTTATTAGCAAGAATGGAAATTATTCAACAATTACAAACAAATCGACCACAAGTGGTGCGATTATTCGATGGCTTGGTACATACAGTCCCAGAAGGGTTATATCTCACAAATCTCACACGAACTGGGCCCAGTATTGTGATGGATGGAAAAGCAGAATCTAATACGCGAGTATCGACCTTTATGCGAAATATTGAAGCTTCTAATTGGTTGAAAAATCCTTTACTTACATTGATTCAAGCTGGTACGCCAAAGGATACAAACAAACCTAGCGATAAGCAAAGCGATAGAATGATTGGTTTTAATTTACAAGCAGTTGAAGCGGTAGATGCTCAATCTAATCTCAATAAATTGTTAAAAGAAGATAAGGGGGCAACGCCAGCGGTGAATAGCGGGGCTGTACCTAATCCAAAACCAAATACGAAATAGATTCAAGATGAATATAGAACTTAATGATTTAGACATAAATAGTATTGGAACTTGGCCACTCCCAGCGAAGATAGTCGCTATTGTGGTTTGTAGTGTGATCATTATTTTCCTTGGTTATTGGACAGATACAAAAAAACAATTAGCACAATTAGAGGCGACTCAACAAGAGGAATTGCAACTACGAACTACGTTTGAATCA
>CAYXVT010000019.1:11351-11679 GCA_964468105.1 Uncultured Candidatus Berkiella sp. | reverse complement strand
GAACAAATGGCAACAATGAAAGCATCCTTTGGCGCACTGCTTCGTCAACTGCCAGAGAAAACAGAAGTGCCAGGATTATTAGAAGATATTTCTCATCAAGGACTTGCCACTGGTTTGGAATTTCGCACTATACGTTTGCAGCCAGAGAAAGAAATAGATTTCTATGTGGAGCTACCAATTGAGATATCGGTAGTTGGCACTTACCACCAATTTGGTGAGTTCGTCAGTAATATTGCTGATCTCCCGACAATCGCCGCGTTGCACGATTTTGTTAACCATCCTGCCCCACCCGACGACCCGACCCGCGTTCGTCCAGCGCAGCCCCGGG
>CAYXVT010000019.1:6367-11341 GCA_964468105.1 Uncultured Candidatus Berkiella sp. | reverse complement strand
CACCAATTTGGTGAGTTCGTCAGTAATATTGCCGCTCTCCCAAGAATTGTGACCTTGCATGATTTTGTTATACATCCTGTGACCCCCGACGCTGGTGGGGAAAATTTAGTAATGAATATTACTGCAAAAACATATCGCTACACGGCAGGTGAAAAAGAAAATGAATCGAAGTAGGACGATCATTTATAAAATTTTACCGCTTTTAATGATTAGCGCAATCATGGCTGGCTGTAGTAATACGGACAAAAGAGAAGAGCTAGAGGCTTACGTGCAAAAAATTAAAAGTCGAGAGATTAAGGAAATAGAACCTTTACCTGAAGTAAAACCTTATGAAACATTTACTTATAATGATTCCACTGTTAGAAGCCCCTTTATGCCTTCTACGCCAGCAGAAGTTGCAAAAAATGTGGCAAATGATAACGGTATTCGTCCAGATGCGAATCGTCGCAAGGAGCCATTAGAGGCCTATCCATTAGACAACTTGCGAATGATGGGCACTTTGGAAAAAGAGGGTAAAAGATGGGCTATCGTTGTTGATACTGATGGCACCGTTCATCGAATTACCAAGGGTAATTACGTTGGACAACATGATGGTCGTGTAGACGATATCACAGAGGAAAAAGTTTTGATAACCGAAATTATCCCGGATGCGACGGGAGGTTGGCGTGAAAGAAAAGTTAATCTTGCGCTGGTAGATGAAAATGGTACACACAAAAATAAACCTCATAACAAATAATAGGGTTTGAGCCTTGGAGCAAACGATATGGTTAGGATGACATTTTTAAGGCTACCATTATCCGCTTGGCGGTTTGCGTGTTTGTTGCTTACAACAGTTTTTGTGTTGTTTACACATAATCTCAATGCGGCCTCTCCAAGACTCGAAAATATGCAATTATCTTCTATTGCTGGTGGAAGTATACAGTTAAAACTCACCATGAATATGCCTGTTAACGCACCAAAGAGTTTTGTCATAGAATCACCCACAAAAATTTGTTTTGACTTTATGGGTGTAACAAATGGATTGTCGCGCGTAAATTCACGACCAGAATTTAACAAAGGGATTGTTAAACGTATCTCCGTTATTGAAGGCGGTGGTAAGACCAGAGTTGTTGTCGATTTACTTGAATCGGTTCCCTTTGATGTTAACGTCAAGGGTAATGAAACAATTATAACTTTGGCAGGTGGCGTGCCAGCAAGAGAAACGGTGCTTGAACCATTCCATGGTCAATATACCTCCAAAGAGGCACCATCACGAGCTCAAAGATCGCATCAATTAAATGCCATTGATTTTCGTCGCGGTAATGAAGGTGAAGGGCGCGTTATCATCGATTTAAGTGACGCTCATATCCCTGTCGATATGAAAGAAGAAGGTGATAAAATTCGACTTCGCTTTTTAGGGGCGCAATTACCACAACGTCTTCAACATAAATTGGATGTGACTGATTTTGGAACACCAGTTGTTACAATCAATGCAATTCAACAGGGTAAAGATGTTGAATTGGTTATTCAAAATACTGGGATTTCAGAAAATATTGCTTATCAAGCAGACAGACGATTTACCGTTGATGTCAGGCCGGCGACAAAAGATGCTAAAGATCAAAACCAGCAAAAAACATTTAAATATACAGGCGAAAGACTATCATTGAATTTCCAGGACATTGAAGTTCGAGCTGTCTTGCAATTAATCGCTGATTTTACAGGTTTAAATATTGTAACCAGTGACACAGTGACCGGCAATGTTACGCTAAGGTTACATAATGTGCCTTGGGATCAGGCATTGGACATTATTTTGCAAACAAAAGGTTTGGCAAAACGGCAAGTCGGTAATGTTTTACTGATTGGGCCAAGCGAAGAGATGGCTGCACGTGAAAAGCAAGAATTACAAAGCCATCAACAGGTAGCAGATTTAGCACCCTTGAGGGCTGAATATGTACAAGTCAACTATGCCAAGGCATCTGAGTTGGCAGCGCTTTTGAAGACGGAAAAAAATTCTTTAATGTCACCTAGAGGGACGATATCTGTTGATGAACGAACCAATACCTTATTGGTGCAAGATACTGCTCTTAAATTGGAAGAAATTAGAGCGCTAGTACAACGTTTAGACATTCCCATAAGGCAAGTTTTAATTGAATCAAGATTGGTATTTGCAACAGATAATTTTCAAGACATTTTAGGGGTTAATCTTGGATTTGCGGGTAAAGGACGTCCTGGTAATGAGCCGATTATTGGTTTTGCTGGACAAGTCTTAGGGCCTGGTTTAACAGGATCCAGTACAGTGGCGACAGGGGTAACAACGCCATCTCAAGTGTTAGTGGGAGATAGATTAGGCGTGGGTATGTTATCACCGTTCCCATTGTCTGGTAGCGTGACCACACAAGCTGGTTTTGGTTTAACGATTGCCAGATTACCCGGCGGCACTATTTTGGATCTTGAGCTGCAGGCCTTGGAGTCGGAAGGTTTAGGAAAGATTGTAGCAAGTCCTCGCTTAGTGACTTCCAATCAACAAATGGCTTATATCGAATCAGGCGAAGAAATTCCTTACCAAGAATCAACTTCAAGTGGTGCGGCATCCATTGCCTTTAAGAAAGCAGTGTTACGATTAGAGGTTACGCCTCAGATTACGCCTGATGACCACATCATAATGGATTTAAAAGTAAATCAAGATTCCAGAGGGGTCGAAACAGCGGGTGTCCCGGCTATTAATACAAGAGAATTGCATACAAAAGTACTTGTTAATAATGGCGAAACGGTAGTTCTTGGTGGCATCTATCAACAAAATAAGCAATCGCAGAATGACAGTATTCCTTTCTTTGGTAAACTTCCGCTTATTGGGTGGATGTTCAGGAATGAGACCAATATTGATCAACGTAGCGAATTGATGATTTTTGTTACCCCAAAGATTATCCAAGATGGTATGGGCTAAGAGTCGGGGCCGCAAGGGTAAAGTATTGATAGGTATTACTGTCTTTTAGACGAGCGTAGATATTTAACCGATGATAGCCTAACCATTTTCTCGATTCGGGTTATCTTAAAATGGTATACTCATGGCCCAGTATCGATGTGCCACTTGCAATCATTGGATTTAGTGTGCATCCTTGCTGAAAAATTTTTCATGCAAGGGTGGAGTGAAAGCACAGTTAACTACCTTGCTTTTTATAATATTACAATTAGCTAAGCCAAGTTGAAATAACCATGAAGCGATCAGTGAACCTATTTTTAATTGGCCCCATGGGGGCTGGAAAAAGCACAATAGGTAAGCAACTGGCTAAAGAGTTGAAGCTAGAGTTCTATGATGCGGATCAGGAAATAGAAGCTCGTACAGGAGCTGATATTGCATGGATTTTTGATGTTGAGGGAGAGGAAGGTTTTAGAAAGCGGGAAGCTTCCGTCATTGATGAACTCAGTCAACTTCAAGGCATAGTGCTTGCTACAGGCGGTGGTGCTGTACTCAATGCCGATAATCGGAATCGATTAGCTGCACGAGGTACGGTTGTCTATTTATTTACCACTGTTGAACAACAAGTCCGCCGTACTGCACGCGACAAACGTCGACCTTTGATCCAAACGGCAGAACTACCAGAATCTACATTAAGAGAATTAATGGCCTTTCGGGATCCCTTATACCGTGAGGTAGCTGATGTTGTGGTTGCTACAGATGGCCGCACCGTACGATCTGTTTCTACCGAAGTAATACGATTAATAGAACGCGATCAATTGGGTTAATACTCTTCTTACTTTGGTTAGGGGCTTAATATGGCTCTAGAAGAAGCGGTTTGGGTAGATGCCCCCGGTGGAAAATATCCCATTGTTGTAGGCTATGATCTATTAGCCCAATCTGACCTGTTTGAACCTTATGTATCTGGAAAGCAAGTTTTCATTCTTAGTCATCAAGATATTGCTCAGACTTATCTTGGATCTTTAATTCAAACTCTCCAAAATGCGAAAGCACATCATATTGATCACCTTTTAATCTCTTGTGGAGATCATCACAAAACACTCGAAACCGCTAATCAAATCTGGACATTTTTACTTTCTCACCATCATCATCGCGACACGGTCATTATAGCCCTTGGGGGCGGAATGATAGGCGATATGGCTGGGTTTTGCGGTGCTTGTTATATGCGTGGGGTTCAGGTAATTCAATGCCCAACGACCTTATTAGCTCAAATAGATGCGGCTATTGGCGGCAAGACGGGCGTGAACCATCCTTTGGGAAAAAATATGATTGGTGCATTTCATCAACCACTTGCGGTACTAAGTGATTTGGGGACATTAAGGTCTTTACCAGAAAGGGAATTTGTTTGTGCTCTTGCAGAATTAATAAAATATGGATTGATATTAGATGCTTCCTTCTTTGATTGGATAGAAAAGCATTTTGATGGCCTGTTACAAAAACAACAACAGACACTTAAATATGCAGTGACACGTGCCAGTCAAATAAAAGCAAATGTTGTGTCACACGATGAAAAAGAGTCAAATCAAAGAAGAATGCTCAATTTTGGTCATACAATTGCTCATGCCTTAGAAAGTTTGTTAGATTATCAACAAATAAAACATGGGGAAGCAGTTGCTATTGGCATGGTCGTTGCGACGCACTTATCTATACAGAAGGGTAATATTACCTATAATGTGTTAGAACGGTTAATATTATTACTGCAAAGAGCTGGATTACCAGTCAATATACCAAAGGGTATAACGATAGTAGAGATTTTGACTAAAATGAAGCATGATAAAAAGCATTCGCATCAGCGTTTGCAGTGGGTTTTAATCAAGACAATCGGAAATGGCACAATTTGCGATGAAGTAACGCCCGAGCAAATTACTCAAGCAATGGAAATGTGCATAACGAATCCTTGAGCCCTTTGTCCAACATAGGTAAGGATACTATGAATAAATCTTTTAAGAAATCGCTCTTCACTCCCAATGATGAAGCAGCATCAAAAACCTATATCACGCCTAATTGGCAACAACATG
>CAYXVT010000019.1:590-6357 GCA_964468105.1 Uncultured Candidatus Berkiella sp. | reverse complement strand
TCTCATGTGTCTCAATTTAGTCAGAATGTATTATTGATTATCGCACCTCATGGAGGTGGGAAAACGACATTTTTGCAACATTTTTTAAATAAAACCACGCCTGCTTTGACAAAAAAATCATTTACTGGTCTCTCCCAAACCACCAGTGAAGATATATTAAAGAAAGTTGCTTTGAGCTTTAACATATCTTGGAATGGTCCTCATGATCTGGTTAACCAGGTTCGAACAGCTGTTGCAGAAAATTATTCGCGCACTCAAACAACATGGACATTATTTGTAGATGATGCGCATTTGTTATCGAATGAACAACTGCAAGCATTGGTCCATTTGGTGAATCTTGATGATGAGCCTCGCAAACAATTACGTTTAGTACTTTTAGGAGAACCGTCTTTAGAATTAAGATTATTTTCTCCAGAATTTACGGCCGTTTCTCATGGGAAAATCTACACTATCGAATTGGAATCTTGGACTTTACAAGATCTTCAGGGATATTTGGCTAAAGAACACCTTTCTTCACAATTGAGTAAAGATCAAATTGCAATCATTTATGAGCGTAGCAGAGGCTTGCCAGGATATGCCATACGTGAAGTGAATGATGCACTTGAACACTTGACCACAACAGGAAAGAAAATGAATAAACGTAAATCTAAATTATTGGGTTTCCATCCTATTTCATTTGGCATTTTAGCCGGACTTGTTATGGGAGGCTCTTATTTGCTTTTAAACAATAGTGGTGATGAAGAAGGCACGTCTACTCCTGTCAATGCAGCTCAACAAGCAGAAACGCCATGGGTTGCAAATGAAATTTCACCAAAGAAAACTTCTCCAACAGTGGCATTCCATTTTGATAAAGTAGATACCTCTGATATTGTCGAAGAGGATATGCTGCCTGAACAAAATACGCTCAAGCATGAGTCTTCAGTAGAAAATATTAAGCATGAAAATGCTGAATCAGGTAAAGCAATAACGCCAAAATCAGCATTAGAAGTTGGTCAAAAAGCAGTGATTGCTAAAGCGCCCATTGTCGATGCACCTAAAGCTCAAACTGCACAAGTCGCAAAAGTAGAAGTGAACCAAGTAAAAGAAACGGCTAAAGCACAAAAAGTGTCTTCGAAAAAATCTCTTAGTGATGAAGAAAATTATTTACTTTCAGTGGATAAACATCACTATACATTACAATTATTAGGCGCTAGCAAAGAATCGAGCATCAATGAATTTATTAAAAAACACAGTATCGAAGGGAAAGCGCATGCTTTTCGTACCAAACGTCAAGGTAAAGATTGGTACGTTGTAGTTTATGGAAATTATTCTTCTGCCCATGAAGCCAAAACAGCCGCTCATGCTATGCCTTCTTCCTTGAAAAATGCCAATGTTCAGCCCTGGGTACGTGAACTCAATGCAGTACATCAGGATATTCATCAAAAAGGATAAGTTCCTGTTTTTCTCCCCCTTTCTAAAGAAGGGGGAGATCATTCGCCAACCCTGCCAGAAAAAGGTAAAATAGCCTTAAGTCAAAAATATAAGTTAGTTAGTAAATGCATTCTTCATTTCGTTTCATAAAAGCACTCAAGCGCCAAGCAGTGGATACAACGCCAATTTGGTTTATGCGTCAGGCTGGTCGATACTTACCCGAATATCGCGCTATTAGAGAGCGAGTGGGTGGTTTTATGGGGATGTGTAAAAACCCTGACATCGCCTGCGAAATTACCCTCCAACCGCTGAAGCGCTTTGATTTGGATGCGGCTATTATTTTTTCAGATATCTTAACTATTCCCGACGCAATGGGCTTAGGGCTACATTTTAAAACCAATGAAGGCCCCCATTTTGAACACCCAGTTCGAACTATGGCAGCCGTTGAGGCTTTACCTATCCCCGATATGGAAAATGACTTGGGGTATGTGATGAATGCCATACGATTGGCAAAAGGCGAATGTAAAAATCTTGCTCCACTGATTGGGTTTTGTGGTAGTCCATGGACTGTGGCGACCTATATGGTGGAAGGCAAAAGTAGTAAAAACTTTTCCGTTATTAAATCGATGCTTTACAGTGAACCCACAATACTCAACGCGTTATTAAAAAAAGTGACTTTGGCAAGCTGTCAGTATTTGCAAGCTCAAATCGCATCTGGTGCACAAGCCGTTATGATTTTTGATACCTGGGGAGGTGTTTTGACTCCTCAAAGTTATCGACAATTCTCTTTGCACTATATGCAAGAAATCGTCACCTTTTTAAAATCAAATGCTGAAACGAAAAATACACCTATCATTCTTTTTACTAAAAATGGTGGACAATATCTAGAAGAGATTGCACAAACAAACTGTGATGGTATAGGCATTGATTGGACAGTTGATATAGGCCAAGCACGTCAGCGTGTTGGCCACCTTGTTGCATTACAAGGGAATTTGGATCCCAGTATTTTGTATGCTCATCCAAAAAACATTGAACAACAAGTAAAATCTGTTTTAGATTCCTTTGGTGCTGGCACTGGACATATTTTTAATTTAGGGCACGGTATTTATCCTGATATTAATCCAGAACATGTGCAAGTGATGATTGATTCGGTTAGAAAATATAGCCAGGGAGCAAGCAATGGATCAATATAAAGTTATTTTCCCAGGAACCTTCGATCCTATTACCAACGGACATGTAGACTTAGTTGAGCGGGCATCAAAAATGTTTTCTCAAGTTGTAGTCGCTGTAGCCGAGAATGCACGCAAGAAACCGCATTTTGATTTAGCAACACGCGTGTCCCTAGCCAAAGAAGTCCTTAAACCGATAAAAAATGTGGAAGTGTGTGGCTTTTCTACTTTGCTAGTCGATTTTGTCCGCGAAAAAGGCGCTAAAGCCATTATTCGAGGTCTTCGAGCAGTATCAGATTTTGAATTTGAGTTTCAATTAGCAAATATGAATCGCCGTTTAGCATCTGATATTGAAACGCTATTTTTAACGCCAGCTGAGCAGTATTCTTTTGTTTCATCATCATTGGTAACAGAAATAGCGGCACTTGGGGGAGATGTTTCGACGTTTGTACCCGGGCAAGTCTTAAAACTGTTGAATGAAAAATTTTCTAAAGGTAAATAGTGGCACTGAAAATAACAGATGAATGTATAAATTGTGATGTCTGTGAGCCGGAATGCCCAAATGAGGCTATCTCACAAGGTGAACAATATTATGTTATTGATCCCTCTCGTTGCACCGAATGTATAGGCCATTTTGACGAACCTCAGTGTCAACAAGTTTGTCCTGTCGCTTGTATTCCCCATGATGAAGAACATATCGAAACTAAAGATGAATTGTTAACAAAGTACCATGCTTTAAAACAGGCTAAGGAACAATCATCTTAAAGAATAGGACACTAAAAGCGTGAAAAGAATTACCCTCATCACTTTACTATTTCTGCTCATAATCAAATCAAGTTTTGCCCTCACCCCCTCACAAAGTGCTGTTGCGAGTAATCATCCTTTAGCCACCCAAGCGGGAATTGAAATACTTAAACAAGGTGGCAATGCATTTGATGCGGCCATTACTGTTGCAGCTGTTTTGGCTGTCGTTGAGCCTTATCAAAGTGGAATAGGTGGTGGCGGATTTTGGTTATTGCATGACGCTCGCCAAAGCGCAAAGCCACGAACACTGGTCATCGATGCGAGAGAACGCGCACCACTGGCTGCTTCCGAAGATATGTTTATTGTTGATGGGAAAGTGAATGCAAAGTTTGCGCAAAATGGGCCACTGTCGGCAGCGATTCCTGGTGAACCTGCTGGGTTTGTCTATTTGGCATTGAATTTTGGTAAATTACCTTTAAAGCAAACACTCGCGCCTGCCATCAAATTGGCGAATGAAGGTTTTGCCCTTGACGAACATTTCATCAAGTATATTGAATTGAAAAAAGAACTTATCGAAAGTTTTCCTTCTTCCAGTTCGCTATTTCTACCCAATGGCAAAATACCTGAGGTTGGTACCATTTTAAAACAACCTGATCTTGGTCGTGTCTTAGCGGCCTTAGCAAGGGAAGGCCATTCAGGTTTTTATTCAGGGGAAGTTGCAAACCAGCTTGTCGATGACGTAAAAAAGAATGGTGGCATTTGGACACTAGAAGATTTAAAACGCTATCAAGTGACCATTCATGCCCCATTACAAGGACAATACCATGACATGCAAATCCAAACAGCACCTTTACCAAGTGCTGGGGGCATTGGGCTTTTGGGTGCATTGAATATATTAAGTGATTTTGAATTGAGTAATTTATCTGATGCCGATCAAAAGCACATCATTGTTGAAAGTTTGCGTCAAGTCTATTGCGATCGGGTTAAATATCTTGATGATCCTGAATTTACTCAGGTTGACGTTGAAAAATTAATGAGTTCAAAACATGCACAAATGTTGCGTGGAACTATTAAAATGAATCATGTAACCCCAAGTAGCCGTCTTGAGTGTGGTGAACCCACCAAAGAGAAAGAACATACAACGCACTATTCCATTTTGGATCAACAGGGAAATGCAGTTTCCGCAACGTTAACCAATAACCAACAATTTGGCAGTAGTTTTGTCTCACAAGGCACTGGTGTTCTTTTAAATAATGGAATGGATGATTTTTCTATTGCCAAGAAATTTCCTAATACTTTTGGTTTGATAGGCTTAAACTTAAATAAGATTGCTCCAGGTAAAAGACCGCTTTCAAGTATGACCCCGACCTTTTTTGAGATGCCACAAGGGCTAGGTATCGTTGGTACGCCAGGTGGCAGTCGAATACCCTCAATGATTCTTCTTGCGCTGTTAACAGCACAAGAAGATTATTACCCCAAAACATGGACACTCCTTCCACGTTTTCATCATCAATATATGCCAGATATCATTGAGTATGAGCCACAAGCATTTTCTGATCCCTTAATACATGCCTTAAAGCTTCGAGGACATACCTTAAAGCAAACCAAAAGAGTTTATGGCAATATGCAAGCCATTTTTTGGGATAAGAAAAATAATAAAGTGTATGCCGCTTCAGATCCACGCGGACAAGGCTTAGCAGTAGTGGAAACCATTAAGACGAAACAATAAGGGCGGATTCTTTTGGTTTTTGGGTCATTATCATGGTGATAATCCCTTTAATGATTTCCTTGGGATGAGGAGGACATCCTTTGATAGCCGCATCAACAGGGATAACATTACTGATGGCACCACAGTGTGCATAATTTTCATCACCGAAAATGCCACCACAACTTCCACAGTCTCCTAATGCGACTACCCACTTAGGAGAGGGCATAGCCGCATAGGTTTTTTTGAGTGCTTGTGCCATATTGCGAGAAACCGGGCCTGTCACCAAAAGTACATCGGCATGACGGGGACTTGCGACAAAATAAAGACCATATCCTTCAATATTGTAAAATGGGTTTTGTACGGCTTGACAT
This sequence comes from Uncultured Candidatus Berkiella sp., assembly GCA_964468105.1. Taxonomy (GTDB): domain Bacteria; phylum Pseudomonadota; class Gammaproteobacteria; order Berkiellales; family Berkiellaceae; genus Berkiella. Next base: position 955 of record CAYXVT010000019.1, on the reverse strand, counting down.
TCAAGTTCACAGCCATTGCAAGATCCTGCATCAACATGCCGGATCCCTAAAGATCGACCAAAGGTTTTAAAAATAGTTTGCTGCAATTCATCCATTGTTTGAGATTCAAAATCAGTTAACCTTTCCGTTTTTATGCCAATGTGAAGCGCTTTGCGGAATATTTTTAACATAGGTTACCCTTACAAATCCTGTCCAGCATAAGACAAATTAAAAGATTTATTGATTAAGGGAAAGTCAGGCACAATATTTCCAAGGACGGCAACTTCAATGGCCGGCCAATTTGACCAGGATGGATCATGTGGATGCACTCGCGATAAAAAATTATTTTGTCCACCTTGTGCCAGTTGATATTCATTAAATTGAAC
>CAYXVT010000019.1:0-580 GCA_964468105.1 Uncultured Candidatus Berkiella sp. | reverse complement strand
TTGTCCCGTTTTGAGCGCGATAAAGACAGGACCTCTAAAGCCTTCAATCCAGCCATAGCCTTCTTGGTTGTCAGGTATTTGATTGATTTCAACGGCAATGGGACCTTTCTCGTCTTTGATTTCATGAATAATGTAGTTTAGCAGGCGCAATGATTCAAATACTTCATTAAACCGTACTTCGCATCTTGCATAAACATCTCCCTGTTTTTTAGTTATTTCAATTATTTTCATTTCCGTATATGGAAAACAAGGATTATGCTTTCGCTGATCACAATGAATGCCACTGGCGCGGGCGCAAAGTCCGAATATTTCTAATTCTTCAGCCTGGATTCGGGTTAAAACACCAGTTCCTGTTATTCGATCTTGAACACCACCATGTTGATCAATGATTTTTTTTAGCTCATGAACTTCATCTTTAAGCATAGAAATTTCTTTTTGAATGAGTTTTAAATCGTCATCAGAGAGATCTGATTTGACGCCACCTGGGATGATGATATCCATAAGGTATCGATGGTTAAAAAATTGTTCATTTGTTCGCAGCATTTCTTCTTTTAATCTAGAAAAATGTGCAAGGCCAAAA
>CAYXVT010000018.1:24604-25003 GCA_964468105.1 Uncultured Candidatus Berkiella sp. | reverse complement strand
CATGGTTTGGGGTTGAAATTTTGTAGTGCGCCCAAGTGCCTTTTTTGTAGCAAAGCACACCAAGCATCAGATTGTTGTCGCTATATGTCACAGCCGCATTAGCTTGGTTATTTTCAGCGTTAAACTCAAAAGCATAGTTCAGTCCTAATTTAGCATCACCGCCGGGCACTACACGGGTTTCATGATGTGTTGTAATTGCTTGAACATTTAAAGGAATTGGGGGCGCATTACCAAGTAATGTAGTAGATGTTTCGGTGAAGTGATCTGTTGCTCTAATTCTGCCAACAGATGCTGTTCCAGCCACTTGGCCAACGATACCAAAACCATAGCAAAGATCATAGGTAGCCCCGATACCAAAGCGTGGACCAAATCCTGTGAATTCGGAAATATTATTACTGT
>CAYXVT010000018.1:23441-24594 GCA_964468105.1 Uncultured Candidatus Berkiella sp. | reverse complement strand
AACTAAAATTGACATCATTTGGTGCATAAAAAGTTGTGTGCAGGTTTTGCTTAATACGAAGATAGTTCACACCACCAAATAATCTTGTTTGTAAACGATAACCTAATTTTACATATTGACCCGCATCCAAATTGACTAAATCATAAGTAAAATGATTTTTTGCAGATGCAGCAACAATAGGAGGGAATGGTGCTCCAATCCCTATGCCGCCAGCTTCTGGTCCAATTTCATAAAACGGTCCAACAAATTGAACTGGAGAAGCAGCAACAGAAGTAGAATCTCTCGTTTTAAGTTCAGTCCAATTTAATTGAACATCATTTCCTGAATTTCCAAATACATAGCTAGCTCCGACTTCAAAGCCAAAATGATATTGTGGATTTGCGGGATTAAGGATCCAATTTGGCGTTGGTAAAGGTAAAGGACTAGTCAATATTGAATAAACATTACTGCTACTAGTTGGTTGTTGCCAAAGCAAAGAAGCATTTAATTCAAAGCCAGATCCAAAACGTGGAATGCTAACAAGAAGCGGATCTGATGGGTTAACAGGTGTTAACGCTTGAACTGTTGAGATCGATCCAAAGGCTAAACTTAATAGCGATAATTGCAGCAATTTTAATTTCATATACATCCTTGTTAATTGTTGGCAGTCTAACTTTGATTAAATAAAACTTTCACATGATTGTACCTAGCGGCGCAATAAAATGTAAGTTACTACTCATTTGAAAATTTATGGTAAACCTCAGGCAATTCTTCAATAGCGATAGTGAATTGCAAATTTAATTTTGAAAAAGAGTCTTGAAACACCACTTTTAATTTTTCCATGATGGCGCTAGCGACAGAGTCAAGTAATTCTTTACTTCGACCTTTTAACACTTTAACGGTGATGTGCACAAAGGCATTTTGGGGATCATTATTTCCAATAACGTAGTTTTTTTCTCGTATAAAACGACTTTTGCAGCCAGGTAATTGGGTAGGCAACATTTGGGTTAACAGACTGTGGATATCAATAAGAAGACTAGATAAATTTCTTTCTACGACATTTTCGCTGCATTCTAAAATAACGTGTGGCATATACTCTTCTCACTTAACTTTTATGCGGGGGATGATTACTCACCTGGACTATTTAAACGATAATTTACTACTTCTTTCGGGC
>CAYXVT010000018.1:14900-23431 GCA_964468105.1 Uncultured Candidatus Berkiella sp. | reverse complement strand
TCATCTTCATCGTCACTAAATTGACCATTAAAAACGTGCTCATCGGCCATAAGAGCATCGTCTGGTTTTTCATCATCACTTAACTGAAGGAGGGCATCATCAGGAGATTTAAAAGAGGTGCTATCACGTAGCATTTTTTCTACAGAGCTTGGGCATCCGGTGAATACTCTATCTTCTTCTTGGGGCCTACGTAAAAATGAAGAACCTCTCGTTCGAACAGGAGCTGAAGATGATTTAAATGAGTCATTAAAACGAGTTGTTATTGCTCTAAGATTACTATCATCGTTCTTTTGTGTGGAGCGTTGCGGTGCATCGCTACCACGTCTTATTGGGCCTGTTGGTTTCATACTGCATCTCCCATCCTTTGTTTGATTTATCATGATTGTTTTCATTTCTAAAAACAAAGACAGCATCCTAACTGCCGCGACTCGCGGTGTCAATTTTTTCCTTACACAAATATTTTGGTAATCTAACTATTACTTCGATTACTTTATGTATTTTTTTATGACATGATATTTTCTTTCTGATAAACGGTGTGAACGACTCTCCCAATGACATATAGGATAAATAAAGCCTATGTTACATTTCAGGCTATTATTCATAAACCTCTAACAGATATCCCATGATAAGTACTTTACGTTTACCTCAGCAACGACATAAAAAGTCAAAGCACAATCCTGAACTCGAACCTGTCGTTGAAGAAGATCAAGATGGCAATGATGCAGATAACGAAAAAGATGAAGAAGAAGCAGAGATCGAAGAAACAGAATTATTTGGGTCACTTGTTTCTCAAATGATTGAAATGGAAGAATTCTTCAGGCTATCAATGGCACATGATAATGAGCTTACTGAATATTTAGAGCAAGCACCTGATGATTTACAGCAAATTCAAAAGATGTCTAAGTTTATTCAAAATTACTTATCTAAATATGAAAAAGACCACAGAACGCAAAAGATGGAGAGTTATGTTTCAGCTTTTAATAATATTTTAAACAACAATGGCATGACAATGATCAAATTTATGCAAGCAAATGGAAAATTAGCCACTTTTCTTGAAAATAAGATGGATCTCATTGAGGAAATCTATATGAGATATCTAAAATATTTTACTGCTAAATTAGAAACAGAATTAAAATCACTCAAAACGAGATTGCCTGAGGAGTCAGAGCTATCAAATGCAAAGCCATTAACATTTTCGCAAAATGGAAATAGAAAGCGTGCATCTAGCTTTGATCATACCAATTATAATGAACCAGCTTCAACGCCATCTTCAATTCCATCAAGTATGAGTTCTTCAAAGCATGCATAGTCTTGATAAGTACTGTCTAGCCTAATTGCCTATTTTGTGACTGCTACCATCTCCAGTGCGAGGTAACTCTTCTGTTCACCTATATTCTTTATATGCTTTTTTATATCTGGGGTTGTGTGATGTCCAAGATGAAATGTATTCAAGTGTCGCAAGTAGGTCAATTTGACGCTGTTGAAAGAGAAATTCCAAAACCAGGTCCAAATCAAGTTCGAATTAAAGTAAAAGCCACAGGTGTGTGTCATAGCGATTGTTATATCTTCGAGGGGAGTTTTCCAGGTGTTGAATTTCCCAGGATCCCTGGACATGAAATTGCAGGCATTATTGATGAAGTTGGTGAAGGTATTCGCACTTGGAAGAAAGATCAGCGAGTAGGTGTGGGTTGGGCGGGCAAACGTTGTTATGAATGTCTTTCATGTAGGCGGGGCGACTTTATCACTTGTCAAAATCATAAAGTGACGGGGATCCATTACGATGGGGGATATGCTCAATACATGATAGCGCCCGTTGAGGCGCTTGCTGCCATTCCAGAGGAACTGAGTTTTGAAGAGGCTGCGCCACTAATGTGCGCAGGGATAACCACCTTTAATTCGCTTCGAAATAGCCAAGCAAGACCTGGTGATCTCGTTGCTATTCAAGGTATCGGAGGATTAGGGCATCTGGGAGTTCAGTTTGCCAATAAAATGGGTTTTAAAACAGTTGCGATATCACATGGAAAAGATAAAGAATCTTTAGCTAAAAAATTAGGCGCTCATGTTTATATTGATACTGAAACTGAAAATGTAACTAAAGCACTCAATAAACTAGGTGGTGCAAAAGTTATTTTGGTGACAGCACCTTCTGGCAAATCGATTACGCCACTTATTGATGGTTTAGGCAATCAAGGCCAAATGGTTATTGTTGGAGCATCCGTGGATCCGATTGGTGTCAACGCCATGCAGTTAATAAGGCTTAAACGCAATATCCGCGGTTGGCCATCTGGCACAGCAGTTGACTCAGAAGATGCAATGCGGTTTTGTGCTCAAACAGGGATAAGACCGATGATTGAAGTATTTCCTTTAGAAGAAGCACCACAAGCTTATCAACATATGATGTCAAACAAAGCAAGATTTCGTTGTGTGATTAAAATGGACTAGTTCAATTGGTTTAATGTTTAATATTTGTTATTGCATCGTGTGCTTTGTCGTATAGACCGTTTACATTTGGTAAGTTGTTAATAATGCCAAAGGCATATAATAACCATACAACAAGACCAATAATAACAACAATGTTGATGAGATATTTAAACGATTCGAAAACAAAGTTAAACACTATCAATCCAATGACAACAACAATGACAACCATGATTATTGTATTTATCGGCATTGGCATAGTCCTTGTAATCTTATCAGTGGCAAAACCATCAGTTGGAATAACTTGGAAACCTAACATAATTGTCGCTAAATAGAACACTAGCATAAAATAAGTCTCAATTTATAAATTTTGCCACAAGCTTTTGATGAACGGTATAAACCATACGCTAGTTGTTATATGGCAAAACTATTCGATGTGTTACATTTTGCGAAGAATTTTTCGTATAACACACTTTAAATCATCTTAGGAGTTGAAAATGCTTAATGGTGCTAATCAGTACATAAGTGAAACGCTTTGTCAGAAAATTGCTGAGAATTGTCCTGAAGCAATGATGTCTTATTTAGGACATGCACTACGTAGTTTGAGTTGCGAAATGGAATTGTCTACTTGCCCAATTGGATTTGGCATTAAAGGAGCGTTATTAAAAACTGCCACAGAAGGTTGCATTGAAGGCATCAAGCAATGTTCACCGGTATGGTTGAATCAGTATCTTCCTGTTGTAGCGCCTGTTATTGCTAGCGTTGCAGTGGTAGCCACAATTGCTTCATGTTGTAGAAGATAAACGTAACGGACCAATTATAGAACGCGTGCGCCATTGGTAACCTTTCGTTGAGGTTGGATTAAAATTGTCCCTTCTTGCTCTGAGACTATTGCTAACACAAGGACTTCAGAAGTGATCCCTGCGACCTTTTTAGGAGGAAAATTTATTACAGCCAAAATTTGCTGACCTATCAGTTTTATGGTGCTGTAATGTTCTGTAATTTGAGCAGAGCTTGTTTTGATGCCATGTTTCCCAAAATCGATTTCTAATGTAAACGCTGGTTTGATGGCTTTAGGATTTATCTTAGCCGTTAATATCGTACCTACAATAATCTCTACTTTTAAGAAATCTTCAAAATGAATGTTTTCCATTACTACTTCCTAACCTCTGTTCATACTCTTGTTATTCATGTGCTTAATATATCTGGAATAGTTAATCAAAGCTAAACTTACCGAGATAAGTTTTCCAACTAATTTTTCTTAATATTTAAAACAATCCTATGTAGTCGACTTAACTAGCGATCAACGCAACTTGCACTACACTAGATAGAGCTATGCGTACAGTCTTTTACCTTGGGGAAAGGTGTTTATGAAAAGCAAAATCCTAGTGCAAAATAATCAAAAATTAAAGTCATTAAATATAGGCGCTAAGGCTCTTTTAAAAAGTAGAATTCATCCTGATTTGGCTCTTACTATTGCGAATATCCAAGAAGCAACAGGATTGGCGATGATATTCCAAGCAAAGATACAACAGATTGATAACCTCTCTCATACTGAATATGTATACAATGCCTTTAAAAACTGGAAAATACTTGGGCGTGCGCAACCTAATTTACCGGAATTTGCATTTCAAGAGTATGATTTTTGGGGAATGCAATTGAACGCTGTACACCAATATGACTTGCTCATAGCTAGCGAACGTTTGTTGCGATTTCTTAAAGAAGAAATTTCATTAAAAGATAGGAAATATCGTACTTATTATGAAAAAGCAGTGCTCAAACTCGAAATGGACCATATTTGCACAAATTATGACATTTTAAATAAAAACACTTTAACGCCAGAGCAGTTTCTACGAGAAACAATTGCCAGTTTCCTAATGAGAACGGATATGAACTTTCATATTCCGTTTGAAAGTTTATTAAAGCCAACAAATAATTATGATTTTAATTATCAAGGACCTTGGCTTTTAATCACTAGAGGAATGCATGGTGAACCCTTATATATTTATGGTGAAAATCAGAAGCAACTTACAAGCTATTTAACGCATAGTGATTACCTTGATTATTACCAAATAAGTGTACCTCCAAGTGTGGATATGAGCCTTGGTTGGAATAAAATTATAGAAAAACAAATTGGTTTGTCGCAGCAAGTTTGTACTGATACGCTATATCGGTTTAAACAATTTCAAGAGATAAACCAATTAAATGAAAACTACATTAAAAATTCTAATATTGTTCAGAGTCAAAAAATTGTAAAACTCAAGGCTCAAAAAAGCAAATTAGAGAGTTTGTCAATGATCGTTGCCTCAAGTAGAGCCAACAGTTTGTATGAAAAAATATTTGTTATTAATAAGGCGTATAAAAGAGAAATAAACAAAATCAGTTATAAAATAGCAGAAATTGAAAAGAATTCAGATAATTTTATAATGGAAACACAAGAGCTGGAGAGTGAAATTAATCAAAAAATATCTCAATTGATTAATACCTATCCAAGTCATCAGCAACTCATACCAAATGATTTTTTATTCCATTATTTCAGACCGATTGAAGAAAATATTCTAAATCCAACAGAAAATAATGCCAGTTTAACAGATCTCCAACTGAGTAACATTTCAATTTTAATGGATGCGGCCCAAGTGTTACGACCTGAAATCCCAGAGATAGTTCTGCAAACCTATTTGCAAAAAATTGATTCAAAACTTCAACAAGATGATCTATCTGCAGTCTTTGCAAAGTTCTCTCAAGCTCAAGATCATATTAACTCAGATGTGTTATCACAGTGGATTGTTGAAAAGTACATGATTTTAAATCCGCCGAAAGCTGTTGATAAAAAAGTGAGCATCCAAGAAGATGTTCAAATGAACGATATTCAACAAAAAGCCAAAGATGAAAATGCAATTGAGAAAAAATTGTTTTCTGAGATTATATTTAAGCCAATAGTTGCAGTAAAAAATTCATTCAAAACTATTGTGTTAAAAGCATCTGAAAGAATAGATGAAATTGAGAAGCAAAAGAACGATATGCAGGACATAGTTTAAGTCATAAGGAATACCCTCATGAGAAATGATCACCCTAACTATTTAGAAAGATTTTCTGAAATTTGTGCGCAAGTTAAATCGCATCAATTAAACACTGACAAACGTGAAAGCTTAAGTAAAGCAACGTGGGAATTAGCACTGTTTACATACAAAGTAACAAACAAACACTTTCAAAGTGCCGCTTCACATCTTGCTAAGGTTGAACATTTTTTAAAGGAAATTCCACAAGAATCTAAAACCGAAGTAGAAACTGCAAGTAATTTGGCATTAAATAAATTGAAAAGGTTTGTTAAAAACTTGCAACAACAGTATGGAAAACTTCTAGAAAAGAAAGGAATAGCAGATAAAAGAACTATAATCAGGTCTGATTTTCTAAATTAGTCTCAAAGCATGATTCATCAGTAAGACATGCTTTGATTTTGATAGTAATTTGTTTAAAAATTTAAGCTGCAGTAGCTTGCGATTGCGCTAATAAACTGCCAAATTTATAACCTATGAAAGCCATACCTAATTCTGCAAAAGCGCCAAGAGGTATACCCAATATTCCTAGCAAAGCGTAATGCTTCAATCCATAAATTCCGCCCCAAACACCGCCAATCATCGTTGCTGTTATCATGGTGGAATCCTGATCAAAGTTTGCTACCCCACCGATACATCCTATTAAAAATCCATCAAACCCGCCGGCAATGGATTGGATTTCGCGACTATTAAGTTCTCTCATAAAACAACTACCTAAATACTGCTCGAATAAAACGGATGTAAGATCTTTGGCTAAGTGTGCAATTACTTTAATACAACTCAACTAAATATGATATAGCAATTTAAATTACTTTTATATCAATGTAAACTAATTAATTGGTTTATTGGCATAAATTGCCATAAGAACAAGTAATTACACCATTCTTATCGCCAAAGCTATTCGACAAACATATTGCATTTTAAGACTAAATCAATAGTTAAGGAGAAAAATACACAAGGCTCAAGTTGAGCCTTGGGGTTAAATTGGACTTAATGTTTAGCTTTTGGATCAACATACATTTTTGGAGCAGCAGTTGGTGTTGCTTCAGGAAGTTCTTTTGCGGGTCCATTTGGAATTTCCTTTGTTTTTAAATTTGGATCAATTGTTGGCGTTCCTTTGGGGTCAACATTAACAGCTGATTTTGGGATTTCCTTTGAAACAACAACTGGCGTTGTCGTTTTATTGGTTATGTGCTTATTTGATTTATTGGGGTCGTTTACAGTCATGGTAGTTTACCTCTTTTGAATTAAAATTAAGTTATATCATTTTGAACTTATAGAGCGCGGCTTCCGCGACCAATATGTCCGATAAGTGATAGAACAAATAATAAAATGAATACAAAAAATAGAATTCTGGCAATTTCGGTAAATGCACCGGCAAGACCACCAAAACCTAGATAGCCAATCAGTACAGCAAGAATCGCTAATACCACCGCATAATACAATAATGAATTTTCTCCAAAATACATCATGATACTTCTCCTTTAATACAAACAATAAATTCTAGCCTTTTATAATAATTGGATTGGAAATGAAGGTGAAAAGTTCAATATGCGGGCATAAATTAAGTATTTATTTTATGTGCATTATGCGTGCACTATTACGTGCACATCTCGTGCACTAATACGTGCATTATTTGACAAGTTTTAGAGGTAAAGTACGCAAGGCTCAGGGCGAGCCTTGTGGTGAAAATAAACCATTCAAGTTTTTGTCCTTTTGTTTTTATTATATCCTTTCTTAAATGCAGTATTTTCAATGCATTTTGACGTTGTCACAATGCTAATTACATTATGACACATCTAAGATAATTTTGTTTGTTATTAATTTTCAAATGTGCTAAGGCGTAGTCTTGTTAATCCTAACCTTATATCCTTTAGACATAACTATTGGTATGGAAGTTCAATTTGTGTGTAGTTATTAAAAATAGAATGTGGAGGCGTTAATTAAAATGCTTTATAACAGTATCATAGTGAGCGCTTATTAAGCTGACAAACCATGAAAATTCATCCTAAATACCCCATAGACTCCTTCTTTGAATTAGTACAAACTAGTTCCATCACATAGATTAATTTATTATAAAATGTCAGCAAACTTACAACAATCTGGCGTGTAACAATGAAGCGAAATTCTCTCGCACGTAAGATAAGTTACCTTCTGAGTGTCAAAATACTCTTGCTGATTTGTCTATGGAAAATCTGTTTTGATCATCCCTTGCCACAAGCCCAGCGCAAAGCAGGCATCGAAGCCAATTTTTTGCAAACCCCGGAGAAGCTGAATGTTAAATGATACAGTTGTAGAACTATCACGAATGCAATTTGCATTAACGGCTTTATACCACTGGTTATTTGTTCCATTAACATTAGGGTTGGGATTTATTCTGGCCATCATGGAATCGGTCTATGTCTTAACTGGCAATGTTATCTATAAAGACATGACACGGTTCTGGGGGAAACTCTTTGGGATCAACTTTGCTATGGGAGTAGCAACAGGGATCACCATGGAGTTTCAGTTCGGTACCAACTGGGCTTATTACTCTTACTTTGTAGGTGATATTTTCGGTGTGCCCTTGGCCATTGAAGGGTTCATGGCATTTTTCCTAGAATCAACCTTCATAGGTCTATTTTTCTTTGGTTGGGATAGATTAAGCAAGGCACAACATCTCACCGTGACTTGGCTAACCGCGATTGGGGCCAATCTTTCAGCTCTGTGGATTTTAATTGCCAATGCTTGGATGCAAAATCCTGTGGGTTCTCATTTTAATTACACTACCATGCGCATGGAATTAAGTAGCTTTTCAGATTTATTTTTCAATCCAGTCGCACAAGTCAAGTTTGTGCATACCGTTGCCTCCGGATATGTGACGGGAGCAATTTTTGTATTAGCAATCAGTGCTTATTATTTGCTAAAGCGTCGAGATGTGCAGTTTGCCAGACGTTCATTTGCCATTGCGTCAGGATTTGGTTTAGCAGCCATTCTGTCTGTAATCGTGTTAGGCGACGAAAGTGGCTATACCGTAGGTGAAGTTCAAAAAACAAAACTTGCTGCGATTGAAGGTGA
>CAYXVT010000018.1:9756-14890 GCA_964468105.1 Uncultured Candidatus Berkiella sp. | reverse complement strand
CCAATGAAAAAGAAAAACGGATGGACTATGCAGTTAGAATTCCTTATATGCTAGGCATCATAGCTACGCGTTCTCTTGATGAACCTGTGATTGGTTTAAATCAACTTGTTAAAAATCATGAAGAAAAAATTCGCAATGGTATCAAAGCTCAAGTCTTGCTAGATCATATTAAGCAAACGCCCGAACCACATCCTGCGGTTATTCGAGAATTTGATAATTTGAAGGATAACTTAGGATATGCGCTTTTATTGAAACGATATTCTGCGGATATTCAGCATGCAACAGATGAAGAAATTAGGACTGCAGCTGAGAATAGTGTCCCCAAAGTTGCACCATTGTTTTGGTCGTTTAGAATCATGGTCGGTTTGGGCATGTCAATGTTATTCTTATTTGTTGCCGCCTTTTACTACAACATTAAAGGTAAGCTACAACAACGTAAGTGGTTATTGTGGTTTGCAATGATAAGTTTACCGTTTCCATGGATTGCCGGTGAAGCTGGCTGGATTGTAGCTGAATATGGTCGTCAACCATGGGCTATAGGTGAAATCCTTCCTACCTATATGGGCGTTTCCTCTGTTTCCAGTGGTCAAGTGTGGACCAGTTTAAGTGGATTTTTCATTTTTTATACCGCGTTGTTTATTGCTGATATTTATTTAATGATTAAGTATGCTAAATTAGGACCAAGTACCTTGGGGACTAAGCGTTACCATTATGAAACGGCTAAGTAGGGACAACAAATGATTTTAGACTATGCAACGTTAAAGATAATTTGGTGGTTTTTTATTTCAGCACTTTTCATCTTATTTTTCATTTTTGGTGGCAGAGATTTTGGGGTCTGCATCTTGCTACCGTTTCTTGGAAAAAAAGATGAAGATAAGCGCTTGCTAATCAACAGTATTGGCGCAACCTGGGAAGGCAACCAAGTTTGGTTTATCACGGCCGGTGGTGCCACTTTTGCGGCATGGCCAATTGTCTATGCGACGGCGTTTTCAGGGTTATACTATGCCTTATTCTTAGTGCTTATTACCCTGATTTTGCGTCCGCCAGGTTTTGATTTTCGAAGTAAACTTCCCAATAAATTTTGGCGTAGTACTTGGGATTGGTCATTGTTTTTAAGTGGCTTTGTTCCGGCTTTAGTTTTTGGAGTTGGCTTAGGCAATCTCATGTTAGGTTTGCCATTCCATTTTGATGCACAATTGCACTCTCATTATGAAGGAAACTTCTTTCAGCTCTTGAATCCCTTTGCAGTGCTATTTGGTTTATGTGCGGTTTCTATTATTACCTTGCAAGGTGGGATCTATTTACAGAAAAAATTACCTGATGAATTGGCAGAAAAGGTTAAAAAGTTCAATCTTGGTTTTGGATTGCTATTTATTACCTTATTTTTGCTACTAGGTATTTGGGTTTCTTGGGGAGTGAGTGGATTTAAGATTAATACAATTGCCGATCTTCAAGGAAATTTAATTCCCACTTTAAAGCAGGTGGTTGCGACCCCGCAAGGTTGGTTAACCAATTATAATCAGTATACTATTTTGTGGGCCTTACCAATCTTGACAGTATTAACGGCTATATTGGCCATGGTGAGTGTGGTAAAAAACATGACAAGCTTTGGTATAGTGATGAGTTCACTCACGATAACCTTAGCTTTATTGACTGCTAATGCAGCCATGTTCCCGTTCATATTGCCTTCGTCGATCAATCCTGACCATAGCGTGACATTGTGGGACGCGGTTTCAAGTCATCGCACCTTACAGTATATGTTCTGGGTCACCATCGTCTTTTTACCCATTGTATTGGCTTACACCGCGTGGGTATTTAAAGTTATGAAAGGTAAGCTTAATACAAAAGAAATGCTTGATAACGCGGAATCATACTAGGAGACAATATGTGGTATTTTACGTGGATTCTTGGGGTATTGTTTGCCTGCGCTTGCGGTATCATCAATGTAATGTGGTTGGAGCATGAACATCTACTAGAAGAAGATGAGTAAACTTTTCTCACTAATACCAGAAATTAAGGAGAACGGCGATGGCTACCAATGGTGCAATTGAATTGCAGAAAGATTTTTTTAGTTTAATTCGCTATTTAAATCCAACTGTTTCGCCGGAGCTCCCCGGGCAAAAATTCCATTTAGAAAATATATCAGATGATAATATTCAAGTGCTGAGTATTTTTTTAAACAAAACCAAAAGAGAGATATTAAACATTCAATTTGGTGCTCTCTCTGAAAATGCTGCCAAAATTTTTGCGCAGAGCCTTGAAGATTCACCGTTTCGACAGATAACGCTTTCAATTAAAAATATTCCAGTTGACGCTACACTTTCCATTTTAAGAGCAATTGCCAATAATAAACATGTGCAAAAAATCAATATTAATATTCCACAATACGTAGTCGACGATATTGGTGTATTAAGGGCGTTTGTTAAGAAACCACTTTCAGAACAAGCACCAAGGGCCGGGGTTGCCGATGTTGAGCAATCTCAGGATATGGCAGTGGCTTTAGCAAAAGATTTAGAAGAGTTAAAAGTTTCAACACTACAAACATTTAATGGGGTTGTTGAGCAAGGTAGATCATTTTTTAACGCCTGGGTTACACCAACAGCAAGATCAGTTACTTCGCTCCTTTTTGAAGATGATCCTGCTCCTGCGGCTGCAGGTGCTCTTGAGCAAAGAGTAGAAGAGGGTAGAAGAAGTCCTACGAATACAACGCTCTGAAGCAGGGTGGGCAAAGCTTTTAGCGTGCCCACCGATGAAAAGTGGTGGGCACGCTAAAAGCTTTGCCCACCCTACAAAAATTCAGAGTTTGCGACATTAACGAATAATCCCAGCATCCCTAAGCGCTGCGGTCACGCCTAGTGTTCGCATATTATCCATTCTTTCGGGATATAACTTGCCATCTAAATGGTCAAGTTCGTGCTGAATAATGCGCGCTTCAAATCCACTATAACGCTTTTGAAAGACAACACCTTTGCCATCTTGAGCTTTTACTTCAATCCATTCATGACGGGGCACTAAGCCGCGAATTTCAGGTAAACTTAAACAACCTTCATAGAGATACACGAAATCAGGACTTTTTTGAATAACTTCCGGATTCACCATTAAGGTCAGAGGAACAGGATCTTGATCTGGGTAACGGGGATTGGTCTGAAAGCCATAGACTAAGATCCGCAAATCGATTCCAATTTGCGGAGCAGCAAGACCTACCCCATTACGGGCTTTCATGGTAGCAAAAAGATCTTCGATCAGTGTTTTTGAAGTAAAGCTATCAAACCAATCTGGTGACACATTCACTGCAATATGACGCAATTGAGGAGTACCTGCCAGCACAATATTTTTAATAGCCAAAAGATTAACCTTTTACTTTGTTGGTTATTTTAACGTAAATATCTTTTTCATCTCTTGCTGCAAATTTTTCATCCCATTTAGTGCGAGCTGCCGCATTTTTAGTGGCGCGCTTGAATAATTTATGATTCTCCCAGCTAACAACCGTTAATTGATTGCATTCTGGAAAAGTAATTATTTTACCTTGTCCATCAAAAGTTGGGTTAGGAACATTCGCTGCAAGTTTATCCAATTTACTTAATAATGACTTTTGTGTAATTGGATTAAGCTGTCTTTCTAATGAGACATTCAGCTTTAAGTTATTATCAAGTACATGTTGGAAGCGCTGCTGATCGGTGAATTTGAAACCCTGGTAAGCAGACTGCATCGCATTTTTTAATTTAGGAATAGCAAAATAGAGCACAGTACCTACTATTAAAGCTGCTACAAACGTTAAGCTTAATGGAGCAGCAAACACAACCCCGAGCTTATATATAGCTAAACTCGATGCACCTAAAGAGATTGATAAAATTGCTTGATTAAGTAAATTGTTATTAGCAATCTTTCGATTGATTTCTTTTCTAGCATTTTCAGCGTTTAATTCAGCTTGTTGACGTGCTTGTTCTATCGTTGAAACAGGTGCTGCTACTGCAGGAGTGGGTATAGAAGAGGGTACAGATGATTCTACTGCAGGGTTAGGTTGTTCTATTTCAAGCTCTTTTTGCGCCACAACAACGGGTACAACTGTAGCAACAGGGGCTAGATCAACTGTTGGTGCTGGTTTTTTGCGTCCTTTAGGATTCTTCAATTCTGCAAGTCTTGCTGCCTTAGCCGTCTTTTCTGCTTCAACTTTTGCTTTGTGTTCCTTTTCTTCTAAGGCGTGCTGCTTAGCTAAAGCTTCTTCAGCAGCAATTTTATCTTCACGTTCTTTATTGGCAGCCTCGGCACGCGCGGAAACATCAGGTTGAATTTTTTGGGCAATTTCTACGGCTTGCGCGCCTAAGACGTTTGCATTACCAGCTGCTTGTTTTTCAGCTAGCATTTGTAAGCGTACTTCTTCAGCTGCTTGAGCACGATGTTTTTCTTTGGCTTCTAATAGTTTACGAGCGGATTCTTTTTCTTCGTCTGATTTCAAAGCATCAAAATGTGCTTCATTTGCCTTGGCATTTTCTTTAGCTACTCGCTCAGCTTCTTCATTTTTTTTCTTTTGTGCTTCAAGCTCTTGTTGGGCAGCAGCAGAAATGACAGGTTGTTTCTCAATAGCAGTATCAACAGTTTGTTTGACAACATCAGGAGGAATAGCAGAGCCTACACTTTGAGGTCCGGTAGGTATACTGACTGCTTTCGCATCTTTTGGACCTTTCTTCATCGCAATCCCCTTGCATTGTGAAACATAACTAAACTTCAAAACAAAATATGCAAGAGTGTATCAAACAATCAGCAGAATAAAAATATTATAGTTCTACTACAGGATGTGCCGTAATAGGTTCAGCTTCTTCTTCTTTCTTCTTGTTTGCAAGGTCATCAGCCAACATCAAATACATAGCTGGCACCACAAATAAGGTAAAGAGCGTACCAATAGAAATGCCGGTAGAGACAACCAATCCAATACTATAGCGGCTCACAGCACCGGCACCAGATGCTGTAATCAGTGGTACAACGCCTAATACCATGGATGCGGTTGTCATTAAAATAGGGCGTAAACGAATGGCGGATGCTTGTTCGATAGCTTTACGTTTACTGATCCCTTCTAACTGTAAATCATTGGCAAATTGTACAATCAAGATCCCATGTTTACTGATGAGACCAATTA
>CAYXVT010000018.1:3901-9746 GCA_964468105.1 Uncultured Candidatus Berkiella sp. | reverse complement strand
ATTAAGGTAATTAAACCCACTTCGGTATAGATATTGAGGCTTGCGCCGCCAATACCAAGGCTAATAAATATCATGGCGCCGCAAATTGACATGGGAACACTGATTAAAACGATGAGTGGATCGCGAAAACTTTCAAATAAAGCGGCTAAGGTGAGATAAATAATGATCAACGCAAAGAAGAAAGTCACAATTAATGCGCTACTTTCTTGCATATATTGGCGTGATTGGCCAGCTGTATCCATGGTGTAGCCCTGAGGTAGCATTTCATGACTTAAATTAGTCAGATAATCAAGAACAGTGCCCATCGCAACGCCTGGAAAAGGCACGCCTGAGATAGTGGCAGAATTGAGTTGCTGAAAGTGATTAACGGATTCAGGTACAACGGATGTTCTGATTTTAGCAACCGTTGAAAGAGGTACTGAAGTGCCATTGAGCGTCGTGATGTAGTAGTTTAAGAGTTGATCATCATTGAGACGCTCAATGCGAGTGACTTGTGGGATCACTTTATAAGAACGTCCCGACATACTAAAAAAGTTTACATAATTTTGACTTAAGTTTGAAGACAGCACATTACCGATATCTGACATTGTTAGTCCAAGTTCTGAAGCTTTATCACGGTTAAGATCAATCGAGGTTTGTGCTTTATCAATCTTCAGATCAACGTCAACATAGATAAACATACCACTGGCACGAATTTTATCCATCATAGCTTGTGAAACTTCATTGAGACGATCATAACTATCGGTAGTTTGGATAACAAATTGAACAGGTAATCCGCTACTGCCAGGTAGGGGAGGTGGTTGGAAAACAGCCGTACGAGCACCTGCGATAGTTGATAATTCATTTTGTACAACAACCTGAAGTTGATCTGCAGTTTGCTTGCGCTGGTCCCAAGGGGTTAACACCATACCTGCAATGCCTGAGTTAAGACCAGCGATGCCATCCAATTGAAACACGTGATCAGTCTCGGAATGTTTTGCAAATGTTTCATAAATAATGCGAGAGAATAGTTGTGTTTGGCCTAAGCTGGCATTAGGCGCGGTCGTCAGTTGAGAGATAATGATCCCTTGATCTTCTTGTGGGGCAAGTTCTTTTTTAGAGGTATTAAAAAGAAAATAATTACTTAATAAAATAATCGCAGCAAACACTGCCGTTACGGGTAAATAATTCAGAGAACTATTTAACACGGACTCATATTTAGTTTCAAGCGCTTTAAATTTTTTATCGATATAATGTATGAAACCACCATTGTTACTTTGTGAAATTTTTAGAAATTTAGAACACATCATAGGGGAAAGGGTAAGGGCGATAATAGCAGAGATACCTACAGCTGCTGCGAGCGTAAAGGCAAATTCGGTAAATAAAGCACCGGTCAATCCCCCCATAAATCCGATAGGAACATAGACCGCAATTAAAACGACAGAAATCGCAATAATAGGATTTGCTAACTCTCTTGCTCCTAACAGAGCAGCTTGGAACCGTGAAGCACCTTCTTCCATATGTCTAAAAACGTTTTCAACCACGATAATAGCATCATCGACCACCAATCCAATAGCGAGCACTAAAGCCAGAAGAGTGAGCAAATTGATGGAGTAGCCTAAAGCGAGCATGATAAAGAATGTACCAATTAATGAAAGCGGAATGGCCAGTACTGGAATGAGAACTGAACGTACTGAGCCAAGAAATAAAAATATGACGACCGTTACAATCACAACTGCTTCTAATAGAGAACGAATAACTTCTTTTATTGAACTATTTACAAATTTTGTTGAGTCATAAACAATTTGACCATTCAATCCTTCGGGAAATTGCTCTTGTATTTGAGGAAATTCTTTGCGTACGCTATCAATTACTGTGAGTAAATTAGCCGCCGGGGCGACTTGAATACCAATATAAACTGCTTTCTGGCCATCAAAACCTACAGCCGTATCATAATTTTCTGAACCTAAGGTAACATTGCCCACATCGCCAAGTCTGACGATAGCGCCATTTTGTGATTTTATAACAAGATTTTTGAATTCCTCAACAGTATGCAAACCCGTATCCGCAATTAGATTCACGGTTACCATTTGACCGTCTGTGCGACCTGCTGCAGAGATAAAGTCATTTTTAGCTAGTGCATTTGTAATATCAGCGCCGGTGACATTATAGGAAGACATTTTGAGAGGATCTAACCAGGCCCTTAAGGCAAAGTTTCGTTGGCCTAAAATCTCAGCATTTTGAACACCATCAATAGCTTGCAGTTTGGGTTGTACCACTCGAACAAGATAATCTGTGATTTGGTTGGCTTCTAAAACATCACTATTAAAACCAATATACATCGCATCAATCGTTTGACCGATAGAGACCGTTAGAGTAGGGACTTGTGCTTCTTTAGGCAATTGATTCAGTACGGCGTTGACTTTGGTATTCATCTCAGTCATCGCTTTATCTGGATCATAATTGAGTTTTAAATTGGCTGTAATTGTGCTCACGCCTAGAATGCTAGTGGAAGTTAAGTAATCAATGCCATTCACTTGAGCCACTGAATTTTCTAAGGGTGTTGTAATGAAACCGGCAATTAAGGCAGGATCAGCGCCAGTATAGACGGTTGTTACAGTAATAACGGCATTTTGAGTAAAAGGAAATTGTCTGATAGGTAACAGGGTCATTGCCCGTAAGCCAAGTACCAATATCATTAAGCTCACAACGGTTGAGAGCACAGGTCGGCGAATAAATAAATCCGTAAAATACATAAGGAATATCCTTTGGTTTACTCGTCAACTACTTTTGGTGAAGGATTATTACTAGGCACAACGGAGTTGTTGATCACAACTGTGCTGCCATTTTTTAATTTCAACTGGCCACTGGTCACAACAATATCACCAGGTTTAATGCCACTTAAAACGGCAACTTGATCTCCCCGGGTTTCGCCCACTTTAACAAAGGTTTGATGTGCAACCAGAATGGGCTTGCCAGCTTTATCTTTAATGAGATTACCATTCTTATCTTTTTGGCTATCATTTTCTTTGATAATGTACGCAATTTCCCCATAAGGATTAAAACTGATGGCTGTTTGGGGTAAGGTTAAATACTGTTGCGGTTTGCCCGTTGATACGTCAACGGTTGCAAACATACCAGGCAGCAAAATTTGTTTGGGGTTTGACACTGTTGCTTCAACTTGCACGTTGCGTGTTGCTACATCTACGAGCGGATTAATCGTAGTTATTTTCCCTTTAAAAACTTGATTTGGATAAGTATCAGAAGTAATTGTTACTGCTTGTCCTTTGGCAATTTGCTTTAGCGCTTGTTGAGGTAAATAAAAGTCGACATATATTGGGTCGAGTGTTTGCAAAGTAACAATAGGATCTCCAGGATTTAAGTATTGTCCTGGATTGACACTAGATATTCCAAGACGCCCAGTAAAAGGAGCTAAGATGATTTTTTTTGCAACGACGGCTTTTTGTTGCTCTACTTGCGCAATGGCTCCCTTTAAGGAGGCAGCATCATTATCAAGGGTTTGTTTACTAACGGCATGAACTTCAAACTGGGCCTTGTCACGTTCATAAGTAATTTTAGCAATATCTGCGGCAGCAACGAGGGCATTTAGCTGTGCCACTTCAGCATCGTCGTTTAATTTTACAAGTAGCTCGTCTTTTTTTACATTGGCACCTGGGATAAATTGTATGGTGCGAACAAGACCCGCAATTTCACTGGTAACATTAACACCTTTAATTGCACGAAGACTGCCAGAGGCTTTCATTTTGGGATCCCAAGCCTCATTTTTAGCTTCAATGGTGGAAACGGTTACGGCAGGCGCTGTATTACCTTTGAGATACTTATTCATCATGAAAGTTTTAAATACTTGGAAAGCGAATATACCGCCAAATAATATTCCCAGTCCAATCAGCATGATAATCATTCGCTTAGCCATTTGGGTTCTCTCCGATTAAAGCGCTTTGCCACCATGAACCACCTAATGCTTGAAACAATGCAGCCGTATCAGTGTATCTCGTGGCTTGAGCCTGAATACGGCCGATCAAAGCTTGGTTGTACTGACGTTGAGCAGTGAGCAATACAAGATAGGTAACAGAGCCTAATCGGTATTGATCTTCTGTGAGTTTGAGTAATTTCGTTGCTGCATCAAGTGCTTCAGTTTGAGCGGCAAGTTCTTTCGCGTCCATTTCTATGGCACGAAGGGCATCAGCTACATTTTGAAAAGCAACGATCACCGTTTGTCGATATTGTGCTCGGGCTTGATCAAAGGCTGCAATCGATGCACGACGCTGTGCTAGTAACGCACCGCCATGAAAAATGGGTTGCATTAAGTTTGTGGCGATATTCCAAACATTGGTACTGTTTTTAAACAAATCCCCAATTTGATTCGCTTGCCATCCATCGTAACCGCTCAATGTTACATTTGGTAATAAATTAGCGGTTGCAACTCCTATTTGTGCGCTTGCTTGGTGTAGTAAAGCTTCAGATGCGCGAATGTCAGGTCTTTGTTGCACAAGAGACGACGGTAGACTTAGAGGCAAATCAGTAGGTAATTGCAATTCATCTAAGGAAAAAGTTGGAATGGTCGCTTGGCTTGGTATTTCACCAATTAAAGCAGCAAGATTATTTCTTGTTTGACTTAACTTTTTCTCAAGCGGTGGTAATTCTGTTCTTGATTGTGCTAATTGTGATTCTTGAGTGAGAACATCGGTTTGTGCGATGCCACCCAGATTATATTGTTTTCTTGAAATAGATAGTAAGTCTTCTTCAAGTTTAATAATACTGTAAGTTGCTGCTATTTGAGCACGTAAAGCAGCTTCTGTAATCGCTGAGGTGACGATATTTGCCGTTAACGCCAGATAGGCTGCTTCTAATTCATAACGCTGATAATCCACTTGGGCGCATAATGCTTCGAGTGCACGACGATTACCACCAAAAATATCAAGCGTATAGGAGACATTTACTTGTGTATTAAACAAATTGAAAATGGAGGTGGGAGAATTCTCGTTACCAAAATTTGCGCCTGTTATTTGTTGTCGTTGCGCACCTGCTTGTAAATCAAATGCAGGAAAAAGATAGTTTCCGGCGGACACACGGTAATTCTCATGAGCTTGTCTAAGAGCCGCTTTAGCCGCATCAATATTGGGGCTGTTGGTGATCCCTTTGACGATTAATTGATTCAGTGGATCGCTGTGAAATAATCCCCACCATTGTTCAGGAATTCTTTGCCCGGAATTGATATATTGTGTTTCACCACCTTTGCCTTTTGAACTGACGGTTTGTTCAGGCTGAGGTGCTTCAGTATAGGTGTTTGTATTGGGTGCAGATGGCTTCTTAAAATTGGGGCCAACGTTGCATCCGCACAATAAGGTGCAAACCAGTAAACATCCGATTTTAGTCTTTGCCTTCCTTGGCATTTTTTATCCCGTCTTTGGACACATATATATAGACTAGGTACTTTTTAAGTATAGGATTATTTACACTAAGTACTAGTTTCTACGTACCGCGGCTCGTCCGCGGTATCCATCTTTTCTTTATGGTTGCCGCGAACAAGTCGCGGCACGTAGAGGGGGAAGGGGTCAAATATCAAATAAAATCAACCGCTTATCGATAATGAGTCAATATCTATTTACATAACATAGTATTTATTTTAGGCTTGAGTTTATCAAATAAACTTGATATGTTGAAAAACATGAACAAAATGAAACACTTTTTTCACATCCACTCCTTCCTGCTGCGCAGCAGCGCATAGTCCCATACCATTCAAATTATCGCAGTTTTCACTTATTATCGTTTTAATGGTTCATTGAGGTTATTGTCATGCAGCAACAGAGAAATGTTATATCCATTTGGTTAATGTGGTCTTTAG
>CAYXVT010000018.1:3662-3891 GCA_964468105.1 Uncultured Candidatus Berkiella sp. | reverse complement strand
TACCCAATATCATGATGGCGGATATATTAGAAAGATTTCAAATTGATGCTTCCCTTTTTGGTCAATACTCGGGTCTTTATTATATTGGTTATGCCGGTATGCATATCCCAGTTGGTATTTTATTAGATAGATATGGTCCAAAGTGGGTCCTTCCTATATGCATGTTGCTTACTGTGATTGGTATTATGCCTTTATTGTATGCTGAACATTGGATATATCCAGGCATTGG
>CAYXVT010000018.1:0-3652 GCA_964468105.1 Uncultured Candidatus Berkiella sp. | reverse complement strand
TGCTTATTGGCATGGGATCTTCTGCGGCGATATTAGGTGTTTTTAAGATTATCAGAATGTCTTTTCCAGAAGATAAATTTACTTTTATCCTTGGTTGTTCAGTCACAATCGGATTGGTTGGTGCTATTTATGGTGGACAACCGATAAATTATTTGATGCACACTTTTGGATCTGATGTGGTTCTTCAATCCATTATCTTGCTTGGTCTTTTGCTTGCAGTTGCTACTTACTTTGCTATTCCCGCTCAAGCTACTCAGAATGCCCATCAAGGCTGGGTTGCCAGTGTTAAAGAAGTGTTAACAAATCCACAAATTCTTTTGATCTGCTTTTTTGCCGGATTAATGGTTGGGCCTTTAGAAGGTTTTGCGGATGTCTGGGGTAAGGAATACCTCAAGTCTGTTTATAAATTAAATGAAAGTGTCGCGGCTTCTTTACCGTCTCTTATTTTCTTAGGAATGTGTTTTGGATGTCCTGTTTTGACCTGGATAACCGAAAAAACCAAAGCTTATTATGGTTTCATCATTTTAAGCGGCATTGTCATGAGTGCCTCATTCTTATTGATGTTCACCGGGCAGCTTTCGGTCACCATCTTAACCGTGATGTTTGTCGTGATTGGGGTATTTTGTGCTTACCAAATTTTGGCCATCTACAAGGCCAGCACCTACGGTGGTGAACAATTGGTAGGATTAACAACCGCTTGCGCCAACATGATCATCATGACTTTTGGGTATGTATTCCATAGTGTGATTGGCCAGATCATGTCACATCTCTGGGATGGCACCATGAATGCCGACGTGCCTGTTTATGATGCGCATGCCTATACCTTAGCATTAATGGTTATCCCTGCTGGCTTGATGTTAGGAGCTTTAGGCTTCATTTGGTTGGCCACGGCAAAAAAGCGATCGGCTTTCGTTGAAAGCAGGATAAGTTAATTCATTGATGCAAGTGTAATCTCGGCGTAGGGTGGGCATCTGCCTACGCTAGTATTCTTAAACTGCCGTTAGCTTAGATAAAAGCTACGGCAGACAAGAAGCTTTTAGCGTGCCCACCAATTCCAACATCCTTTCTATAAGCCCTTCAACAAAAAACAGTATTCCTTATTTATTCTTTTAGATGTAGATTGCAAGAATGAGTTATCAGTATGCAGAAATAAATGGATTTGTTCTGTATATATGATTAGTATGCACGCACAATTTTAATTGAACGAGGCATATAAAATGGAAAGAAAATTTAGGATAAAGGATTAACCTAATCATGCAGGGACAAAGCATCTCCAGCGCAACAATTCCTATTCCAGCTATACGTCACCGTACCCGTTCGCTTGCTGAAAGTTTAAGTCCCGAAGATAAAGCTTATCTGCCAATGTTTAACCAAAAAAGAAAAAATATTACTCTCAAAGAAGCATTTTATGGTGAATTTGAAGAAGAGAGTGTTGCACGTCAAAAATATATGAGTAGTGAAATACGAGAACTATATAGGGTTAAGATAGTTGATGGTTTTTTTTATGATGCTAATAACCTCTTATTAACGGGCCCTTGTTTGTACACACTTTTCCCAGGCGATCGTCTTTATTGTGCCCATATGAGTTTGAACATTAATCATTCTCACTTGAGTTCTGGATGCGATTTAAAAGGAGCAGGGATACTTTATATTGAGCATGGTCGTTTGGTAACAATGAGTAATGATTCTGGCCATTATAAGCCGACCTTTAATGAGATGAGAGGCGCCATCGATTGGTTTGAGAAGCAAGTCTACGGTGAAGAGTTTCTATTTGAAGATCATTCTGTTCAAGAGAAGGGGGCAGTAATTAACGGCATTCGCTATTTTAGAATCAGTCCTGAGAGTGAACTTGAAGCCAAAATTACTCCTGTTAATAATAATCAATTA
The DNA here is from genome assembly GCA_964468105.1 of Uncultured Candidatus Berkiella sp. Lineage (GTDB taxonomy): Bacteria > Pseudomonadota > Gammaproteobacteria > Berkiellales > Berkiellaceae > Berkiella. The sequence continues at coordinate 1,765 of CAYXVT010000018.1, read as the reverse complement.
GTGCGGGTGTTGAGTGAAATAAGAGATAAGGCATTGGCATTGGCAAGGATACTATATGAAAGACTTTATCCCCCCAAGCCAGCAGAGCCAAAACCTCTAAGTATCATCACTGAAACTGGCTGTTATGCCGGTGCGTACTATACATCAACTGCTGTCTGTATTGTCCCTGAAGAGCTACCCGATGATGTTAATGCTATCATGGGTATGCCTTATCTTTTGAATCTAACCTGCTTACAGCATTTGCAATACCCCAGCAAGCTTGTAAGTCGCTTTAATTGTGTATTGAAGAATTCGAAGTAACTATTTCTTTATGGAATGTTTAGCTAAAAAGCTATCAAGGGCATTGGCAAAGGCCTGTTGATCCCGTTGATTCAATGGGGGAGGGCCGCCAGTGACATGTCCGGTGCTTCTTAACTCATCCATATGATTTCTCAAAGTCAGTCTTTGTTGAATATTTTCTTTGGTATAAAGCTCCCCACGGGGATTAAGGGCATGGGCGTGTTTCTCGACAACGCCAGAGGCTAATGGAATGTCCGCCGTGATAACCAGATCGCCCGGTTTTACCAATTCAACAATTTTATGATCGACCACATCAAACCCCCCGGGTACTTGCACAAATTTAATAAAAGGGGATTTGGGGATAGTGAGGGTATGGTTGGCATATAGTGTTGTCGTCATACTCAGCCTCATGGCTGCCCGAAAGAGGATCTGCTTGATGACATTCGGGCAGGCATCAGCGTCTACTAAAATTTCCAAACTAAAGTCACTTCTTCTGACATTTTGATGTACCAATCTAAAACAGTATCGAAGTGTTTTGCAACAAATGTTTGGCAGCAACTGACACATTCTTTAATAAAATAACCGTGAGAAGGGTTATTTTTTGGATTTTTTTTTAAAAAAGTAAAATATTTTAATAAAAAGTCTTGTAAAATTTTATCTTTTTTATTTTATGTGCTAAGTTTGAGGTAGTTACCCTAGTATGAGGAGAGGCAGCATGGTTGTTCGTAAGAAGAAAGCAGCATCAAAACGTAAGAAGGCTACTACCGCTAAACCCGCAGCAAAGAAACGGACCGTTGCTAAAAAACGGAAAGTTGCTAAAAAAGCTGCTGCACCTAAGAAGGCACGCAAGACAGTTGCTAAAAAACGCAAGACAGTTGCTAAAAAACGCAAAACTGTAAAATCTGCTAAGCCCAAAAAGCGTGCAGTTAAAAGAAAAGTAGCTAAGAAGTCAGCTGCTGCTAAGCCAAAAGCTCGTCGTAAGAGAAAAGTTAAGAAAGCGAAAGCTGCTTAATTTTTCTAAAAAAAATGCCGCGTTGTGTCTTTGATGCAACGCGGCATTTTTGTTTATAGAATCAATTCCCAACGTGCCGCGACTTGTTCCAAGCCACGGCACGTAGAAGTGTCTAGTCCTGAACGACTCTTTCAAAAACAGGCTTACCCTCGGTAGGAACCCGACGTTTTGGAGCGCCTTCACTACTTCTTGGTGCATCATTATGATAAGTACGCTTTTTGCTACCTTCAGTTGATGCGCGACGTGGTGCACCTTCATTATTATAAGTGCGGCGGTTATCTCCACCTTCAGGTGCTCGACGAGGAGCGCCTTCATTGTTGTAAGTACGACGGTTTTCGCCACCTTCAGGTGCCCGACGAGGAGCGCCTTCATTGTTATAAGTGCGGCGGTTTTGGCCACCTTCACTTGGTGCTCGGCGGGGAGCGCCTTCATTGTTATAAGGACGACGGTTTTCGCCACCTTCACTACGACGAG
>CAYXVT010000017.1:11819-25024 GCA_964468105.1 Uncultured Candidatus Berkiella sp. | reverse complement strand
CAAGGTGTTATCGATAGAGTGCGTTGGTTGAAACAGCATTACCCACAAGTTCAAGTTATTGCTGGTAATATTGCAACGGCCGATGGTGCCTTAGCCCTCGTGAAAGCGGGAGCTGATGCTGTGAAGGTCGGTATTGGTCCAGGATCCATTTGTACAACCCGTATTGTTGCGGGTGTTGGTGTTCCTCAGGTAACAGCCATTTATAATGTTGCTAAAGCATTAGAAAAACACAATATACCAGTGATTGCTGATGGTGGCGTTCGATATTCAGGGGATATTGCTAAAGCCTTAGCCGCTGGCGCATCCTCGGTGATGATTGGTGGCTTACTGGCAGGAACAGATGAAGCACCTGGTGAAACCATTCTTTATCAAGGGCGTTCTTATAAATCTTATCGCGGCATGGGATCTCTTGGTGCTATGGCACAACGTCAAGGTTCAAGCGATCGTTATTTCCAATCATTGGAACAAGGTGAAGAAAAATTAGTGCCAGAAGGCATAGAAGGGCGCGTGCCATATAAAGGCAGCATGCTCAATGTAATTCATCAATTAATGGGCGGTTTACGTTCAAGTATGGGTTATACCGGCGTTTCGAATATCGATGCGTTGCGTACAGAAACCCAATTCGTTCGCATTACCAATGCAGGAATCCGCGAAAGCCACGTGCATGATGTCACTATTACCAAAGAACCACCAAATTATCGTGCAGATTAAGAAGTAAATGAAAATGTTGAATGAGCAAGATAAAATCCTGATCCTTGATTTTGGATCGCAATATACCCAATTGATTGCACGTCGAGTTAGAGAAGCTGGCGTCTATTGTGAATTACACGCCTTTGATTGGTCTGAAGAAGAAATAAAGGCTTTTAATCCAAGCGGAATCATTCTCTCTGGCGGTCCTGAGTCTGTTCATCTTGAAAACACACCACGCATTGCTCAAATAGTCTTTGATTTAAAATGCCCTTTATTAGGCATTTGTTATGGTATGCAAGCGCTTGCGCACCAATTAGGTGGCAAAGTTGCCCCCTCTGGTAAAAGAGAATTTGGCCATGCACCAGTCACAGTGACTTATCCTAATGCACTTTTTGATGGGCTAACAGCCTTGGATGTATGGATGAGTCATGGTGACAAAGTCGTTGCATTGCCTAGTGGCTTTAAAGTGATAGCAGCAAGCGACAATGCACCTATTGCTGCGATGGCTGATGAACAACGCCAATATTATGGTTTGCAATTTCATCCTGAAGTGACTCATACCTTGCATGGGCAAACCCTTATTGAACGCTTTTTGTTTGATATCTGCAAAGTGACCGCCAATTGGACTCCAATTAACATTATTGAGCATGCTGTTAATGAAATAAAAGAACAAGTCGGTAACGATCAAGTTTTATTAGGTCTTTCTGGTGGCGTTGATTCAGCCGTTGCTGCAGCATTAATTCACCGCGCGATTGGGGATCAATTAACCTGCGTTTTTGTTGATAATGGCTTATTACGTTTAAATGAAGCAACTCAAGTGATGTCCACTTTTGCCGAGCATATTGGCATGAAAGTGATCCATGTTGATGCCGCTAACGTTTTCTATGAAGCCTTGAAAGGGGTGACATGCCCAGAAGATAAACGCAAAGCGATTGGTAAAACCTTTATCGATATTTTTGAGAAAGAGGCTGCCAAACTAACCCAAGTGAAATGGTTAGCTCAGGGCACCATTTACCCTGATGTGATTGAATCAGCTGGTGCACAAACCGGTAAAGCACATGTGATCAAGTCTCATCACAATGTGGGTGGCTTGCCTGCTCATATGAGATTAAAGCTCTGTGAACCATTGCGACTCTTATTCAAAGATGAAGTACGTAAGATAGGCTTAGCATTAGGTTTAACTGAAAAGATCGTGATGCGCCATCCATTTCCCGGTCCTGGACTTGGGGTGCGTATCTTAGGTGAAGTGAAACCTGAATATGCTGATATTTTGCGCCAAGCAGATGCTATTTTTATTGATACTTTACATCAATTTAATTATTACCAAAAAGTAAGCCAAGCCTTTGTTGTGTTTTTACCTGTCAAAGCAGTAGGCGTTAAGGGTGATGCCAGAAGTTATGAATATGTGGTGTCATTGCGTGCGGTTGAAACGACTGATTTTATGACCGCAACTTGGGCGCAATTGCCTTATGACTTACTGGCCCATGTTTCAAATCGCATTATCAATGAAATTCCAGGGATTGCACGTGTGACTTATGATATTTCGAGCAAGCCGCCAGCAACCATTGAGTGGGAATAAATTTGGATAGCGTTTGGATGCAACATGCTCTAACGCTTGCCCAAAAAGCGAAAGCGCTAGGTGAAGTACCCGTTGGAGCGGTTATTGTTCGTGATAACATCGTTATTGGCGAAGGCCATAACCGCCCCATTGCAATGCACGATCCAACAGCGCATGCTGAAATCCAAGCCATCCGTATGGCAACCCTCAAAGATAAAAACTATCGATTATCCAATGCCACTTTATATATCACCTTAGAACCTTGTGCGATGTGTGCTGGCGCGATTATTCAAGCACGGATTTCACGTGTTGTTTTTGGTGCCCGCGATCCCAAATCTGGCGCCGCCGTCAGTATCTTTAATATTTTACAAAATAATGCATTGAATCATCGCGTAGAATTGACAGAAGGTATTCTGGCCAACGAATGTGGCCAGATCTTATCTGAATTTTTTCAAGAAAGACGCAGAGCACATTCTTAATCTGTCATTTCTCTACTTAGGAGAGATTTTCATTTTAGGGTTAGCTGTAGAAGGTAAATCCAAATCAGTCTGTGTTCTGGTAGGATTTAAAGATGTAGAAGTAGTTCTAAAGGGGCTATTGATAAATTTTGAGAAAGTATTGTCATTTTCTTCTTGTTTTTTGTCTGATTCCATTCTTTCAATCACATTATCCAGTTTTTGACCAAGTGACATTGAATACGCTCCCTGTATTGTCTGTTGATTTTTAGTATAGGTAATAGGTCAATATATGCAAATGCGGGTATTCGGGGCCATGCCTGACCCCGGTGGGACTAGATTAAAGCGACAGGCTCATGATGTTCCAATGCATGCGCCATCATCAGAGGTGGGTTCATGCATTGCAATTGGTTCATGGCTTGTTTGTGCTGCAAAACGTCTTGTGTTGATAACACATTGATATCTGCAATGGTATGGTTCACCGCAGGTGATACATCAATCACATCTTCAATGTAAATAACATGTTTACTATCAAACAAATTAACGTGCAGTTCATTTTCTAAGGTTGCCGTGAATTTTACGAAAGGCTTTAAGATGTTATCTTCAAAGACTTGAAGAGCATCTTTAGCTTTAATATATTCCTGAGTTAACCAAGAAATTGGATTTTGTTGTTGAGCAACAACAAGGGAAATGGTTTTTTCCAATTTTCCTTTATGCTCGACTAAACCATCATGTTGTAATTGGAAAGTAACGTTATCAAGATTAATTTTAGGGATCATATTTTTAATGGATTTATAGTCAATTAAACCTTCATCCAGCATTTTATCCATCAGCACTTGCGCTTTGCTATAAGAACCATTATCAACGCATTTTGATAATAAACCTGGTTCATAGATATAAGCACCTTTTTCAACCAGTAATTTCACGATTGCGGTATCGGTTTCTTTAGTATCGCAAGCATTGGTTAATAAACTCTCAAGATTAATATTATATTTACCAAGACCAGTGCTAGGATCCACTTTATTCAGATCCAATATTTTTTGAATGGTTGCGATATCATTAAAACCTTCAGCAACAGTTAACAAAGTGGTTAAACTTTTGCCACGACCGTTTGATGAGAAGCTTTCAGGAATGCTTTCAACTTTTGCACCATTATCTATTAATAACTGAAGTACGGCATATTGATTTTCAATGGCTTCAGAGAAATGATGTTTTTCTTGGATATCTGTTGAATTAGATGCATCTACTATTTTCTGATTTGCATTCATTTTTTCAACAATAATATTAACGACTTTGGAAATAGGCGTGCTCCAACCGAACAAACTGCCTGTTTTCAGGTTCACTGCAGCGCCTAGGCTGAGTAATGTGCTCACAGCTTCAGTATGACCGTTAGTCGCTGCAATGCTAAGGGGAGTATCAGCCCAAAAGTAGCTCCAGATCCAGGATTGATAAGCGTTAACATCGTCGCCTGATTTTGCGAGTTTTATAATTGATTCAACGTCATTTTCTTTGGCTGCTTGATACAATAAGTCTGACATGTGTGGATCCCCATTGATTTAATATGATGGGTGTAAACTAACAAAGGTTTGTTATAAAGTAAACTATGAATTCAATAATTAGTTAGCTAAATATCGCAACTATGGTAGGGGCCGGTCACTGTGCCGGCCCTCTTAAAACACGGGCGGGCACGGTGACCCGCCCCTACATAAGAACGTATTTAACAAGATCTATATAGCCCTCATCCTCAAAATCCAGTAGGATCTTGCGATCTAAACCCCCCATTTGAAGTGCCCAAAATGCTAAGACTAGTTGGTGAAATAGCTCATTCTGAATTTAGACTTTCACAAGTATTTACGCGTTTACATAAACAGTTACCATCGCTTACTCGACTTTCCTCTCACTATGAATATTTTATCGATTTAGAAGCCCAATTAACGGCAAACGAGCAAGTGCTTATCGGGGATGTTCTTAATGCTGTGCACCCTGTAGAAGACTTATCAAATACCCTTTGGGTGTTGCCGCGCTTTGGAACCCAATCAGCTTGGGGCTCAAAAGCCGCAGATATTTTGCACCACGTGGGTTTATCTAAGGTTAAGCGTATTGAGCGTGCCATTGTTTATCATTTTGAAGTGGCCAAAGCTATTTCAGCTGAACAATGGGCTGTTATCGCACCGCAATTGCATGATCGGATGACCGAAACAGTTATAACCAACTGGCAACAAGCACAAAAATGTTTTGAAACGCATGCACCACTTCCTTTGCAAATGATTAATATTCTGGTGGATGGAAAAAAAGCGTTAGAAAAAGCAAACAGTGATCTTGGATTAGCTTTATCATCGGATGAAATAGATTATCTTCTTACCGAATATTTAAAATTGGAGCGCAATCCTACCGATGTTGAATTGATGATGTTTGCGCAAGCCAATTCTGAACATTGCCGTCACAAGATTTTTAAAGCGACATGGGAAATTGATGGTAAGCCTAAAACAGATACCTTGTTTGGGATGATTAAAAATACCTACCAAAACAATTCAAAGGGCATATTATCAGCCTATCACGATAATGCGGCTGTGATGGAAGGTTTTGGCCAGCAGCGCTTTTATAGCTCGCAAAACAACACTTATGGTTTTTCAAATGAGCCTACTCATATCTTAATGAAAGTCGAAACCCATAATCATCCAACGGCTATTGAACCGTTTGCTGGCGCGGGCACAGGACAGGGCGGAGAGATCCGTGATGAAGGCGCAACGGGGCGTGGCGCAAAACCTAAAGCAGGACTTACCGGTTTTACGGTTTCAAATTTACATATTCCAGGGCTAGTTCAAGCGTGGGAAGGTGAAGCTCACTATCCTAAAAGGATATCAACAGCCTTAGATATTATGCTCAAAGGCCCTATTGGTGGCGCTGCTTTTAATAATGAGTTTGGGCGTCCTAATTTATGTGGTTATTTTCGAACATTTGAGCAACCCAAATCAAAAACGGAACAGTCTTATCAAGCTTATGGTTATCATAAGCCCGTTATGCTGGCAGGCGGAATGGGCAATATTGCCGAGGCACATGTTCAAAAGCAACCCTTTACTGAAGGTGCGCTATTAATAGTGTTAGGTGGCCCCGCAATGAAAATTGGTTTGGGTGGTGGAGCCGCCTCTTCTGTGGCAGCAGGGACGAGTAAAGAAGATCTTGATTTTGCTTCCGTTCAAAGACAAAACCCAGAGATGCAACGTCGTGCTCAAGAAGTGATCGATAGATGTTGGGCGCAAGGGATCCATAACCCCATTATTTCAATTCATGATGTGGGGGCAGGTGGGCTTGCCAATGCTATGCCAGAAATTGTTAATGACTGCCATAAAGGCGCTCATCTTGAATTAAGAAAAATACCGAATGCAGAAGTTGGGATGTCGCCATTAGAAATTTGGTGTAATGAATCTCAAGAACGCTATGTTTTGGCTATTGCTCCATCTTCGCTTGAACAATTTACGGCGATTGCTGAAAGAGAACGTTGTCCTTTTGCTGTGCTGGGGCATGCAACCGATGAACCGCATCTTCATGTACATGATGAGATATTTTCCAACAATCCTATTGATTTGCCGCAAGAAGTTCTTTTTGGTAATCCACCAAAAATGTTTAAGAAAGTAACTTCGATACAACATCCTGACACCTCATTAAAAACAAAAGATTATACTTTAGACGATATTGCTTCTCGTGTTTTACAAGCACCCAGTGTGGCTGACAAAACATTTCTGATTACCATCGGCGATAGAACGGTTGGTGGATTAACAGCGCGTGATCAAATGATTGGACCCTGGCAAGTGCCTGTTGCCGATTGCGCGGTGACAGCTACAAATTATAGTGATACCACCGGTGAAGCAATGAGCATGGGTGAGAGATCCCCCATTGCGGTGATTAATTCACCAGCGGCTGCTCGTATGAGTCTTGCAGAAGCAGTATTAAATATTTTGGCAGCAGATGTCGCCTCATTGTCGGATATACGATTATCTTGTAATTGGATGGCAGCAGCTAACACACCTGGCAATGATGCTGATTTATTTGCAGCGGTTGAAGCTGTTGGCAAACAATTATGTCCAGCTTGGGACATCACCGTTCCTGTTGGTAAAGATTCTCTTTCTATGCGAACCTGTTGGCAAGAAGATAAAATAAACTATGAAGTGATTTCACCGGTCACTTTAGTTGTCTCTGCATTTGCTCCAATCAAAAATATTCGAAAAACCTTAACGCCTTTATTAGAGACCAAGAGCAAAACTAGTCTTTTGTTTGTTGATCTTGCGCAAGGCAAAAAACGTCTTGGCGGCAGTATTTTTGCACAAGTGACAAAGCAAATGGGTGGTGAAACACCAGATGTTGATAATCCTGAAATCATGAAGCAATTTATAACTGCTTTAAATCAACTGAAACAGAAAAATCTAGTCTTAGCTTATCATGATCGTAGTGATGGTGGACTATTTACAACACTCTGTGAAATGGCCTTTGCCAGTCATTGTGGACTAGACATTTACAGCAGTGAGATAGCTGAACTTTTTAATGAAGAATGTGGCGTAGTTATTCAAGTTTTGGAAAATGAAGCAGATAATATTAAAGCTATTTTTGCAGATGTTGGCCTAAGTGACTGTGTTCATAAAATTGCCAAAATAAATGAACAGCAAGAAATTAGAATTTATCAGCAAGGAAAGCTTTTATTTTCTAAAAAGCGCGCTGAGCTTCAAGCGTTATGGTCTAAGACCAGTTATATGATGCAACGTTTAAGAGATAACCCTGAATGTGCGGATAAGGCTTATAGTCATATTGTAGATGATAGTAATAAAGGGTTGTTTGTTGTTGATGTCCTATCAGAACAGGCACAGCTTGCCTTGCCGAAGCTTCCGAGCGTAAGCAGGAGGTCGTCCCCTACAATCGGAAAAATTAAGCCGCGTGTGGCAATCCTACGCGAACAAGGCGTTAACGGTCATTTTGAAATGGCAGCTGCCTTCACCTTAGCGGGCTTTGAAGCAATCGATGTCACGATGAGCGATCTTATTGCCGGAAAGGATCTCAAAGATTTTCAAGGATTAGCTGCATGTGGTGGTTTTTCCTATGGAGATGTTTTGGGCGCGGGTAAAGGTTGGGCTAAAACCATTCTTTACCAACCTCGGTTACGAGATTTGTTTAGTGCCTTCTTTGAGCGAGAAGATACCTTTACCCTCGGGGTATGTAATGGTTGCCAAATGCTCTCGTCCTTAAAAGAACTTATTCCTGGTGCGAACAGTTGGCCGACATTTGTGCGCAACACATCAGAGCAGTTTGAAGCTCGACTTTCATTGGTTGAAGTGTGCGGATCCAATTCGATCTTTTTACAAAATATGCAGGGAATGATTTTACCTATTGTGGTCTCACATGGTGAAGGTAAAACAGACTTTAGTCAGAACACTACAGTTGATACTGGTCTTTTAGCGTTGCGTTATGTTGATAGTCATGGTAAACCAACAGAAGACTATCCCTATAATCCCAATGGATCAGCTTTCGGGATGACAGGATTCACGTCTACTGATGGTCGTGCCACCATAATGATGCCGCATCCAGAGCGGGTATTTAAAGCGTGGCAGCTATCATGGAGCCCTGAGCATTGGGTAGAGGACAGTCCATGGATGACACTGTTTACAAACGCAAGGAACTGGCTGAAATAAACCATGTTGAGATACATTACCCAAATCGATCCACAGTCCAAAAAAGAGTGGATTGAAACACCTCTTACTGGTAAATCATTGATGGCGATGCCCCTTTTAAATAAGGGGACCGCATTTTCGATTGAAGAACGCAATGAACTCAAAATTCTTGGAAAGTTACCGTTTCGTGTTGAAACCCTAGAAGAACAAGTTAAACGCGCTAAAAATCAATATTCACGTTATACCAGTAATCTTCAGAAATATATTTATCTAAACAATCTTCATGACAAAAATGAGGTACTGTTTTATAAACTGCTTTATGAAGATCTAGAAGAGACCTTGCCACTCATTTACACCCCAGGTGTTAGTGCTGCAGTCAAAGAATTCAGTCATGAATTTCGCCAACCCCGTGGGCTCTATATTGCCTATCCGGATAAAGATAAATTAAGTGAGATTTTAGATAACCGCACTCACGCAGATATTAATGTTATTGTCGTTACCGATGGTGAAAGAATTCTTGGCATTGGTGATCAAGGGATCGGGGGTATGGATATCCCTATCGCTAAATTAGTGGTTTATAGCTTGTGTGGTATCAATCCTTATAACGCTTTACCGATTATGTTAGATGTTGGTACTGATAATCAGGAACTGCTCAATAATCCTCTTTATTTAGGATGGCGCCAACCACGCCTTCGAGGCAAAGAATATGATGAGTTTATTCATCAATTTGTTGAACTAGTCCATCAAAAATTTCCTACTTGTTTATTACATTGGGAAGATTTTGGTTTGCAAAATGCCAGACGCATCTTGGAAAAATACCGCACCTTTCATTGCTCTTTCAATGATGATATGCAAGGCACCGGTGTTGTCTCACTTGCTGCGTTATTAGCCGCTATCCATGCATCAAATCAACCTTTGGAAGAACAACGAATCATTGTTTTTGGCGCAGGAACGGCGGGAGTTGGTATTGCTGATCAGCTTTATAACGCCATGTTACGTAACGGCATAGCGCCTGACGTCGCACGTCGTCAATTCTGGTTGATTGATCGTAATGGATTGCTACAGGAAGGTATGTCATTAGCTTCATTTCAAGTGCCATATGCCAGACCACAATCAGAGCAAGCACTATGGAAAGATAAGTCTGATTTGCTCACAGTGGTCAATGGCATAAAGCCAACTATTTTGATAGGTTGTTCAACGGTTAGAAATGCTTTTAATGAAGACATTGTTCGAGCAATGGCCAAGCATGTTTCTCAACCAATAATCTTTCCTTTATCAAATCCAAATGAAAACTGTGAAGCAGATGCCCAAGACTTAATAAAATGGTCGCAAGGCAAAGCACTGATTGCCACTGGCAGCCCCTTTGCTCCGGTTGAATATGAAGGGATATCCTATCAAGTCACCCAATGTAACAATGCGCTTTCGTTTCCTGGTATTGGTATTGGCGCGACGATTACCAAAGCAACTCAGGTGACAGATAATATGCTTTGGGCAGCAGCTAGCGCTATTAGCGAAAGATCGCCTGCCAGAATCGACCCTTCTATGCCATTGTTGCCAGCGATTACTGAAATCACCGAGCTAGCTTGTCATGTTGCGCATGCAGTTGCCAAACAAGCTATTACTGACGGGGTTGCTACGGTGACACCGAATTTGGATTTTGATGAGTTTGTCAGCGAGAACTTTTGGCGGCCTTATTATCGGCCTATCAAATTACTGAAGTAGGGAGGGCAAAGCTTTTTGCGTGCCCACCCCTACAAAGATAAAAATTAACCTATTGGTGACATTCTTTTCAAAACATTATCTTTCATTACAAAATGATGATAAAGCGCTGCAATGATGTGTCCAGCAACCAAAGCAATAATCAAGTAAGAACACCAGACATGTGAAGCGTGCACAATTTTCCCAAGCGCTTCATTTTTTGCCAATAATGTCGGTATTTCAAACAAACCAAAAACACCAACGGGATAGCCTGCAAGTTGTGACATGGCAACACCCGAAATTGGCTGAAACAGCATAGTGAAGTAGAGCAAGAAATGACCAAGCCTTGCTCCATTTGCATGAGCGGCAGGCATAGAAGACATTGACGGACGGGTTCCAACATAGTGCCAAGTAATCATCAATAAAGCCATTACCAATAAAAAGGCTCCAATGGATTCATGCAGTAGGATGTATTGTAATTTTTCGGGTGAGTGCTTTGGGAAATATTCACGACGATAGACAAGAAAATATTGAACAATATACAAAACAAAAATGGACCAATGTAATAGCTTTGTCAGGCTTCCGAATCTATCAGAAGTATTTTTAATTCCCATACCTTTTCCTTGTTAGTACAGCAGCGATTAGGAATTATGGTGAGGTTAACCTTTACCGTCAACTAATATGAAATACCTTGTTGTAGGGTGGGCAAAACGACCTGTCGTCCGAAGCTGTTAGCGTAGGAGGAAGTGTGCCCACCAATTCGAACTAAGATGGTGGGCACGCTAAAAGCTTTGCCCACCCTACGACGGAGTGAAAATACACTTTGAAGCTAACAGTCTAACAAATATTTTAAAGATCAGACTCAGTATCAGGAGAGTTGAGCTCATTGCCGGCAACCTGAGGTTTATTCATCGTGTGGCCGGCAATGCGAAGAAAATCATTTTTGGACTTTTCACTTACTTTGTCCATAATCGGTGAATAAGGATTAATTGGACTTAAAATAGATTTTTGATAAGGGATCCCCAGTAGTTTGTGTGCAAGGTATTCGTTGAGATGACAAAAGTCATTCATATTTAAATTGTTTTGCACAGGGAAGGGGGGCGTAGTTTGTGAGAGCATGTCAACCAGATCTTGGCTGAGAATAACAAGTTTAAAGGTCAAATGATCAATTTTAGTTGTAATGACTTCATGATCAAGTATTGTGGATGTTAAAAGACTAGAAACGTCTTGCAATGAATCTGAAATAGATTTAATTTTATTAAAATTCCGAATAGATAATTCTCCATTATATCCTGATATTTTTCCTAAACAATCAAGAGATAACAAGACATAGTTCATTACTGCGATTTGATGTTGTGGACTAAAGAATTCTTCAGTTGCTAGCAAATTTTGTGTTTGATTTAATTTGGTATTTTCTAATTTTCGAATATTGTTAACATCAATGCCCCAAGTAAAGGCTTCTAGGAAATCTTTTTTTAATTCTTCAGTAGAGAAAATTTCAAGTACGGAACGATATTTAGAATCTGGATTGAAATTCATTGTACGGTTAATACCGATATAGTCTGGATGTTCAGGTTCTGCTTGCGGAACAGGAAATTCAGTGTCAGGAAGCAATGATGAAGTTGAGTCCACTTCATTTTGTTGTGATGTTCCAAAGTGGAGGATGGGCTCTTGTGAACCGCCTTCCAAAACTTTTATTAATAATTCAGAATAGGACATTTGTCCGCGTGATTCATTCAACATTTCAATAGACTTTGTATATTTTGTTTTTAATCTGTCAATTTTCTTGATGATTTCTTTTAAATTATGATGTGCAGAAAATGGATTCAAAGATGTTTCATCTTCTTCATGTTCTATTTTAACTTTTGGATAATTATTGAATGTAATAAAAAAACTTTCTAAGATATCTGAGGTTTCATTAATATCATTTTTTAATATTTTGAAGGCTTTGTTATAATATATTGTAAATATTTTATAAAGGTCACTATCATAACTTTTATATACTCTTTTCTTTGAGATATTGATAAGATCGATATATTTGAGGATATTCAAAGTGTTCTCAAAATAGTGAAACTCGTCATCGTTGGTTATTTTTTCTTCTATAAATTCAATTATTTGCTTTTCAGGATTTTTCCCAATAAAGTGAAAATCTTCCATTCGATTATACCAATATTTCAGTATATCTTTAAATTCGTTAATTGATTGAAAATCAGAAAGTTGGTAGTTTTTAAACTCATTAGGTTTAATTTCAAAAGTAGCTTTAACAACTAATTCCTGAATTTTTGACTGATCTATGAGTATGTCATTCATAACAATAACAGGTAATACAAGTTCATGCTGATTCATAAACTCAACAATTTGATAGGTGAGTTCTTTTTTAACATCTTTGACAATATTGCGTTTTAACTCTTCTATAGCCTGCAGTTTCTGTCCAATATGCACTCTTCTTTCAAATTCACTACCAAATTTGAGCTCATACTCTTTTGTTATCTGGCTTTGTATCAAGCCAATAAAGGGTAGCGCATTTTTATCAAGAATTTGATTATCTAAGGGTTTTCCTTCGTTAATCATTTTTTTAAATTGTTCGTTGCGTTGAGTTTCGAATTCTTTATTTTTAGGTAATAAGCGGGAAATTTCAGGCAATTTTAGAACTGAGTCAATAACAATGGCTGTAGCATTGGCACCCTTCTCTAAAGCTCTTAATACTGCTTTTTCTAAAAATCTTCTAAGATTAGTGAATTCATGCAAATTTTCTCTAGGTACAATTTGAGTTTCGATATTTTCAATATCAAACATTAGTGCCAGAGTGAAGAATTTCTGAATAAGACTATAATATTGATAGTATCTACGTACATTAGGTGCTAATGGTGTTAATCCCTCTTGCATTCTCTTTTCATCATGTCTCCATGCTTGTTCTCTAAGTTCGCTGAGATCAATGTCACTAAATCGGTTCAAAAATCCCTGTTCAATAGTATCAATAAGTGAGAGTAACGACTTCTCACTCTCAATCATCCTGATGCCGCCTTGCGAAACATCAAATAATAATGATTTAATATTTATGCTTTGTGATTCAGGTAAATCTAAAATAGGCAACATCGATAAGTCATTTAAAAGTGGCAACTTAAAACGTTCATTTAATTTGCTATT
>CAYXVT010000017.1:4960-11809 GCA_964468105.1 Uncultured Candidatus Berkiella sp. | reverse complement strand
GCAGAGCTCGAAAAAGAAGGTATTTCACTAAGTGTCCTGCAAAAAAACTCAATTGCCGACTTTATTTTATTATTATGCTCAATGTCGTTTAAAGTTAAAAGGTTAGGTGAGTCAAGAATAAAGTTAATTTCAAGAAAATATTCCTCAATTTGAGCAGCATCATTTAAATGCTGCTGAAAGTCATGAACGATAGTGTTTAACCTTTGTAACATGTGCTGATATGGTATTTTTCCTTTTGAGATAGTACTTAAATACTCTGAAAAACTTTTCCCTTTATCAATTATTTTATTAATCAGGATGCTAGATATTTCATTGGATAGGTCTTCGATTGTTGTAGTGCCTTGAGTGACGCTAGTAACATATTGACAAAACATATCTAGTCTGTCGATTATTTCGCTTTTCTCATATTTAACAGATATTAAATTATTTTTAGTATCCAATAAGAGATAGTTTTTAACGAATAATAGACATTCAATTTGTTGAACAGGGCTGAATTGTTTATAATTCTTAATAAAAATATTAAATAATTTTATGGGGTGGATAATTGAATGTATAGCGTAAGTAGCTGACCGTAAATTTTCTCTATCTTCCTCTTTGAAGAAATCGCCTCTACCGATTCGATAATGTATGATGGTTTGTGAGCTATATCTATCTATCAGCAATGCTTTAATATCGTTTTCAACTTTATTAAGTACTTTGACCAATAATCCGGCATTTTCTTTAAGGAGAGCTAGTTGTGGATCATCGGCTTTGCTTAAGATTTTCTTTAGATGACGAAGTCGAGTAAATGATTTAGCGCGCTGTTCAATATCTAGGTGTAACGTTTGCAATTCCTTTAAATAGGCAAGTTCGTCTGCTTTGATAGAGGCAACTATTCGAGCTTTGCCATATTCATTTAATAACTTTTGATAACTTGATAATTCTTGGCTTAAATTCACTAACTCATCACGCGTTAAAGGTGAAATGCTATTAGCATCCTTAGATTTTCTGCTGGCGTAATTGTCTTCTAAAGATGATAATAGTGTTTGATCTTCAATCAATGGATCAATGCAACTTTTTATCATTTTAGAAAAATTAACTTTAGTTAAAAACTTTGTCATTTTGCCAATATTCATCAAAGCAATATTAAAAACTAATGAGTGATGGATAAATCTTGCAATCTTTTCTAAACCAGGTGTTGGACAATTAATCATAAATTCTTCAATATAGGTGTTCAGGATTTTAATTTCTTTGGATTCATAGGGATTACGTAGTGTTGGATTTTGCAAGATAATATAAATGAGCATACCGTATTCATATGGTGTTAACAGTACTAGATCTTTTGTGTATTGAATTAATTGGGTGATAAAATCATCATCATCGACATAAAGTCCTTTTGTGACAACATTTTCTAATACTTCTTGTATTTTTCGAAAACTTTCAATATTTTCTCTATCTTTAAAAAATGTTATTAGCTTATCTTTTTCCGTTGAGTCAGGAATAAGCTGAAGTGCTTCTAGAAAACTTTCAAATTGAGTACGTTGTTTGTCAATACTACTGCAAAGATGTTGCGTTTTAAGAAATTTGTTTCTTGTATTTTCACAGATCTGTGTAATATAGGTTTCCAAACTATTATCGTTATTTTTGGCAAATTTATTTATTAAAGACTGGGTTGCTTGCTGGTGCGCAAATGAGGGATCAGAACTATCTTGGATGATGGTTGTATTATACAAATCTTTATATTTACTTGCGATTTCATCTTCTGTGAATGTAATAGTTGATTCTTCTTCACTATATTCACTTTGATCAGGGTAACCCTCATTCTGACTAGCAATAATTTGTTCAAGATTTTTTTCTAATAATGCATCTGAATCTTGTACAAGGGCTGTATTGCTTATCTCAGCTTCTTCTTGATGGCTGCTAGTTTCATTCTTTTGCTTTCTTTTATGCAAAGCTTTAGAAATATGAGTTGTTATTTTATTGGCCATAGATAAAGTACCTATTTCCTTTATTATGTGTGTGCATACACTTATTATTTGTATTTATTATTCTTTTATATTCATTAGTCCTTTGATTTGCAGAAAAAGTTCGACCTTTCTATACAATGCTATTTTCGACAGTATTTATGCCATTTGATGTGAAAAAATATCTATCTATCTTGATTTTATAATCAGTTAATCTTTATCTTTTTGGTCGAACGGTAGAGGACAGTTAGGTGATATGTCAACTAAATAGCTTGTTTTTTGTGGTTAATTTATGTTCAAATTAAATGAAAGAAGCTCCACAAAGAGAGAAGTGAAGTCATGATAGATAATCCACATCCCTTCTTGCAAAGACAAACTGAAAAATCCCAAAAGCATTGGTGGCATAAAATCAAAGCAATTCTATTTGGACAATGGTTGATTGCCAGAGAGAATAGTCAAAAGTTGGAAGAAGCTTATCCCTTTGCACTTACGGTTAATCATGTTCCTGTGAGTTCTTCTTTAAAAGAATGGTTTCAAGCCATTGATGTTCTTCAACCATTGGTACAATCAGTACGCAGTAATCTTGACCCTCAAACGATGAATGAGTTTAATTTAGAGAACCTTGGTGTTAATACCTATCTTTTTCATCTTGATAGAATTCTAGTTAAAATTCGCGAGCATTTGTTGAATTATCGTTTTCGTCAAGAACAAAACAGTGATGACCTTCACAGCAAAGATAAGCTGGACTTAAAACAAGCCAGCGAATCCGCTGAGCATTGTTTTCATACCATTTTGCATTTAACAGCGCTAATACAACGTTTACCTCAGAAAAAACTGTATTCCGAGGAGTTTATAAGTCAAATTCATGCATTAGAACTGGATGCCACTAGCCTTGCAAGCGCGATGCGATCATTAAATCAAACAGCTTATAAGGCACAAGCAATGGTTGAATTGGCAGCACTTGAACAAGATCTTTTGCAAACATTGGCGCAATCTCGTCCGCCTATGGGGGGCGGTGCATCTTTTGCTGATATGGGATTAAATCAAGGCATGATGTATACGGCGGGTGAATATTTGCGTTCTAAAGCTCATGTTGTTAGTTCTCCAGAGTTTAATCAATTTATCAATGGCATGATTGATATTCATGAAATGCTAAAAAAATGCTACGTCGTTGCCAGAAAAGCAGTAGTGAAAGAATCACTGGATATCATGGGAGATAATATTGAAGGATTAATCACCATTGTCTCTCAAAACGAAATGGATAGAAATCGTGCATTTTATCACTTGGATCAACTTTTTCATTGTATTGAAGCATTGCGTTTTAATACTAACCGTGAAAGTCGTTGTTCGAAAAACTTATTTGAAAAATCTAAAAGTGCCAGACTTCAGCTTAGAAAAATTTGTCAAAAGAATGAGCTAGGCATTGAATATTTAAAGAAGTATTCGATTAAAAGAGTCAGCTTGATAAAGCCTCCTAAACTATAATACAAGCGGCGACATTTCTTGATTCAGCAGCTAACACTGTATAAGTATGACAGGCGGCTCGTGAATCCATAAATTCAACACCAATTCCTCTGTCATATAAAGGCCTTAATAGCGCTTGTGAGGGCACAATTAATTTGCTGCCGGTGCCTATTAAAACAATTTCTACTTTAGGGTCAAAAAGAATAGCGAAATGGTCATTGGTGACATCGCTGAGCTGTTTTGGTTCCCAAGGAGCCATTAAGTGGTGAGGGCGAATGATAACGCTACAATGGTAACATTGCTGATTGATCCAAATGCTGCCTGGTTCATAGCGGTTTATTTTAAAGGTAGCATCTGAATCATCTTGTTGAATAAACATTAATACTCCGAGTATTTCTTTTCAATTTACCTTTAGACCACTATTATACCAAACTTCCGCCAGTATGTGACTTTTGAATGTAATCGGACTACCTAACAAATAATGAAAACCATTGTAACGTTCTTTTTACCTGGCCTATTTAACGCATATTTAAAAGAAGCAGGGCCAACGGAATCTTTAGCTAGGTTGGTATCCCGTGCTACACCCAATCCTGCCTCTTGTTCCATTGAGCAATCACTTAAATCCTATTTTCAGGGGCTGGAAGGGAACGAGTTACCCACTGGGGCACTTGGTGCTTTAACCCATGGGTATACTCAAGTCGATAGTAGTGAATTTTGGTGTGTGGCGTCCCCGGTGGAATGTTTGGTCGATCAAAAGACAGCCTATGTTCTCGGTAATGCTCATCTGCATTTAACTTCTTCTGAAGTCTTAAGCCTCATAGAGCAACTGAATCCCTTTCTGGAGCAAGATGGGATTTCCTTAAAAGGTGAGAATCCTCGTGAATGGTATTGTCAATTAACAAAGCAATTTGATATTGCTTCAAATGATTTTTTGGAAGTGATTCGAAAAAATTTAGCACCGCTCTTGCCATCAGGTCCTGATAAAGACTATTGGCATCGTTTAATCACCGAATGCCAAATGTTGTTACAAACAAGTAAAGTTAATGAAGCGCGGGCTTTGCAAAATAAACCCTTAGTTTCCAGCTTATGGTTTTGGGGTTTTGGGAAACTACCTCAAAAGATAACCTCGTTTTTTGATGCAGTTTATTCAAACTGGACTGAGGCTAGAGGATTGGCTCTTTGCGCCAATAAACCCATTCATGATTTACCATCAGAAATGACCAACAGTTTAATCAATGAAATTCAACACAAAAAGACATTGTTTGCGGATAATCGTTTTTATGATTATGGTAAACACCAACACTTTGAATTGTGGAACCAATTACTTGCCGATTATGAAAAAAATTGGTTTAAACCATTATTAAGTTCTTTAACCAAGGGCGAGATTGATGAGCTGCATTTAAGCTGTGCTAATGGTAAGGACTATGTATTAACAAAGAGCAATATTAAATATTTTTGGCGAAGTATTCGTCCCATTTCAGCTTTTATTTGAGAAAAAGAATGATAACAGATTGTCCACACCCTAAAATCAAACAGCGCACTATAGATCAAAAACGCGAGGCAGACTCACTATTGAGTGGGTTGGATCCTATTTTGGCACGTATTATAGCTGCTAGGCCTTATTTAGAAGCAATAGATCCCAAAGAGTTATTATCTCCTAAATTAAAATCCCTGGACGCACCAAGTAGCCTTGTTGATATAGATAAGGCTGTTCTAAGGATTGTAAGTGCATTAGTGAATCAAGAAATGATTGGGATAGAAACCGATCATGATTGTGACGGTCAAACAAGTCATGCGGTAATATATACCGCTTTAACAGATTATTTTGGACACCCAAAACATCTTGTAAAATCCTATATTGGACATCGTTTAAAAGAAGGCTATGGCTTATCAGAAGCCGTTGCTCAAAGAATTCTAAGTGACGAGCCAAGACCTAGTTTAATTATAACCGCCGATAATGGCTCTAGTGATGAAGCCAGAATTGCTTTACTTAAAAGTGCTGGCATTGATGTCATCGTGACTGATCACCATGAAATTCCAGTTGAAGGAATACCTGTCAGTGCGTTTGCTGTTATCAATCCGACACGCGAGGATTGTCAATACCCGGATCGTTATATCGCAGGTTGCATGGTCGCTTGGTTATTAATGGCTGCAACGCGTTCGCAACTAATGACCGAAATGGGTATGAATATACCAAGCTTGGCTGACTGCTTAGATTTTGTTGCCGTTGGTACTATCGCTGATTGTGTGAGCATTGCTCGAAGTCGTAATAATCGTGCAGTCGTATCCTATGGGATGAAGTTGATTCAAAATGGAACAAGACCTTGTTGGCGTGCCATTTTACCTTTAGTGTCTTATCCGCTTTCTTCTGAAGACTTAGGTTTTAAAATTGGACCCTTATTAAACAGTGATGGTAGGTTAGCCTGCGCTTTTGGCTCGGTGAGTTTTTTATTAGCACAAGATGATGAAGAAGCTAAGCATTGGATAGAACATTTACAGTCTCAAAATGTTGAAAGAAAATCGATTCAAGAAAAGGTAACGCATTTGGCAAAATTGCAAGCCATTTCACAATATAAAGCGGGCAATATTGGCTTGTGTTTATTTTTAGAAGAAGGTCACGCGGGCGTACATGGTATATCTGCTAGTCGTATCAAAGATATGTTTGGTCGACCGGTCATTATTTTTTGCCCCAAGTCTGAAGATAATAATATTTTAACGGGTTCGGCGCGCTCTATTGAGGGAGTACATTTACGTGATGTATTGCAAACAATAAGTTCTCGTGAACCGGAGTTGATGGAGAAGTTTGGTGGACATCAGGGGGCGGCGGGGTTAACCATAAAACGACAACATTTACCGCGCTTTAAAGAATCTTTTGAACAAGTTCTTCAAGAATGTGTCAATCCTGAGATAATTGGTCCGGTCATTTGGACTGATGGAGAGCTATCTTTATCCGATCTCAATTTGGGCTTTATAGAAAAGTTGGTTGGTCAACTAGAGCCGTTTGGTCGTGAATTTGAATTTCCTGCTTTTGAAACTACTGGCACAGTCCTTTCTTTAAATCTCATGGGGCAAACAAAAGTGCATGCTCGGGTAGGCTTGGCTGTAGAGGATCTCTGGTTTGAGGCGGTTTGGTTTAATTGCTGTGACAAGGATGGCCCATTACCGGTGGCGGTTGGTGAGAGCGTTAAGGTTGTGTTTGCACCCAAATTGCAGACCTTTCGTGGACAAAGGAAGTTAAATTGCCAGATCGTGCATCTTGAGGCAATTTAAGGTTACAATTAGCCCAGTTAAATTAGGATTTAAAAAGTGGAAATTGCACTATTACACAACAAACTAAAAGATCTGGCAAAACGTCTGCAAGAGCTTCGGGGGTATCTTTGACCTGGATGCTAAACAGGAGCGTTTAGAAGAAGTGAGGTTGATGTTGGAGTCAGCTACCATT
>CAYXVT010000017.1:2345-4950 GCA_964468105.1 Uncultured Candidatus Berkiella sp. | reverse complement strand
GTATCGTTAGAAAAAGTCGTCTCTTGCGTTAATCAATCCCAGCGTGATATCGAAGAATCCATTGAGTTACTGCTGCTTGCAAAAGAAGAAGATGATATGCAGGCATTCAATGAACTTGAAGAAGAAGGGATGCGTCTTGAGAAAATTGTTGAGGATCTTGAGTTTCGTCGTATGTTCTCAGGTGAGTTGGATATCAATGATGCTTACCTTGATATCCAATCAGGTTCAGGGGGAACCGAAGCACAGGATTGGGCAGAAATGATATTGCGCATGTTTTTACGTTGGGGTGAACGCAAAGGTTTCAAAATGACTTTGCAAGAAGCCTCCAGTGGCGAAGTCGCCGGCATAAAAAGTGCGACGATTAAAGTTGAAGGCGAGTATGCTTATGGTTGGTTGCGCACCGAAACCGGCGTGCATCGATTGGTTCGCAAATCTCCTTTTGATTCTGGTAACCGTCGACATACTTCATTTGCTGCCGTTTTTGTCTCGCCTGTGGTAGACGATAGTATTGATATTGTTATCAATCCTGCGGATTTGCGGGTAGATACTTATCGAGCAAGTGGAGCAGGCGGCCAGCATGTTAACAGAACTGATTCTGCGATAAGAATTACCCATATCCCATCCGGTATTGTGGTGCAGTGTCAAAGTGATCGCTCTCAACATAAGAACCGCTCAGAAGCAATGAGTCAATTGAAAGCCAAATTATATGAAATGGAAATTCGAAAGCGTCAAGCAGAGCAATTAATCAAGGAACAGAGTAAGGCAGATATTGGATGGGGAAGCCAAATTCGATCTTATGTTTTAGATGACTCCAGGGTGAAAGATTTACGAACCGGAGTAGAAACTTCCAATACCCAAGGGGTATTGGATGGTAATTTACTAGAAATGTTTATGACAGCCAGTTTAAAAAGTGGGTTATAGCTATGTCTGAAGAATTAAATGTTATTGAAGATGTGAATGAACAAATACGTCAACGTCGCGAAAAATTAAATGCGATGCGTAAAGCAGGGAATGCCTACCCTAATGATTTCAGACGAGATCATTTAGCCGCATGCGTGCATGGTGAATTTGAAAAGTTGGATAATGAGCAATTAGAAGCCAAACCTATTCACGTTAAAATGGCAGGTAGAATTATGACCCGCCGCCAAATGGGAAAGGCGAGTTTTATTCATATTCAAGATATGTCAGGCCAAATGCAAGTCTATTTGAAACAAGATGAATTAGAAGCTGGTGTTTATGAAAGTTTTAAACACTGGGATCTTGGCGATATTGTTGGTATAGAAGGCACCTTATTTAAAACCAAAACCAACGAGTTATCCGTTCGTGCTAAAACAATTGTTTTGCTGACAAAAGCATTGCGTCCTTTACCGGAAAAATTTCACGGTTTGTCCGATCAAGAAACCCGCTATCGTCAGCGTTACTTAGATATTGTCAGTAATGAGAAATCTCGTAAAACTTTTAAAATGCGCGCGAAACTGATTCAATCGATGCGTGAATTTTTCACTCAACATCAGTTTATGGAAGTGGAAACTCCTATGATGCAACCCATTCCTGGGGGAGCAACAGCTAGACCTTTTATTACCCACCATAATGCGCTGGATATGACATTGTATTTACGCATTGCCCCGGAATTATATCTCAAGCGATTAGTTGTGGGTGGCTTTGAACGTGTTTATGAAATTAATCGTAATTTTAGAAACGAAGGATTATCAACTCGGCATAACCCTGAATTTACAATGGTAGAATTTTACCAGGCTTATGCTGATTATCATGACATGATGGATTTCACCGAAGAATTGATGCGTTATTTAGCGGAAAAAGTATTAGGGACGCAAGTTATTCACTATCAAGGCGATGACTTTGACTTGTCTAAACCTTTCAAACGAATGACTGTGCGCGAAGCCATCTTACATTTTAACCCGAAATTAAATGCGGCTATGGTGGAAGATTCTTCAAAGCTAACGGAATATGCAACGAGTATAGGGATCCATATCGATCCATCTTATCCATTGGGTAAAATTCAAATTGAAGTTTTTGAAAAAACAGTTGAAGCTCAGTTAAAAGAGCCAACGTTTATTACGGAATATCCTTTGGAAGTGTCACCACTTGCCAGGTGTCAGGATAAGAATCCCATGCTTACCGATCGTTTTGAGTTTTTTGTGGGCGGTAGAGAAATTGCTAATGGATTTTCAGAGCTCAACGATTCAGAAGATCAAGCAAATAGGTTTAAAAACCAAGCAGCTCAACTTGCATTGGGCGATAATGAAGCGATGCATTACGACGCCGATTATATTGTGGCGCTTGAACATGGATTGCCACCAACGGCAGGTGAAGGGATTGGTATCGATCGTTTAGTGATGCTTTATACTGATTCACCATCTATCCGAGATGTGATTTTGTTTCCCCAGATGCGAACAGTAGTTAGCGACTAAATACTCTTCCCACTTTGCCTTTATACCCACAGGGGGCGGCACACGTGCTTTGTTGGCTACGTCCTCTCGCAACAGTCATGTACTCAGATGTACACTCCTGTTGCGCGAGAACTTGCCGCCTCGCCTAAAGCCAAATTGGTGAGAGTATTACACTATCAAGCGAACAAATGCGC
>CAYXVT010000017.1:1630-2305 GCA_964468105.1 Uncultured Candidatus Berkiella sp. | reverse complement strand
TCAGACAAGTCTTGTTTAGGATCTAAACCAAGACGAGCGAATGCGGGGATGTTTTCTTTATTGATACCAGAAAGTAAGCTAGGCGTATCTTTAAGGGCATGAAATTTTGCAACCAGCACGATATCAGCCAAATCAACTTCAGGTGTTTTGCGATAAAAATCAGCTAGATTCTTAGGAACCTCAGCAATATAGCGTGGGAATTGCCAAGACGTTAGAATGGCTTCACCCAAATTAAAACTGAATTTTCTAATGAGCATATCAAGCATATCTGGATTTTGTAGTAGTTCATTATTTTTTTCAGCAAACGTTAATATGGGTAACATGCCTATTTCGTGTAAAAGACCTGCTAACATGGCTTCTTCAGGTGGAAATGCTTTGCAATAGTTGGCAAGCACATAAGAGGCGGCAGCCACATCGCCACTATGTTGCCATGCTTGTTTCATTTTTTCTTCAATAACTTTATTCTTTGCACAAAACAATTGTTCCATGGCAAGACCGATCGCCATATTGGCAACAAAGCTTGTCCCTAACCGACTAATTGCTGTTTTTAAAGTATTAATAGAAACTCGGCCACGTACGAGTGGGCTATTGGCAATTCTAATGATTCTCGCAGTGAGACCAGGATCTTTACCTATGACTTCATTGAGTTCTTCAATGGTCACATTAGGATTTTCA
>CAYXVT010000017.1:0-1620 GCA_964468105.1 Uncultured Candidatus Berkiella sp. | reverse complement strand
ACTCTTGGATAGCTATGGCTATTTTGGGTTGCGTTGGCAAAGGCAGCCTATTTTTTTCAATACTTTCTAAAATATCATTAAAAATTGAATTAGAAGATTCGGGGGATGATTTCATTTAACTTCCTTACTATAAACAGCTTACTTAAAATCAGGCATTCCATGCCCTCTCAAACATCTTTAACATCTCAAAAACTATAAGGTAAGTCTAGGCGATGAACCTTTGGTCCATCAGCTAAATATAACCTAACATTTTCAAAATTTTGATATTGTTCATCCAGTACTACTAATAATTCATAGCTCGATGCACTGGTTTCACTTGAACGAACGACAATTCCGGGTGCTTCGTTTGCTGAAAAAGGTTCTGACAATATTTCTGCGCCAGGCCAAGGGGCTTTATCGCACTCCTGGACAAATGCACGGTATAAGTGTTTTTTTATTTTTCCGCGGTATTGCATGCGTGCAATAACTTCTTGTCCTAGGTAGCAGCCTTTATCGAAGCTTATCCCATTGAGCATAGACAGATTTGCATGATGAGGTAGGATGAGATCGACAGTTGTAGGGTAAATTGTTGGAATCCCTGATTGAATGTCTAGTAATTCCCATGCGCTTGGCGAAATGGGTTTACAGTTAGGTAAAAATGTTTGCCACAACTGTTTGATAATTTCTATCTTTCCCCAAATTTCAAAACGTGGGTCTTGTCCGGGTAAGCGGGTAATATGGAACGCCTCATTATTTGTTACTTTACTAACACAGCTGTAGTCTTGTTCAAGAAGGAAACTACCGCCAAGAAGGTTTTCAACCAATGACATGGCATTAGGACCATAGAGACCAATGCCAGAAAATGCTGTTGCTATGTCTATCTGTATTTTTGAAAACATGGCAAATTTTTTGAAGTTTTGTTGGGCTATCGTCAGCATACTTGTCGGCATTGTTAAGTAATAATGCATGCTGGTTTTATCATGAGGGTCGTTGAATATTCTAAATAGACTTTGCATGCGGCCTTTCAGGTTGCAATGAGCGCCCAATAAGCTCTTGTTAGGCGTTATATTATTGAGATTGCAGGTGATTTGACCTTGTAGAAAAGACTTGGCATCGCTCCCATGAATACTTAAAAGGCCTAGTGTTGATAATTCAGTAATACAATTTTGTTGTGTCAGCGCATCTTGCATGGGAAGCATATTCTCTGGTCAAACTTAAGTGGTGATGATATGTTAGTGGCCGTTTATTGCACTTCGCAAGTACTATTTCATAAATAACTCACAAAATTTGGTTAAATGGCTGACAATTGATGTTTGAAAAAGTGAATGAAATTTTACATTTTTGGTTTGGCAATGATAAGTCGAATCCACTAAGCCATGCCTCTTTATGGTGGAAATCAGATCCTGATTTTGATACTGAAATCCGAAACCGTTTTGAATCTGTTTTGCATAGCGCAACCAAAGGCGAACTAAATACATGGCTACACCAACCACAAAGTTGTTTAGCCTTTATTATTTTGCTTGATCAATTTTCAAGAAATAT
Organism: Uncultured Candidatus Berkiella sp.; assembly: GCA_964468105.1. Lineage (GTDB taxonomy): Bacteria > Pseudomonadota > Gammaproteobacteria > Berkiellales > Berkiellaceae > Berkiella. The sequence goes on along the minus strand of CAYXVT010000017.1, from coordinate 99 downwards.
GTATCGCGACACGCCTTTAGCCTTTACACAAGATAGATTAGCGCTTAAAGCATCTCATCGAGGTAGAGAACAGAAAGTAGATAAAGAACTCAATTGGGT
>CAYXVT010000016.1:2261-25471 GCA_964468105.1 Uncultured Candidatus Berkiella sp. | reverse complement strand
ACAACGTTATCAAAATTCAATAACGGTTCGCCCATACCCATCATAACAACATTGGTCACGGGTCTATCAATTGCCTTAAATAATCCTTCGGCTTTGAGTTTTTTGACAACGTACCATAACTGTCCAATGACTTCAGATGAGGTTAAATTACGTTGAAAACCCTGCTGGGCTGTATGACAAAAACTACAATTTAAAGCACACCCGACTTGAGAAGAGATACATAACGTTGCTCTTGTAGGTTCAGGAATGTAAACAGTTTCAATAGCTCCACCGCCAATGTTAAAGAGCCACTTGCGTGTGCCGTCTTTAGCGACATGTTCACTAATCACCTCAGGCGCTTTAATTTCACAACGCTCAAGAAGCTTTTGTCTTAAATCTTTGCTCAAATTTGTCATCTGAGTAAAATCATCAGACGATTCGGCGTGGATCCATTTCATGATCTGTTGCGCACGAAAAGGCTTCTCACCCAAATCAATCATGGTTTGGGTGAGGGCTTTCATATCTAAGCCTAAAAGATTAATTTTAGGATTGTCTATCTTGTCCGTTTGCATACTTCATTATCTTTAAAGAAAAATTTGATTTCATTAGCCGCTGTTTCAGGCGCATCTGAACCATGAACCGCATTTTCATCAATGCTTGCTGCGAAATCAGCGCGAATGGTGCCTTTGTCTGCCTTTTTAGGATCGGTAGCGCCCATCACATCACGATTCTTTGCAATCGCATTCTCGCCTTCTAATACTTGTACTAAAACAGGTCCTGAAATCATGAAAGAAACTAAATCTTTAAAGAAAGGACGTTCTTTATGAACTTCATAAAAGCCTTCCGCTTGTTCTTTGCTTAATTGCATCATTCTTGCTGCAACGATTTTAAGACCGGCTTTTTCAAAGCGTGTCATAATTTCGCCAATCACATTTTTAGCTACTGCATCTGGTTTGATGATAGATAGTGTACGTTCAACGGCCATTCGATACTCCGGGTTATTATTCCAACTAAGACAAATTAACGTGATTATTATACCTGAGAGAGGCAACCTCTCCAAGCTACTCGGCTGCTTCGCCCATCCAAGCCATCTGTATGGCCTCTAAAATCTTCTCATTACTCTTTTTCGGGTCATCGCTAAATTGCTCTAACTCGCACACCCAACGATGCAGATCCGTAAAGCGAACATACTGTGGATCAACGTCCGCATGTTTTTCAAATAAATCTTGCGCTATCTCTTGCACATCGGTCCAACGGTAAGTCATTAACGCTTCTCCGAAACTTGGTTAATCGAGTATTTTGGGATTTCTACCGTTAAGTCTTCATCTGCAACGATCGCCTGGCAACTTAATCGCGATTGCGGCTCAAGGCCCCAAGCTCTGTCGAGCAAATCTTCTTCACGTTCAATTGGATCTTCTAAGGAATCATAACCGCGGCGCACTATCACATGACAAGTGGTGCAGGCACAGGATTTTTCACAAGCATGCTCAATTTCAACACCATGCTTAAGGGCTACGTCTAATATTGTTTGCCCAGGTTCAGCATCAATGGTGATGCCATCTGGACAAATATCAGGATGCGGTAAAATAGTTACTTTTGTCATGGCAAGCACTTCTCAAGATCATCCATTGTCTTACCTGCAAAAACTTGTGCTAAGGTTGCATTCAACCTAAGCTCTGCAAAATCTTGAGCTAAGATTTCTAACTTATCAAGACTTTGGTTAATTTGTCTTAATTGCATATCAATGATTGCCAAACTTAACGCTTCTTGGCAAGTTTTAAGCGCTTGCATTTTTTCAGTGGATAATAAGTGACTATCTGTCAGGAGTGCCTTATCTAGGCTGGTTAATAGCTGATTAGCCTGGGTTATTTTCTCATTGATCTTACGTTGAATAACATCTTCTTTTGCATTCACAATCGAATCTTCAATGAATGAAGTGATAGCCTCTTCACTTAAGCCGTACGTTGGCTTCACAACAATTTCACTTTTAACGCCAGAAGATTCAATCGCTTCTACACTTAATAAGCCATCGCAATCTATACGAAAAGTGACTTCAATGCGTGCTTTGCCTGCAGGCATCGCTGGAAAGCCACTGAGATCTAATTGGGCCAACGATCGACAATCTTTGGCCATCTCGCGCTCCCCTTGCACAATATGCAAAGAAAGACCATTTTGACCATCTTGATAGGTCGTAAACGTTTCTGTTGCCTGGGCAGGTATGGGCGTATTTCGCATCAATATTTTTTCAACGACGCCCCCCATCATCTCAACCCCTAAAGACAAAGGAATGACATCTAGCAATAACATATCATTATATGTTTTATTCCCTGATAAAATACTAGCTTGTATCGCAGCACCAACCGCCACCACTTGATCTGGGCAAATATCGGTTAAAGGGGTTTGACCAAAATAGTCAGCTACTTTTGCTCTGATAGCTATAGCTCTTGTCATGCCACCGACCAAAACAACCTTATCGATGGCTTCTTTTGCAATGTTAGCATCACGTAAGACACGTTCACAAATGGATAAAGTACGCGCCACCAAAGGCTCAATAAGCTGATTGAATGTTGATAAATCTAATTCACAACACCAACCATTTTCTAAGACAATCTCAGCAGATTCCTTTTCACTTAATAGCTCTTTTGCTTGCCTTGCTTTGATAATCACTTCAGCGAAATTGAGGATCTCTTTATTTTCTTGTTGATCCAATATCCATCTGGCAACAAGATGATCGATATCATCACCACCAAGGGCTGTATCACCTCCTGTTGCTAAGACTTCAAAAACGCCATTACTTAACTGCAACAAAGAGACATCAAAAGTGCCGCCACCCAAATCAAATACCAGACAATGTCCTTTGGCGCCTCTATCTAAACCATAAGCAATAGCTGCTGCTGTTGGCTCATTGAGTAACCTTAACACTTTAATGCCAGCCAATGTCGCGGCATCTTTTGTCGCTTGGCGCTGAGCATCATCAAAATAAGCAGGTACTGTTATCACCGCTTCAGTAATGCCATCATCGTAATGATGCGCTCTGTTGAGCAGCGTTTTTAAAATTTGTGCACTCACCTGGATTGGATCAATATTGCCTGCAATGGTTTTCAACTCACAATGCGAAGCATTTTCATTGACAAAACAATACGGTAATTTATTAGCAAGCCCAAGAATATCCTTTGGGCATCTTCCCATCAGACGCTTTACCGAAGTGATTGTGTTTTGGGGATCTTGTGCAAAACAGGCTTTTGCATCACACCCCACAATTTTTTCACCAGTAGCAAGATAACGCACCACTGAGGGTAGTAAAACATTACCCTTTTCATCAGGCAATACTTTTATTTTACCCTCAATCTCTAAGGCGACTAATGAATGGGTCGTTCCCAAATCAATACCAACAGCAATGCTTTTCTTTTTCATTTGTTGTTGGGGCTGTTGTATTTGTAATAATGGCATTATGGTGTCTTAACTCTGTTTTAATTCAGCTATTTCTTCAGATAAACGTACGTAGAATTGCATTTTGCGCACCCCTTCACGGGCAGCGCTTAACTGAGGCTGCTCACTATCAAGCAGCTCACTCATTTGCTTTACGCAAGCATTTAATGCCAGCTCAACTTCATTTTTAACTTGAATAGTCTCACCGATGCTTAAGCGCTCACGTAATTCCATCTGTTCCATTAAAAAGTCCATTGGCATACTGGTATCAGTCTCGGACTGAACATCCACGCCATGCAATTTCAATAGATAGATCGCTCTTTTTAACGGTGAAGTTAAAGTGCGATAAGCTTCATTGATCGTGGCAGCATATTCAACTGCAACACGCTTTTCAGAGGGTGTTGCACTGATAAAATTATCGGGATGCGCTTTTTGTTGTAGTTGATGGTAACGCAACTTTATATCGCTCTTATCTTGCAAAAAAGCACGAGGCAACCCAAATAAGGTAAAATAATCGGTATTTGCAAGGTAAGACATGTTGAAACTACTGCCTATGGCTCATCAGATAATGTAAAACTTTCACCACAACCACATTGATGGCCAACATTAGGATTATCAAACTGCAATCCCTCGTTTATACCTTCTTTACGAAAATCCATTACAGTTCCCCCTTTTAGAAATTTTAAATAAATTTCTTTATCAATAAGAACGGTAATATCGTCAATCTTAAATGCATAATCGAGATCTTTTTGACTTTGGGGATAAGCATATTCCAAAACATATTCATAACCCGAACATCCCGCTTTCTTCACGCCAACTCTCACACCGATAGGTTTTGGTGATTGTGCTTTTTCAACAGAACGACGTATATGTGACAATGCATTTTCAGTCACTTTTAATCCCGGATCAGAAGCCGGTAAATCAATTGGTAGCTGCATCTTTAGCTCGTTCATTTTTTGCTCGATAATCACTGACTGCCGCTTTAATGGCATCTTCTGCCAATAATGAACAGTGTATTTTCACTGGAGGTAGCTTTAATTCTTCAGCAATCTCCGTATTCTTTATTTTATCAGCTTCCTCTAAGGTTCGCCCCTTTAACCATTCCGTTGCCAGCGAACTTGATGCGATGGCTGATCCGCAGCCAAAGGTTTTAAAAACGGCTTTTTGAATAATGCCTGTTTTTTCATCAACTTCTATCTGCAGCTTCATCACATCACCACAAGCAGGCGCTCCTACCATGCCAGTCCCTACATTAGGACTCGTTTTATCAAGATTTCCCACATTGCGAGGATTTTCATAGTGATCAATTACTTTTTCGTTATAAGCCATGGTGAATACCCTATTCTGGTTAATGTGCCGCCCATTCAATCGTGTTCAAATCGATTCCTTCTTGATACATTTCCCATAAAGGAGACATATCACGAAGTTTTGATATCACATTTCGTACCGATTGAATTGCCTGATTTATTTCATCTTCGGTTGTAAAACGCCCAATGGAAAAACGCAAGCTACTATGAGCAAGTTCATCGTTTAATCCCAGGGAGCGCAATACATAGGAAGGTTCAAGGCTAGCGGATGTGCACGCTGAACCCGAGGAAAGCGCTAAATTCTTTAATCCCATTAACAGAGATTCACCTTCAATAAAATTAATACTGAGATTTAAAATGCCAGGCAAACAAACGTCAGGATGGCCATTGTGATAAATTTCTTCAATGTCATTCAATCCTTGCCATAACTTATCTCGTAAAGCGCGAATTCTCTTGGCTTCTTCAGCCAAATTTTCTTGTGCAAGACGGCAAGCTTCACCAAAACCAATAATTTGATGGGTTGGCAAAGTACCTGAACGCATTCCGCGTTCATGACCACCACCATGCATTTGTGGTGTTAATCGCACTCTAGGTTTGCGCCTCACAAACAAAGCACCAATACCTTTAGGTCCATACAATTTATGTGCTGAAATTGACAATAGATCAATTTCATTGGCTTGCATATCGATAGGAATCTTACCTACCGTTTGTGCCGCATCAACATGAAAAATAATCCCTTTTTGGCGGGTAAGCTTGCCAATCCCTTCAATATCTTGGATAGTTCCAATTTCATTATTGGCATGCATGATTGAAACCACACAAGTATCTTCTCGAATGGCCGCTTCAACTTTTTCAACACTAATAAAACCCTGGTTATCTGGCTCAAGATAGGTTACTTCAAAACCTTCTCGTTCTAATGGCCGACAGGTGTCTAAAACGGCTTTATGTTCTATCTTACTGGTAATCATATGCTTACCTTTGCGCTGATAAAACTGCGCAGCCCCTTTGATGGCCAAATTATTAGATTCTGTTGCGCCACTGGTCCAGATAATTTCTCTTGGATCGGCATTAATTAAGGAAGCCACTTGAGAACGCGCTGCCTCAACCATCTCTTCGGCCTGCCAGCCAAAAGTATGGGAACGTGAAGCAGGATTTCCATAATCCTCCTTCATGCAAGTCACCATTTTTTCAATCACCCGAGGATCAATCGGGGTGGTGGCGGCATAATCAAAATACAATTGCTCGGGTCTCATACAACTTCTTCCAAACATAATTTAGTGCGTTTGGCACTCATGGGCGGATTACCCAAAGGTGATCGTGGTAATACGGTTTCACCAAAAGGCTCTTTAGGATCAGTGGGTTTTTGTTTTAACTGCAAGGTATAAGGATAGAATTTAGTAATTCGCGCCAATCCATGATGCAATAATTGCTGCGCCATCGCTTGCGTGCATCGCTTTTGATATTTTGAATCATCTGATAACAGGATAATATTATGCATGTTCAAACCTAATAAATTGCAAGGGGAAGTGTTTACGTTTAGCAATTGCTGCCACTTGCGGCTTTTCAGCTAATGAACGTAAGGTGATCCCTTGGAAAAAATGTGAAATTTTATGATTCAGTTCATCCCAAAGATGATGGGTTAAACACATTGCCCCATCATGGCAGTTCGCTTTTCCCGCGCATCGTGTTGTATCAATTCTTTCATCAACAGCTTGAATGATATCTGCCAGAGTAATGGTTTCTGCTGGGCGAGCTAATATATAGCCCCCTTTTGATCCACGAACGCTTTTTAAAAGCCCTTTTGCTCGCATCACACCTGCTAATCTTTCTAAATAAGCCTGAGAAATGCCATGGCGTGTGGCCAAAACGGAAATGGTGATTGGACCTTCCTGTTGGTGAATAGCCAGATCAAGCAAGGCTGTGACAGCGTATCGACCCTTGGTCGTTAGTTTCATAACTAATTATTCCTTCGTGAATCGCACGAAGATTGTCATACCCTACTAAATTAGTCAAGTATCCCCTTGACCCCTTTCCATACCACTTTTCCCTCAAAAGGAGAATATTTATGGTATTATTTTCTTAGATATCGCTCTAAATTAGTTATGTTTATATCGTTATGACCTCATAGTTAATTTAAGTGAGACACCAATGAGCGCTAAAGGGCCAAAAAAAGATTTTAGTTCACCATTATTTACAAGAAGTTTAGAGTTAGGACAAATGGGGGCTTCCAATCCGAAATTTCTAGCATTAATTATGGGCGATCCTCAATTACGCGGAATGTTAGGTGAAAAAGAAAAGCAGCTATTATGGAAAGCGCATCCAGAAGCAATGAAAGAATTCAGAGAAAAAGATTCAAAAAGTGAAAGTACACAGGAAAAACCTGAAGATCACAGCCCAATGATATCCCCTAATTAGTAAGATTTAAGGTGTTCATACTTATTGTTTCACCATTTTTAGAAAACCGCGTAAAATATTCACTTCTTCTTTCTCCAGCTGAGCTTTGGAAAAAAGTCGTTTTACTCTGGCCATTAACTTCTTAGGATTTTTCGGATCTAAAAAACCAATTTGAATCGCCGTTTCTTCAAAATGTTCTAACAGTCCAGTCACCTCGATCATTGTCGCTTTTTCAAATTGGGGAGGTTTGACTTCAATGGGTTTTTCAAGGGTTGCAAGATAGGATTGATAAATCTCGTAGCTAATCACTTGTACTGCCGCAGCCAGATTCAAAGAAGCATATTCTTGATCGGTTGGGATACTAATGTGAAAGTCACAGCGCTGGAGCTGTTCATTGGTCAACCCAGAACTCTCTGTGCCAAAAACAATCGCAATCTCAGCGCCTGTTCCAGCAAGCGTCATGACCTTCGAGGCTGCCAAGGCCGGCGTTAATTGTGGCCAAGGAAATTCTCTACTTCTGGCGCTGGTACCAAATAACCACTGGCAATCACCAATGGCTTCTTCAAAGGTGCTCACCACCACAGCCTTTTCTAAAATATCATCCGCCTCTGAGGCACGGCTGGTTGCTTCTGAATGAGGGTAATTTTCTGGGTTAATCAGCGTTAACCTTGTTAAGCCCATATTTTTCATAGCCCGGGCGGTGGCGCCAATATTACCGGGGTGCGTTGTATTGCAAAGGATGACGCGTATTCGGTTGAGCATTAAGTAAAACCCTTTTCTTTAGCAATGGCGGATCCTACCCTAAATGAAAGCCGATGAGAAAAAAGTCTTCATTACTGATATAATGAGCGCAATTTCACCAAATAGAGTTAATCGGCTAACAATATGCATCCGATAGTAAATATCGCCGTCAACGCGGCAAGACAAGCTGGCAAAGTCATCCTTCGCGCCCAAGACCAAATGGAAAATATCCAAATTGTTGAAAAGGGTCGCAACGATTTTGCAAGCCAAGTTGATCAAGCGGCTGAAGAAATTATTATTGATACCATTAAAAAAGCCTATCCTCAGCATGCCATTTTAGGCGAGGAATCTGGTCTCATTCCTGGGAAAAACTCGGATATGACCTGGATTATTGATCCTTTAGATGGGACTACCAATTTTCTTCATGGATTCCCCCATTTTTGTATATCTATTGGGGTAACCCAAAATGACAAAATTTTACATGGTGTGGTCTATGATCCCATTCGTGATGAACTCTTTTCTTCAACCCGAGGTGAAGGCGTTAGAATGAATGGCAAACGTCTGCGCGTCAGTAATGCTGAGAAGCTACAGAAATCCTTACTGGGAACAGGTTTCCCTTTTAGAGATTTTTCTCATCTTGATGACTATCTCGCTTTTCTAAAAGCCGTTATTCCTCACTGCGCTGGGATCCGAAGAGCGGGAGCGGCAGCACTTGATTTGGCCTATGTCGCAGCAGGACGTCTTGATGGTTTCTGGGAGTTTGGTTTAAAGCCTTGGGATGTGGCAGCTGGCGCCCTATTTATTCAAGAAGCTGGCGGATTTATCTCTACGATTGATGGCAGCCCCGATATTCTTAATGGCAAAAGCATCTTAGCTGCGCCTCCTAAAATCTTTCAAGAATTGACAGAGCTTTGCAAAGGCATTTTCACTGTAGCACCCGCTAAAGATTAGCGGGCACTACTTCCTTATTTTTACGCTGCGCGCGAAGTGAATTCGCGCTTGCGGTTAAAGGGGAGAATCGCGATTCTCCCCCTTAACTATCCCCCATCGCCAAAACAAATATTTTAGATTTTAATTCCATCTGTTAATTAAGCTTTACGCTGTTGATAATCACTAGCAGCTTGGATAAATGCCTTCCAAAGCTGCTTTTCTTGTTCTGTTAAAACAAACTCTGGGTGCCACATTACCCCAATAAAGAAACGCTTATCTTTTGCTTCAAAAGCTTCAATAACGCCATCTGGTGCCAAAGCAGTCACTGTTAATTTAGGCGATACTTTATTAATACCTGCATTATGATTGCTATTAACCGTTAATTTTTCTGTCTCAAGAATTTGATGAATTTTAGTGTCTGGTTTGATTTCAATATGATGCTGTAATACGTGACGTACTTCATTTCGATGTTGAATCGGTGTACCTAATGATTTTTTAAGATTTTCATACAAGGTGCCACCGAGGGCCAAGTTCATTTCCTGCATCCCCGCACAGATCCCAATAACAGGAAGATCCTTCTCATAACCTTTACGCACTAAAGCAAATTCAATAAATTCACGAGGATGATGTTTAGGATTAAAAGTTCCGCTTATCCCTGTGGTATAAGCTTCATCTGAAGAGCTAAAATCTCCCCCCGTCAAAACAACGCCGTCGAGTATTTGTAGGTAATCATCAATAGGCTCAACATCATGACCGATGAAAACAGGGATCCCACCATTCTCTGCAATCACTTGGCTATAATTTTGGCGCATGGCATACCAGGGATATTCAGAATACCCTCCCTTGCCACCATCATTCATTAAAATCCCAATCAATGGTTTCTTAGCGACTGGTTTGTTTTGATGGCCACAGGAAACCAACCCTAAACATAGAACGATAATTAAGCCTTTAGCTAACCATGATTGAGAATTTAACTTTGTCATAACATCTAACCTATGTAACTAAAACAACTATGGGAGGTCGTCGACTACTTTTTTGGCCGATGGCATCAGATCTTGTCTGCTTAACCCCATCACCAAAGCAAGCGCACCTGCCACAAAGATAGAAGAGTAGGTACCAATAACAATACCGATAATCAACGCCAGTGAGAAACCATTTAAGGACTCGCCACCAAAGAAATAAAGGGCTACCACCACCATCAACGTCAAACAGGATGTCATGATTGTTCGTGACAACGTTTGATTGATTGAGAGGTTCATGATTTCTTCGGTATCCCCTTTTCGCACTTTGCGAAAGTTTTCCCGAACTCTGTCGTATACAACGATGGTGTCGTTCAAGGAATACCCGATCACGGCGAGAACGCCAGCCAGTGATGCTAAATCAAATTCGATCTGAAAGTAGGAGAAGATCCCTAAAATAATGATAGGATCATGAAGCAAGGCTACGGCTGCACTGACGCCAAAGCGATATTCAAAGCGCATCGCTATGTACAACATGATTGCTAAAAGGGCGACCAAAACGGCAATACCACCTTGCTCAGCCAACTTGTCTCCCACTTCTGAACCGACAAATTCGACACGTCTTAGTTCTAGATTAGGATCATGCTTTTTGAGTGTTTCAACAACTTCACGCCCTAACTGTTGCTCTGTCACGCCTTCTTTATTGGCTAATTTCACTAAAACATCACGCGTAGAACCGTATTGTGTGGCTTTCACTCCAGTATACCCAGCTTGCTCTAACTGATGCCGAACATCTTCAAAGCTAACAGGATTACTATAACGAAGTTCTAACTGGGTACCGCCAGTAAAGTCCAGACCAAAATTCAGACCTTTGCTAAATAAACACAATAGCGCTAATACACAGATAAGAATTGAGAATGATGCTGTGTAGCGTCTAATTCCCATGAAATCAATGTGGGGTATTTTATGAAATAGTTCCATGGCTTATATACCTACTCTTAAATGTTTAACTGAACGTCCACCATAAATTAAATTCACAATGGCTCGTGTGCCAGTCGTTGCTGTTAACATAGAAGTCAAAATACCTAAGCATAAAGTGATGGCAAATCCTTTAACGGGACCCGTACCGATACTAAACAAAATAATCCCGACAATTAAGGTGGTGAGATTAGCATCAATAATGGTAGCTAAAGCATGGTGGAACCCGCCATTAATAGCCGCTTGAGGAGACATGCCATTTCTAAGCTCCTCCCGTATTCGCTCAAAAATTAATACGTTGGCATCCACCGCCATACCGACCGTTAAGACTATGCCCGCCATACCCGGTAAGGTTAGTGTGGCGCCAACAAGCGATAAAATTGCGATTAACAGCACAACGTTAATGAGCAAGGCGAGATTAGCAATAATCCCAAACACGCTGTAGTAAATAAGCATGGCAAATACAACCAGACCTAAACCTACTTCGATGGAGATGATACCTAATCGAATATTCTCTTGACCTAAACTTGGGCCAACAGTGCGCTCTTCAACAATGGTAATTGCCGCTGGCAAGGCACCCGCACGAAGTAACAAAGATAAATCTTGCGCTTCAGCAACGGACAAACCAGTAATTTGAAATTGACTGCCTAATGCACTTTGAATGGTTGCAATACTAATTAAAGATTCTGAGGTATGGTTTTTCTTAACAAGTTGACCATTAACCATTTCTTGATCAACTTTGGTTTCTAAGTAAACAACACCTAGCAAACTGCCAATATTCTCTAAGGTGGTTTTCTTAAATAAAGACAAACCAGCACCACCCACTCGCACTAAAACAGCGGGTCTACCTGTGCGATCATCTGCACCAACACTTGCGCCGGTGATGGATTCACCGGTTAATATAACGCGCTTTTTAAGAAGATAAGGCCTACCATCGTCTCTATCTGTATACCATTTGGTGCCAGGGGGCGCCGTTGTGCCAGGTTTTGCGGTGGCACTCTCTTCTTTGGCATGTAAATGAAATTCCAGGGTTGCTGTCTTACCTAAAATATCTTTTGCACGCGCTGTATCTTGAATACCAGGCAACTCGACAACAATATGATTCATACCTTGTCGTTGAACAACGGCTTCTGCTACGCCAAGTTCGTTGACACGATTACGTAAGGTGCTCATCGTTTGTTCAATAGTGTAATTTTGAGTTTCGTGGATCACACTTTGCTTCATTTGCATGACAAGCTGTGGCTTATCATCTTGATCTTTTTTAGTAATATCAAAATCTCTAGCCCATTTTTGTAATTCGGGCTGTGCTTTTTCTAAAGTCGCATTATCATCAAAAGTGATCAGAACGCCGGTGTCACCTAATTTAGCAATTTGACGATAGCGAATTTTGTCGTCTCTTAGCGCACTGCGGATATCCCCCACAGCCCCTTCAACACGTCGCTCAACACCTGATTGAACATCAACTTCCATCAGAAAGTGAACACCACCTCTTAAATCCAACCCCAACTTCATTGGCTTTGCACCAAGGGCTGACAACCAGGCCGGCGTTCTTGGTGCTAAATTTAAAGCAACAATATAACCTTCGCCCAATTTTTCGCCGATCACTTCTTTGGCTTTAATTTGTGATGCGGTATCGCTAAAGCGAATTAACATGGCATGGGTTTCAGGCGTAATAGTTTTAAATTTGATATCAGCATCAGTTAAGGCTTGCTTAATCTGATCGCTGGTATCCGCAACAAAGGCATGACCGGTCATGGGGAGCACTTGGATGGCTGGATCTTCACCATACAAGTTTGGTGCTGAATAGATAAGACCAATCAATAAAATGCCAAGCAGTAAAAAATATTTCCATTTAGGATATGTATTAAGCATATATCTTCTTACCTAATGTCCTTTTTATAACCGATCATGTGTAAAATTGTAATGCTCAAATCAGTTTGTTCTTAGGCGAGGCGTCGAGTTGATTCGAAACAGGAGTGGACATTGAGTCCATGACTGTTTCGAAAGAACGATGACAACGACGCATAAGGACAAAATGAGCAGAGCATTCAGATAGTCTTCATCGTGCCTTTAGGCAATGTGGAAGCGATAGCTTGCTTTTGAATTTTCACTTCAATGCCATCGGCAATCGCAATAACAATAAATTGCTCCGAAACTCTAAGCACTCGGCCTAATAAACCACCGGTTGTTACCACTTCATCATCTTTTGCAATGCTAGTAATTAATTGTTGGTGCTCTTTGGCACGCTTAGATTGTGGTCTAATCAGCATAAAATAAAAAATAAAGAGAAAACCACCGACCATCACGACATTGCCAATCATCCCTGGTCCTGCAGCGGCGGCGGCATCAGCAAAGGCTGGACTTGAGATAGCGAGTAGTAAAATTGCATAAGATAACTTTTTCATTAAAACACCCATGAAATTAACAAAGCTAGATAACTTTTAGATATATATAGAATACACAGTTGGCCTAGCAATCTACCTTGGCAGGGATTTAAACGCAAATTCTGTTTGTTATCAGCGGTCAAAACATTTAAATTATGTTTGTCAGTTGACATGTTTTGTGTAGGGGAAGGCCTCTGTGCCGTCCCTACATCAGATCGATGCCCCATTGACGCCATTATTGAATTTGTGTAAATTGCCCCGTCTACGCCGGAGTGGCGGAACTGGCAGACGCGCCAGACTCAAAATCTGGTGATGGTAACATCGTGTGAGTTCGATTCTCTCCTCCGGCACCATCTCTTACTTAATCACGGCCGCTTTTTTGTCTCTTTCTAATGGATTGATAGTTTCTTGTATTGATACAGATACCGACCACGAAGCAAAAAAATCAGAATCCTTTAAAATAGCTTGGGTAATACTGCGATTAAACTCTCCTCTTCCAATATCAAATCTTTTACTTAAATTATTCACCAATAAACTCAATGGTCGACTGATATCTTCTGGTTTAAAAATCATAGAACCTTGTTGAGGATTACCCTTTGATTTTTGCCATATAGTGGCCAGCTGATGTGCCTGTACAGCAATTGCAAAAGCAACAAACAACTTCTGAGCATCATTTTCAGAGGGTTTGGAATAAAAAAAACCATGCGTTCTTGTTCTTGCATGCTCAGTTAACAACTGTAGAAACGATGCAATGGGATATGCTTTTAATAATTGACTCGGCTCAATAAACTCATCTTTTAAGTTTATCCCTTCAAGTTTAGATCGCATCAATTGTGTAAATTCATCTGACAAATTATGTTTTTTTATAAAATACTGATAAATTGAATTATCAATTTCAGCAATATATTTTGGGATAGACTCTTCAATGGCAAGACTACGCACTTCCTTTAAGCTCCCTGAGTGGTAACGATTCCAAGTTTTTATTAAACGAATACATTCTTTTCGTTGTTGTTCAGAACCAGCTAAATTAAGTAATTTTTCAGTAAAATCAAGACAATGTTCAGCAAAGGGGCCACTCAAACCGCTCATCATCGATCGTCTTTGACGTTTCGCGATTTCTGCAAGCATTTTATCAAGCACTTTCTTTTGTTCATCGTCACCAAATGATCTGACAAACAATGCCTTTTGAAGTAAGTTTTGTTGCAAAGCGACTGCTTGCGGATCAGGGTGATATTCACCGGCATCAGGCTTAACACTTAAACTATTTTTTTTTAAAATAATATTATCAAATTTATCCAACAACGTTTGAATAGCACTTGTTGCTTCGATTAAACTCTCTTTAGCCCATTGATTAACAGTCATACGTAGCATTGTACTTTGACTAGACCAATCCACTATTAACCATTCAAATAATTTACCATGACATAGCCATTCTGTCCTTTGCTTTGAAATTGAAGATTTAATATCAGTTATCATCAATTCTTCAATTCTTGATTTAAGACTAGTGATCAATTTATTTTTACTTGCGCCAGAGATATGATTGATAAAGGCATTTTGAGACGATCCATTTGGATCTTTGAAAATATTGTAAGAAGTAAGCTCTTCAGATGACAGCAATGAAGCAATAAGCTTATCTGCCATTTGATTAGCCATCTCTGGATAATTTCTCTGAATGGCACCAAAACGACGCAATATTTCCAAGTCTTTTTCTTTTAGTTTCTGACTTTTGTAATTATCAACAAGCAAAAGTGAAAAGGCTTCTAACGCAGATGTTAAAGGATCATCTTCAGATAAATATTCTTTAATCGTCTGAACACGATGTACAACAGCTTCTTGAGCTGCTTTTGATAATATGACATTGTATTGTTCAATATCCTTTTCATCAAAATCAATCAAATGGAGCTTACCAAAATTTAAATTTGATATAAACTGGCACAGCTTCGATGAAGTCATATTCGCATTTACAGCAAGATTTTTGACTATTTCTTTGACCTGCGACGATAAATTACTCTGATCGATAATCCCAACCATTGAATTTTGCTTTTCAACCAAGGTCTTCGTATATTCCTTAAACTCTGTCGTGTCAATTTTTTCTATTAGTCGAGGATTAATAATTGTCTCTTTAAGGCAATCATAAAAAATAACCATCAATTTTATAGTTATTTGTTTGTTATAAGCAATAACTTGTTCTCGAATAAAATCTGGCGACTCCTGATTTAAGGTTTCAAGGCCTGACACCTGATATTCAAAATCTTCAAGTAACTTAACCGCATCAAAAAAAGAACCAAATTTTAAACAATAAGCAATCTTCATTCCCTTTTGATACATCTCAAATTTTTTGTTAAACAACGGCCATGATTTCTCCAAATTAAAAGCATTGTCACGCAAATAGTACTTAATCAACCTCACATGTTCATCATCTAATTGATCATTTACTGTGTCAAGCATGTTCATTAATAATGATCTCACATAAGGCAAATTTTCATTACCATAGAACGAAGCAATATTTGTTTCATCATTTGGAACTTCTTTATTATCAGAATGAACTTTCGCTTCAAGAAATGATCTTTCAAGCACATCAGCATCTGCAAACTTCTCAGGCTGACAGAGGTAATTTTCTAGCCATAGCAACCTGATATCATATAATAATTGCTTATTTTCACTGGGAAGAAAAAACTCAAGAAAATATTGGAAATGTCCTTCCCATTTTTTTTTGCTTTGACATTCTTTCAAGTGTTCGGCATAGGCTTCAAGAAGAAGTGCTTTCGCTTTTGGCAATGTAATTAAAGTTGTTTCTAAGGTTCCACTCAAAAATGGCTTTACTTCACTTAAATACGCTTTTGTCGAGTCGGTATCGTTCTTTTTTAAAAGCCTTTTTATTCTGAGCAATCGATAAGTTTCTTTGTTTTGTAAGTTTCCAAATTGCTCTACCACATTTGATAAATCTGAAGATTCAAGCTTACCCCATTCTTCATTTTTTATTAACCTTTCAAAATATTGCGTAAAAACGTTATCGAGATATTTAACAAAGGAAGGATTATTAAAAAAATCTTTATATAAATCTTTATCCCTCACTAACTTTTGCCATTGTTCATTAACGACTAAATACTCAACATGCTTACCAAAGTATAGCGCTGTTATTTCTGGATGGTTAAATGACAGCATTTCCTCAGCAAGTTCGGCCTCTTGCCCCTGATATTTCTCATTAATAACGTTTTGAACAACAGCTATTAAATCAGGGTATTTTGAGAATTGGGCATAAAATTGATATTCCTGGGGTGTGGTTGATATTGCTTCTTTTGACTTACTTAACTCAAACAGATTAGTAAAACGCTTTTTGACATATTCTTTCAGTAAATCAATATTGCCTTCATTACATAATTTTAGTAGAAAATCAGCATATCGGGCATTTTCACCTTTATAAGCGCGGACATACTTTTCCGCTTGTCGAGTTAACAGCTTTTTATAATGAGTACCATTCATTTTATCTGCGTTAATAATATCATTAAGGTAAAGAGCAAAGTTCTTATATTTTAATTGGGTGCTGCCTGCTTCATAAATATCTTCTCCCGACAAATCCATTTCGCGCTTCACTCTTGTGCTGAGAATATTGTTTAATAAAATAAACTTGTCTTCGATATCCTCGATTCTTTTTGCTTTCCAAGTTTCAAAGGCCGACGGTGCAAATCTTTCTAAAAAATGATAGGCATCATCATTATTATCATCTCCTGTCGTGAAGAGATATTTAATAGCTATCTTTTCCATTAGTTTTTTAAATATATCGCTTTTATCTTTGTCTTTTAATAAACAGATGATGGATTTCTTAAGCTGTTCGTCTTCAGACACATTTTTTGGTATTTTATTTCGCAAAATAATATCAACAATGGCTTTTACTGCTGTGACTTGTTCTTGAGTCCAATATTTTTCAGCAAAACGTAAAAATGCAAAAATAGCATCGGAATTAAGCGTACGATGATTATCTTTCTCAACTGGGGGATTAAGAAAATCAAATTTTTGTAAAATGGTTATGGGATCAGATATCTCTTTAAATCTTGAGAAATCATCAGTCGTACCATAGGTTTTAACAAAACATTCAAGATCAGCCATCAAACCTTGAGGAAATAAAAAGGATTTTTGGGATATACTATTTGCCAACAATGATTCAAAATCATCAACTAAGTATTTTGCAATATTTTGACATTTATCATGAATAGCTTGTTTGGCAACCGTTAATTCGTTTCGCCAAAGCGCAAAAAAATTGTATGAACGCGCTCTATTAAAAAGTGGAACCCATTTCAAAAGAACTCCCATCGTCCAGGAGGGTCTAAGCGCTTCTCCGCGTTTCATTTCATCATTTAAAATATTTGGCAGCTCTAATCCTGCTAAAAAGGCTGACGATTCTGAAATGTAATTTAAATTCAGCGTATTCCCTAGATTTCTATTTGCCTTAATGAGAATCTCAAAATTACTTATTTGACGATAAGACTCATTGACTAAAGTTGCTGTTTCCTGATAGTGCCCAACTAATTTATTTCTTAACCAACGCCAAACACCTGTCATAATCTCATTGGTTCTAAAAAACCAATAGCGGATCCAGCTACCTGGCGTATATCCTCGAGTCGAGGGGACCAAAGAAACAACACATGTCGGAATCAGATAACCATTAATAGCAGTTACTTTAATCAAGTTTTCATTATCAGGATTTGTCGCCCATCTTGACATTAACCACTTTTTTAGCGCTTCAGCCTTACTTGATGACTGGAATCTTTTCAATAACGTACCAAATTGTTTGAAATTCATTGAAAATGAGATAGTTCCTTTTGGTACTTCTAATAAATCAGAGATGCTTTCTAAATCAAATAGTCCAACATTGTCAAAAACAGATAGTTTAAGCGCCTTGGTTAAGGCTAATAAACTATCATCACAACGCAAATTCCCCGCAAATGATGCTGCTTGCAGCTTCCAATGATAAGTCGATTCGCATTTTTCACGATATCGATTTAGTATTCGCTTGTTGATAGAGAGCGAAACCCTAATGTTTCTATCTATTCTATTGGTTGAACTTTGCGGAACCGCTTTTTCAATGTAATCTATAAAAGCTTGAATATTATCAAATTCTTTTTCTATATTTAAAAGGTCTTGCATATTGCATTTTGCAAGAATACCTTGTGATTGCCAACTTAAACGACATTGTTTTAATTTACTCTCTCGTGTATTGGTTTCAGGTATTTCTTTATCTTTTGTCCATTTTTTTGCTTCACGCTCATTTTTATCAATGTCACAAGCTATCTTGTGCAATCTTGACCATGGAGAGTCTTCTTTGGCTGTACTATTGGGGTCTTCATAGGTTGAAAAGCTATCAATGATATCTACTTTTTTTTCAAAAGTGATTAAATCCTCAAGACCTTGTTCATATAACTTCTTCCGAGCACTTAATTCTTTAGCAACACTTGTTACTAATCCAAATTCTTTTTCACCGTTTGTCCATCTTGCTTTTGCCACCTCAAGTGCATTATTGTATTCCTCCTGCAACTGATAAGACTTTTGATTTTTTTCGACTTCGCTTTTTGGCTGCTCTAATAATTGATTAATTGTATTCACTGCTTGGTTGAAAGCTTCAAAATAGTTTTGTTCGCCTTGCTCTGTAACAAACGTCCCCAAAAGCGCATTTAACCGTGCTTTAGTTTCATGGCTTTCGTTATCATCTAATTCCATGAATTTTTCCATAGAGCACCTCGAATGTTAAAGAACGCGTATTGATACTTGTGCATGTCAACGTGGAAATATATACCCTCAAAAAGACATGATTATCATGTCTTTGGTGATAGGGATAATTGGAGTATAGTCAGAATTTTATTGAAATTGCGGTTATATAATCGTTTTGTTCTGTCATGTATTGGTAGGGTGGACAAAGCGAAGCGTGCCCACCATTTTCATCTATCTGGTGGGCACACTACGTTTTGCCCACCCTACTTTAGATCGCAAATTTAGAGCCTCCAGACCTTAATATCGACGCTGGTAAATGCCTCTTTATCTAACACCGCCTTCACATCAATCATCAGTCGGTTGGCATCAAATTTCTCAGCAAATTCTTCGGCAGACATTTCACGATAATGATCATGCGCAACGCATAACACAATCGCATCAACATCGATAATGTCGTCCCAGTCAACAAGTTCGATATCATATTCTTTGAGGGCTTCATCTTTATCGGCTATTGGATCATGAACACATAACTCAATACCAAAGGATTCTAATTCATTAATAACATCCATCACTTTGGAATTACGCAGATCACGGCAATTTTCTTTAAAGGTCAGCCCTAAAATAGCAACTTTAGCCCCTTTAACTTGAGTCCCAAGATGGATCAGCTGTTTAACGGTTTGATCGGCAATGTATTTGCCCATACCATCATTAATACGCCTACCGGCTAAAATCACTTCTGGGCGATAACCCAATTGTTTTGCTTTATAGGTTAAATAATAGGGATCAATGCCAATACAATGCCCCCCGACCAAACCTGGTTGAAAAGGTAAAAAGTTCCATTTGGTTTTAGCGGCATTAATCACATCGTGAGTATCAATGTTCATGCGTTCACAGATAATTGCTAATTCATTCATTAGTGCGATGTTCAAATCACGCTGGGTGTTTTCAATCACTTTAGCTGCTTCGGCGACTTTAATATTCGGTGCCCGATAAACCCCAGCCGTTACCACTGTGCTATAAACTTCTGCAATTATATCAAGTGTTTCTGGATCTAAAGCTGATATCACTTTTACCACTTGCGAGATAGTATGTACTTTATCACCGGGATTGATTCTTTCTGGTGGATAACCAACTGAGAAATCAACACCGGCCTTTAATTGTGAAAACCTTTCTAAAACAGGAATACATTCTTCTTGGGTGGCCCCAGGATAGACCGTTGATTCAAAAACAACGATATCATTACTCTTTAAGAATGGGCCGATGATCTCACAGGCTTTATAGAGGAAACTTAAATCTGGTTTGTGGGCGCCATCTGATGGCGTGGGCACCGTCACAATGAAAAAGTCTGCCTGTTCAAGTTGAGCTTTATCGGCAGTGAAGAGAATATCCGCTTGACCCAAGGTTTCGCTGGTGACTTCTTGAGTGACATCTAGTCCCTTTTTGAGATCGGCAATCCGTTTAGGATTAATATCATAGCCAATGACATGCCCTTTTAAGCCAAAAGCCACGGCAACGGGAAGTCCGACATAGCCTAGGCCAATAACGGCTAATTTACGTTGATGAGGTACCATTATAGACTCCCTTCTATATTATTCCGGCCTTCCTACGTCCTGATGCTTACTTGTCCTGCGTAGCCTTGGCGAAGCAGGATTGTCACAGTATACCAATATAGATAGAATCCAGTTTGATTTCATCTGCCCCGTTAAGATCATTATGTTTAAAAGAAAAAGTTCAGAAGCTGGCTTAATTGGTTTGCCCGCCCCCTTATATCGCCGCCTGGCAGCCATGGTCTATGACCTTTTTATTGTATTTTCCTTTTTACTGCTAGCAACCACCATTGCTTTAGTCATTAATAAAGGCCAATCCCTACTTCCCTACCAATACTTTTTTTTAACCTATTTGTTTATTAGCACCGGCTTATTCTTAGGATGGTTCTGGACCCGCGGCGGGCAAACGCTAGGCATGCTGGCTTGGAAAATTAAGCTAGTAGATGATAATGGTATAAACATAAGTTGGACGACAGCATTTCTAAGATATACCCTCGCTATTCCAAGTATAGGCTTGGGAGCCATCGGTTTGATTTGGTGTTTATTTGATAAAAATAAACAAAGTTTGCATGATAGACTAGCTAAAACGAAAGTCGTTAATCGCTAACAATGTGGCTTATCTACATTTTTTGACGAGCATGCGCTTTTGGACAAGCTTCTTCTAATTTTTGAAATTCTTGCTCAATCTTAGCCCAACAGTCACCCCCTTCTATTAAAGGCTTTTTCAAATCAGTCGCAACAGACTCTTTCGCACGTTTTATACTATCAGCGTTTAATACGGCATTATTCGGATCAAGACTGTCTAATACATATTTAAATGCGTTATCTACCTCAGTCTCACCATTAACAAAGCCAGTGCGTCGGTTATATTGCTCAGCCAATTCTGCTTTTAAAGGCTCAAGCGCTTTTTTAAATTCTTGATAAGCAGCATTGAGATCAGGGGTAACTGTAGCTGATGTAACGGCAAGTGGATTAGTTGTTGGAGAATGTAATGGCGTTGATGATGCTGTAGTTAATCTATGTAACAAAATAGGTGCCGGTGGCGTTATATGTAATGGATTAGGATCGGATTGAGGTTGAACACTATCGTTGTTAGCTGCCACTTTCGCTTTTTGCTCTTCAATTAAAGCCCATACCTCGTCAATACTGGATAATTTTTCATCTTTTTCTTCTGTTACAGCGGTAGCTTGAACAGGCTGCGTAACTGTTGAGGTAACTGCCGTTGTCGGAGCTGATACTTCAACTGAAGATAGTGATTTTTCAAGCGGTTCGACTCCTATATTATTTCCCCACTTTGTTTGTGCTAACGGGTAAATTTCATTAAATCTTTGAATAGCTAATTTACTAATCTCAGGATCACTATTGCTACTATAAGATTTTAAACCATTAAGAAAATCTTTAATATATTTAATATCTGCATTGGCTAAATATCTTGGTGCGTCTTTAGGGGCTCTATTTAAAAATCCCATGATAGTTGCTATTCGAATATCCTCTGGAATTTCTACAACAGGAGGAGTTGTTTGTGTTTGTGTTTGTGTTTGTGTTTGTGTTTGTGGTTGTGGTTGTGGTTGTGCTTGTGCTTGTGGTTGTGGTTGTGGTTGAACTTGTGGTTGAACTTGAGTTTGAGTTTGAGCTTGAGCTTGAGCTTGAGTTTGAGCTTGTGTTGTTTTAGCACTAAGCTGTCTTATCTCCTCAACAAAAGTATTACGCTGTCTATCTCGTTCAACTTCATTTCTTAGAGCATCACCTGCAATTCTTCTACTAAAAAACGTTGCATCCGCAAGCCGACCTAACAATCCTTTTTTAGGCTGCTGTTCTAATTGTGTTTCTTGCTGACGAGCTTCTGATTGTATTTTCTTAGCTCGTTCATCTGCTTTTGAAAATGCTTCAAAAACAGGAGCAAGCACTTCCTGTTTTAATTTAGCATTTCCTTTTTCTTGTTCAGAAGAGAAATTATCTATTAATTTTAATTCATTATTAAAATAAGCAATATAATCCCTTATAAGTTGTGCTTTTTTATCAAGTGGGCTTACAACTGGTGATACAATAAAATTATGCTTTTGCGCTAATGCCACATATTCATTTACGTCAGCAATAAATTGCTTAGTAGGAGGTAATTTGATATTTCGACCAGGACGTTCCGCTGTAAATGAATGTTTAGCTCCTGGCCTCTCACTTCCGGTATCCATCTTTCCGGCTTTAGGTGGAGGAACAATGCTATAATTTACATCTGCAGATTTGGGGGTTTTACCAAGGGCTTTATGGAATGCAACATTAGCATCCCTTAGCAAAATCATATTATCCTGATACAATTCGTATAATGCCTTAAAACTACCATCCTCCGACATCAATAACTGACGCAAAGGTCCATCAGATTTATCTAAAGATCCAAGAGCAGCTTTAAATCTTTCCAATCGAGATGGGACGGAAAGGTTAGCTTTAACATCAGCTTTATCTAAAGCTTCAAACTTTTGAAGTTCTTTAACAAGTTTTTCTGAAAAGGATACTAAGTTTTGTGCCCCTTCCCAGCCACCGACCCATTTAGCGAAATCACTGCTCGGGTCCCAACTTTGCATTAGCATCTCTTGCATACTTTGCATTTGAGCTAAAAATTCAGACATTTCATTATAACCTCCTTGTTCTAACCCTTGAATTTGATTTTTATATTTTTCTAAGTTAGTCTTGAACTCAGCACTTAATGTATTTTTCATAACGGGTGATTCAAAATGTCCCATTACGATATGAAAAGGGGTATTGTTACTCTCTAAATCCTTTATATTATAATTAAGAGATTTAGCACATTTATCTAAAACGTTGATTTGCTTTGTTAAATCATTGACAGTTTGCTCAAGCTTA
>CAYXVT010000016.1:0-2251 GCA_964468105.1 Uncultured Candidatus Berkiella sp. | reverse complement strand
TGTTGTTCCCTTAAACCTTTAACTTCACTTGCGAGTGCATTAAAAGTTGATCTTTGCATAACTCTTTGAACGGGCGTCATTGCATCCAATTGGGTTTGCTTATCTTCAAGTTCTTTTAATTTCGCCTCTGCTTCATCCTTTTTAACTTTATAATTTTTTGACCTACCCTCAATTTCACTACGTTCAGCTTCAACTAATTTCACAATATTCTTTATAACATCCTCTCTTTTTCTATCCACTCCTCTTTCCACCCTAACATTGGAAATATTTTCAAAGAATGAATCGCCAATAGCACTTTTAGCTTTCTTAACAAAAGCAACCACTAGAGGATTTTTATCCTTTTCAAATGAATTCAATGACTCAACAAGTGATTTCAAGTTTCTCAAGTCATTCCTTGACATATTTTCGAGTGTTTCTGCTGTAACTTTTGAAAATGGCTTTAATTGAGACATCAAATTAACAACTACGGTAGCCTTTGATAAAGACGAGTCTAATGTGGAGGTAACATATTCTTTTAATTTGGCATTATTTTCAGCATAAGAATCAATTTGTCGTCTAATTATATTAAGATCTGTCTTATCTTGTGGACTCAAAACACCCTTAAGTAATATTGAATGATATTTATCTATTAATTGCTCAACTTGAAACTCTGGAGTAATTGCTTTATCAATTTCTTTAATAAAATTATCAAAAGTTGAAATTACTTGCGATGCATATTTACTCCCTTCAGGACCTATATCCTTTTTGACTTCCTTAATTTCATTTATTAAAGCATTAACTTTTGCTTTCATATCTTTTACTTCATCAAGACTGAGTGTTTTTAATTGATCACTCTTTTCTAGTAAAATATTCACAAGTCCATCTTGAAGCTCTGAGATTCTTTCAACCTTTACAAGTTCATCCCTAGCTTTCTCAGCCGCAGCAGCTGTAATAGGATCTTCACTTTTTAAATCTTTTTGAATTCTTTCATTAACACTATTAAGTCTATTAACAGCTTCAGCCATTTTAGAAGATGTTAGATCTTTGTCTTCTATCTGTTCAGAACTTTTAGCTGATATATATTCCATATTTTTTTCTTCAAGCTCTGTGTTCTTAGCCGCCATATAAGGTAAAATATAACTATTCATTCTTGAATCAAGAACAACTTTAGCTGGCCCTCTGATGTGTTCTTTAACGAACGGTAGCTTTTTATCCCTATCAAATATTTCTAAAGATCTATCATAGAGTTCCAAATCCGCTAAATGATAACCGTTAACACGTGTTGCGAATTGTGTTTTTGGTGTAAAATCTATTTTATTTGATTGACCATCTTCAAAATATTTTCTTGCTCTACCTTGAGCGTTTTGAATTTTCCCAATTTCCTTCGCAATCATTTCCAATTTTTCAAAATTTAAATTCCCCTTATCCTCATTTGGATTCCCATCATCAATAAAAGTTAAATCTTGAGTAACTAGCGTCGTGAAAGGTACAATCGG
Organism: Uncultured Candidatus Berkiella sp.; assembly: GCA_964468105.1. GTDB lineage: Bacteria > Pseudomonadota > Gammaproteobacteria > Berkiellales > Berkiellaceae > Berkiella. The sequence continues at coordinate 776 of CAYXVT010000016.1, read as the reverse complement.
ATCAGGAGTAGACTCATATGCTGCTCGCAAAGTAGAAAAACTTTTAGTTGGCGACAGTATTTGAGCATTTTTATCTAGCATCTCTCTAACTTTAACATCTTCCTTAAGATGAAGTAATCTATTGATATTTGCGCCATTTAGACTTGCAAGAATTGCTTGTGCAGCAATATAATCATGATTTGCAACACATTTATCAAGCAATTCAACATAAAATCCATAACGCTTTTTTTGATCGTCAACATTGCTAACCAATAAAATATCTTCACTAACCATTGCTGCAATATTTGTCATTTCAGCAGACAATGCCGCTAAACCCGGGGCTTTATTTTTCTCCCAACCTTTATTATGTAATTCACTTGGGGTTATATTCATCAACATAGCCAGATGACGATTTTTCATATCTGTAGCAACAGCTTCAACTTCATTTTCGCTAAATGTAAACTCCGCTGTACCTGATTTCATTGTTGCCTCAGTTAGTGACTGACGGCTTACATCTAGATCTCTTGAATCTTGTGCGACATCTTTAAGTCTAGAACGAAACTCAGTGCTCCAGGACTGGTTTGATTCAGGAGATAACATTTTTTCAAATGCTTGCAACAATGAACTTTTTTCAGCTAATGCTGCCTGATCCTTTTGAGGGGCTAATAAATAATCAATTAACTCTCTATATCGAAGTGGATCAGCTTTTACTAATTCAACTATTAAAAGGCCCGAACGGTCTAAAAAATCCTTCTTAGCTTCAGGGTCCGTAATACTTAAACTCATTTTCTCAATTT
>CAYXVT010000015.1:12891-26493 GCA_964468105.1 Uncultured Candidatus Berkiella sp. | reverse complement strand
AAACCCTACGCTTGCAGCAATGTCTTCAGGTCGCCCCATTTGCCCCATCGGTATGCTGGTTAGCAAGGCTTCCTTTTGACCCTCTGGCAAAACGCGTGTCATATCCGTATCAATAAAGCCAGGTGCCACTACATTAACAGTAATCCCGCGAGATGCAATTTCTTTTGCCAAGGATTTTGAAAAGGCTATCACACCTGCTTTGGCTGCACTGTAATTGGCTTGTCCAGGATTTCCAGTGACACCAACAACTGAGCTAACAGAAATAATTCTTCCCCACTTCGCTTTAACCATCGCTCGCAAGCAAGCTTTGGATAATCGAAAGACTCCCGTGAGATTAGTTTGAATAATGGTATCCCATTCTTCATCTTTCATTCGTAAAACTAAATTATCTCGCGTAACGCCGGCATTATTCACTAAAATAAGTGGCGCCCCCACTTTTTCTTCAATGGCTTTAAGGCAAGATGAAATGGATTCGGCATTCGCTATATCTAACGCCATACCAAATCCTTTTAAACCATTTTGTTCTAAGTAAGTAGAAATATTATTTGCGCCATTTTCTGATGTGGCCGTACCAACAACCGTTGCGCCCATCTGTCCTAACGTCAGAGCAATTGCTTGTCCAATCCCACGACTTGCGCCCGTCACTAATGCTACTTTGCCTTCGAGTGATGATAATTGCATATGATTACCCTAATTGAGTTAACGCTAATTCAAGTTCTGATGGTGCTTCAATGCCCATGGTCTTTAGTGCCGGATCAATGCGTTTTATCAATCCTGATAATACTTTACTAGGTCCACACTCTACGGCTATTTGAATACCCTCTTTGGATAGACGTTGTATTGTTTCAACCCATCGAACAGGCATGTATAACTGCTGCACAAGGCATTCGCGAATATCATCTGGATGTTGGTGGTTATCTACATCAACGTTTTGAATAATGGGAATGCTTGGCGCAGAAATTTTGGTATCGGCTAATTGTTTAGCTAACCCTAAGGCTGCCGGTTTCATTAAATCACAATGCGAAGGAACACTCACAGGAAGCATCACCACTCTTTTAGCACCTTGTGCTTTTGCTAAAGCAGCAGCACGTTCTACCGCAGGAGCATAACCTGCGATGACTGTTTGACCAATCGCATTAAAATTTGCAGCAGATACAATTTCATTTTCAGAAGCTTTTGATGCACTTTCACAAACTTGTATTAAAATTTTGTCATCTAAGCCGATGATGGCAGCCATTGCGCCCAATCCATGCGGCACTGCTTCTTGCATCAACTTGCCACGCAAAGCAACCAATTTTACAGCATCAGATAACTCTAAAGCATTGGCACATACCAGTGCGGTATATTCGCCTAAACTATGGCCTGCTAACATTTTTGGTGCGGGGCCACCTTGGGTTTGCCATAAACGCCACAAGGCCACACCTGCGGTTAATAGCGCAGGTTGTGTGTTAACGGTCTCATTTAAACTTTCTTCTGGCCCAAATTGCGCTAATTCCCATAAATCCTTTCCTAGTGCTTTGCTCGCTATAGAAAAAGTGTCTTTTATGATGGGGTATTTTTCAGCAATATCTTTTAGCATCCCAACTTGTTGAGAACCTTGTCCAGGAAAGACAAATGCTAATGTTTGATTTTGTTTAGCCATGGATCACCTAAAACTTTACGAGAGCTGAGCCCCACGTTAACCCACCACCGATGGCTTCAAACAATAATGTTTGACCCTTTTTAATACGGCCATCGCGTACAGCAACGTCTAAGGCTAAAGGAATGGAAGCACTTGAGGTATTACTATGAGTATCAACAGTACAAATAACTTTTTCCATGGGTAAACCCAATTTATCTGCTGTTGCTTTTATAATACGAATGTTTGCTTGGTGAGGAACTAACCAATCAATTTGATCTGGGGTTAGCTGATGAAGTTGTTGAATATCTTTCATCAATGCGCCAAGTTTAGCTACCGCAATTTTAAATACTTTTTGACCCTGCATTTGAATGAAGGGTTGCATTTTATCTAACGGTGTATTGTAGTTTTCAACTTTATTAATACTGGGGATCACATCGACATGGTCGGCCAGCTGCATATTATCTACATATAAAATTTCATCGTAATTACCATCTGCATAAAGATGGGTAGACATAATACCCGGCGTATCGCTTGCTTCTAAAACTACCGCACCAGCACCGTCACCAAATAACACACAAGTATTACGATCTGACCAATCGATTAATCGACTCATTAATTCAGAGCCAATAACCAAAGCATTTTTGATAGCACCCGTTTTGATATATTGATCTGCAACGCTTAAGGCATATATAAAACCTGAACAAGCTGCTTGAATATCAAAAGCAATACAAACAGGGATCTGCAAATTTTTTTGTACTAAACATGCTGTGGCGGGGAATATCTTGTCTGGAGAACCGGTGGCAACAATAACCATTTGAATATCTTTTGCAGCCATGCCACATTGCTCTAATGCCGCTCTTGCTGCGATGGTTGCCATGCTAGAAGCGGTTTCATCAGCACCCGCAATATGACGCGAACGAATACCGGTACGATCAACTATCCATTCATCAGATGTAGCAACGCGTTTTTCCCAATCTGCATTTGTAAAAATAGTAGGAGGTAAGTACCCTCCCGTACCAATAATTTTTGAATACTTCATGCAGGTTTACGCTCACCCAAATATAACTCAACTTCTGATCGTATCTTTTCTGGGATATTATTTTCAGCTTCAACTAGCGCTTCGATGATTGCTTGTTTAAAACTAAATCTTTTTGCATTGCCATGGCTCTTAATAACAATACCATTTAGGCCTAACAAGCTCGCGCCATTGTAGCGACTGGGATCAAAACGGGTACGAATAGTCCGTAAAATCGGCATTGCGAGTAAGGCAATAAATTTGGTATACCAATTTCGAGTAAACTCACGACGGATATAATCAACTAACATTTTGGCAACGCCTTCACTAGACTTTAATGCCACATTGCCGACAAAACCATCGCAAACAACAACATCTGCTTTGCCTTGGTACATATCATTCCCTTCGACAAAACCGATGTAATTGATAATTTCTGTTTCACTTAGCATTTGAGCTGCTTGTTTAACAGCTTCACTTCCTTTGATAGCCTCAGAGCCAATATTAAGTAGCCCAACCTTTGGGCGCAAAATATTATCGGATGCACCAGCTAAGACTGAACCCATTACGGCGAATTGGAATAAATGTTCACCTTGGCAATCTACATTTGCCCCTAAATCAAGCATTCGCATGCGGCCCATTTTAGCTTGATCGGCATTGACCGGAATGGAATAAACAATGGCAGGACGATCGATACCCGGAAGGGTTTTCAAAACAAAACGTGCAATTGCCATCAGTGCACCAGTGTTGCCTGCGCTCACACAAGCCGCAGCTTCTCCTGATTTCACAAGATTGATAGCAACACGCATTGAGGAATCTTTTTTCAAACGCAAAGCAGAAGCTGGCGATTCGTCCATCTCAACTCGTTCAGAAGCATGATGTACTCGCAAACGCTTTTCATCAAATGAATGCGAATGGGCTTTCAGCTGTTCAGCAAGTATTTGGGCGTCGCCAACTAAAATAAGATTAAGATGGGGGTACTCAGATAATGCATCCAAGGCTGCAGGAACTACAACACTTGGGCCATGATCGCCCCCCATCGCATCTAGCGCGATGCTGAAATTATTCAAATGGTTTACTCTTCGTCAGTATCCACAACAGCTGATGCAATCACTTGACGACCACGGTAGTAACCATCCGCAGTGATGTGATGACGACGATGAGTTTCGCCGGTTTCTTGATCGATAGACAATGTAGGCTTACTTACCTTGTCATGGGAACGTCTTTGATTACGTCTTGAACGTGTTGTTCGTGCTTGTCCTACTGCCATTTGATTTCACCGTTTATCTAAGTTAACTAAATATTTAATTTTGGATCATTTAATTTTTTTTAATTTGGCGAAAGGGTTCTCGGAAGAACTTGATCCAGATTCTACCGATTCATCCTTTGGGCCATAGCTCATGCATGGTGGTTCATGCAGAGGTGCCAAGGGTAACGCAAGGTGTAGCTCCTCTGCAATCCATTCTGCAAGAGTAATTTCACCCTGAGGTGCTAATAATGGTTCAAAACGTTCGGGTAGCAACTCAGCCTGCTCGTCGTTAGTTACCGGACTCACAAGTATTGAAGCTCTTATTGGATATGTCATAGGTTGTAAACAACGTTGGCAAATTACCTGTAAATCCGTGGATAATTCACCTTCAATACAACATAAGCCCCCTTCATCGGTTGAGAAAACAAGCGACATGGTTACAGGTGTATCATGTTGCGCTTTTAACTCTTTAGGCAAATGCGGAATTTCACCCAAAGAAAGTTTGCCAGAAAGCTTATTACCACCCGGGGGTGCTTTTCGGCATAGTTCTTCAGGATTTATAATTTTTGGCAGTTCATTAATTAACATAAGGCGGCAATAATATCTTTTGTACGAAGTAGAGTCAAAGTAAGAAATGTTGATATGATGAATACCACTCTTAAAAATATTTAACTTTGTAACTAAAATGCACCCAGTAATTCTTGCCTCCAGCTCAATCTATCGCCATGAATTGTTATCCCGGCTAAAAATCCCCTTCACCACCTTTTCATCTGATATCGATGAAACGCCCCATCCTGGTGAACCTATTCCAGAAATGGTTTTGCGGCTTTCCAAAGAAAAAGCGCAAGCTTGTGCCATTAAACATCCTGGGAGTGTTTGCATTGGCTCTGACGAGGTAGCAGCGCTTGGCAATACCATTCTAGGAAAACCACTGACCCACGAAAATGCGATCAAACAGCTCTCTGAAATGAGTGGTCAACAAGTTATCTTCTACACCGGTGTTTGTGTCAGTGCGCCTTTTTTAAAGCATGAAGACATACGTATGGCAACCACTACAGTTACCTTTCGCAAACTATCTGCGCAAATGATTGAAAATTATCTGCATAAAGAAAAACCCTATCACAGTGCAGGAAGTTTCAAATCTGAGACCTTGGGTTCAGCCTTATTAGAACGTTTTGAAAGTGAAGATCCCACAGCAATTATTGGGTTACCACTAATCATGCTGTGCGATATGTTGAGTAAAGTGGGGATTGAGGTAATTTAAGCGGCACCCTCTCCCAAAAGGGAGAGGGCAAAGTGAACAAGCTATCTTAGGGTTTGAGAATTTAAACCCAATTCAGAGGAAAGTTGCTTGGTCATGCTGGCGCCCATTCTTGAAGCCAATCGGTCAAGCAAGCTATGGGTTGTGCTGTAATCGATAATGTCATCAATACCGATCACTTCTCTGGCAACAAATCCTGCGCTGCCAATACCATCGATAAGACCGAGTTCTAAGGCTTTATCACCAGACCAGAATAATCCGCTAAAAAGTTGATCTTCAGGGCCTTTTAATCGGCTGCCACGACCTTCTTTTACCGCATTGATAAAATGTTTGTGCACATTATCCAGAAGACCTTGAGCAAATTGGATCTGCTCAGGATTTTCAGGAGAGAACGGATCCATAAACATTTTGTTCTTACCTGCAGCAAGCGCTCTTTGTTCAACGCCTACTTTTTTCATCACATCAACAAAACCAAAACCTGGTAGAAGAACGCCAATGGAGCCAACGATACTTGAAGGGTTTGCATAGATTTGATCAGCCCCGGCTGCTACGTAATAGGCGCCAGAAGCACATATATCCACGACAACCGCATACACTTTCTTTTCAGGATATTTCTTTCTTAATCTTTTTAATTCATCGTAAATATAAGCACTTTGTACTGGTGTACCGCCTGGTGAATTAATACGCAAAATCACAGCTTTCACTTTTTGCTCTGTAAAAGCATGACGAAGGCTAGTTGCTATATGATCGGCTTCAACTTCTTGACCTTGGCCAATGGTTCCCATCATATCAATCAAGGCAACATGTTCTTTCAGAACTTGTTTAGGTTTTCCTTGAAACCAATATATTGTCATACCGAGGATATAAGCTAAAATAATCAGCTTGAAAAATATCCCCCAACGTCTTGAGCGTCGGTGCTCTTCAACCGATGATAAGAGTGCTTTTTCAACAACTTGACGTTCCCAATTTGGGGAAGGATTAACTTGATCCTGCATAGCAGTTCCTCGTATTTAAGTTCTTAATTCCTGACAATACTTTTCAAAAGCTTCTGGCATGGGACATGTGATTGTTAAATGAAACGGCTCATATGGCAATTTGACAACTAACTGATGCGCATGTAAATAAAGTCGATCATGCCCCTGAATCTTGGCCTGACTATCACTTTCGTGATCCCCATATTTTTGATCGCCAATAATAGGATTACCCATAAAAGCGCAATGTACTCGAATTTGGTGAGTCCGGCCAGTCACGGGCGTTGCTTGTAAGAGAGTCGCTTGATTAAAAGTTTCAAGTTGCTCAAATGTCGTTTTTGAAGCTTTGCCATCCGGGGTAACTTTAACCATTCTTTCGCCAGACTTTAGCAAAAATTTATGTAACGGGGCGTCAACTGTTTTGCCCCCTTTCCATTGACCGTGTACCAATGCGTAATAATGCTTTGATATTTTTCCACTCTTGAGGCAGTCATGTAAGTGAATCAACATGGACCGGCGTTTAGCAATCATGACACAGCCAGAGGTATCGCGATCTAGGCGATGCACCAGTTCTAAAAAGGGTGCTCCAGGACGCATGCCGCGGATAGCTTCAATTAAACCTAATGAAACACCACTACCGCCGTGCACTGCCATGCCAGCAGGTTTATTGATAATTAAAAAATGATCATCTTCGTAGAGAATAGATTGATCTAGAGTTTTAGCTAGTCTGCTTCCAGGATGTGAATTACCCTCAGTTTTCAAGGCCATACGTATGGGAGGGATACGTATAGTATCTCCTAACAAAAGCTTGTAGCTAACGCCAATGCGTCCTTTATTGACACGAACTTCACCCTTTCTGATGATGCGGTAAATTCGGCTTTTTGGTACGCCACGAAGAAAAGTCGATAAAAAGTTATCGATACGTTGCCCTGCGTGGGCATCGGTCACAACAAATTGCTGGACGTTGGTAAGTGGCTGATGACTGGCTAACATCTGAAGATTATATACTGCTCACTTCTTTTTGTCCGCTTTTTTTCCTTATAGAGATCAACTAGTTCGGTTGGTCAAAAACTGGTAAAATGGCACCTTGTAAGCGCTTAATGAATTTATAAGACTTACTTGGCAACATTATGCCACTAGGAGCTCACCAAGCAAGGCTCGTGAAATAATCATCTCCCTATTTGCCCCCCCTTGCTGGTAATAAGAATGACTCCATACGCTAAAACTAAATATAACAAAAGATAAAATGCACGGAATATTATGACTAAAAGAATGTTAATTAATGCTACGCAGAAAGAAGAACTACGTGTCGCACTTGTGGATGGCCAAAGCCTATATGATCTCGACATTGAACGCACTGGCCGAGTACAAAAAAAAGCAAGTATTTACAAAGGTCGAGTAACTCGAGTTGAACCCAGCCTTGAAGCCGCTTTTATTGACTATGGTGCAGATCGCCATGGATTTTTACCGCTCAAAGAAGTCGCAAGAGAGTATTTTAGCCATGGCCATGATGGTGGCAGACCCCACATTAGAGATGCCCTTCGTCCAGGCCAAGAACTGATTGTTCAAGTCGACAAGGAAGAACGCGGCAATAAAGGCGCTGCGCTCACAACCTACATAGGCTTAGCAGGTTGTTACTTAGTGTTGATGCCAAATAATCCCCGAGCTGGTGGTATATCACGTCGCATTGAAGGTGATGAACGTAACGATCTAAAAGATGCCTTAAGTCAGCTCCCATTGCCTGAAGGGATGGGTCTTATTGTTCGTACCGCAGGCGTTGGACGTAACCTTGAAGAACTTAGCTGGGACTTAGATGTGTTGCTTAGCCAGTGGCAAGCCATTGTACAAGCATCAAACCGACCCGCTCCCTTTCTCATTCATCGAGAGAGCGATGTTATTATTCGGGCACTTCGCGATTATCTGCGACCCGATATTGCCGAAATTTTAGTTGATACCGAAGAAGCCTATCAGCATGCTAAAAAGCATATCGAAGTTGTTCGACCTGATTATGCAGATCGCGTAAAACGTTATCAGGACGCTATTCCCTTATTTAACCGCTTCCAAATTGAAAGCCAAATTGAATCTGCCTTTAAGCGCGAAGTAGCGCTTGAAAATGGGGCTTCCATTGTTATCGACCCAACAGAAGCACTGATTGCCATCGATATTAACTCTGCAAGAGCTACCGAAGGTAGTGACATTGAAGAAACGGCATTACAAACCAATCTTGTTGCCGCAAAAGAAATTGCACGTCAACTTCGCTTGCGTGATATCGGTGGGTTAATTGTTATCGATTTTATCGATATGAATTCAACAAGACACCAACGAATGGTTGAAAATCATCTCAGAGAAGAGTTAGCAGCAGATAGGGCTCGTATTCAATTAGGGCGAATATCACGATTTGGTTTACTTGAGATGTCTCGCCAACGTTTACGTCCCTCTTTGGGCGATTCAAGTGGTGTATCCTGTCCTCGCTGTGAAGGACAAGGCACTATTCGAAATATTCAATCTTTAGCCTTGGCACTGATGCGTATCATTGAAGACGAAGCAATGAAAGAAAATACGCGTCAAGTAAATGTCCAAGTTCCTGTTGATCTGGCTGCTTACCTACTTAATGAAAAACGCCAAGCCGTATTAACGCTTGAAGAAAGACATCAGATCCGCATTATATTATTGCCAAACCCCCATATGGTTACACCTCAATATCAAGTTGTTCGCATACGCGAGGATGATGCAACGGATCAAGAAGAAGTGCCTAGCTTCAAACTAATCACTCCTATTGAACGCAAAATAGAAGATGTGACATCACCTGCTCAAAAAGAAAAGACTGATGAGCCAGCGATTAAGATCACACCTATCGCAGCGCCATTACAGATATCACGTGATAGTGGATTTATAAAGCGCGTATGGTCTGCCATTTTTGGCAGTACAACAGCTTCGGATACACCGCGTCGTGCCACCTCACAATATACCACTACCGCAGCAACGCCTTCTGAGCACCGTCCACCAAGCCGAGGACATCAGCATCACAGAAGAGGTCGTGGTCAGCAACAAAGAGGAAGTCATGAGCGTGGTGAGCGCACAGATCGAGGTGAACGCGGTGAGCCACGTCACGAACGCGGTGAACCACGTCACGAACGTGGTGAACCACGGCACGAACGCGGTGAACCACGGCAGGATCGTGGCGAACAACGCCCTGAGCAACGCTCCGATCAACGAACCGATCGTGGGGAGCCACGTGATGAACGCGGTGGACGTCGAAATCACCGGCATCGTCGTCAAGGCGGACAAAATCGTGGTGAACGTTATCCACGCGATCAAAATCAACAACAAAGTTTTGAAGAAAAACCTTTCTCTGAATCTCAAGATGATAGGAATCAAGCAACTGCTTTTGAAATAAATTCAGAAGCTGCTGAAAAAGTTATTCCTGACATCCAAAGAGAATCAAATGATAATGTGAGACAGGAAAGCCCCGTTGCAACAACCCGGGAGAGCGCTCCTTATGTTCAACAGCAACGTCCGGCACCCTCTTCTTCGAGAGAAAGACCGCCTGCGCCAGTGCTTGATATCAACACGCCAGAGGCAAGAGCAGCTCGTCGATTGCAAGATGCTATTAGTATCGTCAAGCTGACTGAAGCTGAGAAAGAAAACACGGTGGTTACCATTAGTGAAGCGCCAACACATGCACCTGAAAATCATTTTACTTTGGTCAAAACCAAGAAAACTGAAAGTTCAACATCGTCTGTTGCGCATGTGCCACAAAAGATAACCACTGTTGTGCCATCGAGTGAGAATATGGTGACAATGGAAGAAACCCCTATTGCTCAACCTCGCTCGGCGCCTCTGAATCAAGTGGTCACTAAGAAAAGTTCTGAAACACAACCACGTGTGGATGAAAAGAAAGAAAAAGAGAATTCTTATGAAGTGATTATGGAAGAAGACGAGAACCATAATAGATAAGTGATTCTTGCTTCGTAGGGTGGACAAAGCTTTTAGCGTGTCCACCTTCTTACCCACCCTACCTCAGGTATTCTTTTAGTTCTTTAATGCTCTTCAACGGCGTCCCGCACAGATTCCCCTGACAAATATAAATGCTCAAGTCATCTTTGGATTCATATTGCTTTAGTTCTGCAGGAATTCTTTCATCAAGCGCAAAAACAAAACGATTAGGAAGAGTCGCCTTATGCAACAGCTCCTTGGCATAAGAAACCATTTCGGGGTTCCCCTGAATTATCACAATAGCCGGTGAAGATAAATGCTCTGCTTGCATGATGAGTAAGGTCGGATAATATCTGGGATTTTGTTCTAACAATCCTTGAGTCATCGATAAGGATTTATCGGCCATCTCAGTATAATCGGCGCAGTTTAATAACAGGCCAAATCGTTGCAATGCAAGCGCTGCAACGCTAGCCCCTGCTGGCATCACATCATCAATCCAGGATTGGGTTCTGAGGATAAGCCTTTCATGATGTCCTGAAGTAAAGTGAAAACCACCCAGTTCTTTATCCCAAAAATCGGCAATCAAAATATCTGCAATGGTTTTTGCAAAAGCAAGGATCTGATCATCCCACTGTGCTTGCAGGTAGAACCAACAAGCATCCAGCAAATAAGCATAATCATCTAAAAAGCCAATCTGTTTGCGCTGACCTTTGCTATAAGTGACCCACAATTTATTATCATAAAAAAGGGTGTCTTTAATAAATCGAATTAATTGAGTGGCTTGCTGCAATATAACACTATCTTGAAAAATAATGCTGCTGATGCTTAAACTTTTTAGCATTAAAGCATTCCAAGAACACAATATTTTATCATCGAGATCTGGGCGCACTCTGGCTGCACGATAATTTATTAATTTTTCTTTAGTGGATAATGAAAGCGAATCATTGTTTGAGCTTTTAACTAAATGCCATTTATGCTCAAAATTAGGCGTCTCATTTATTTCATAGATTTGTTTAAGTTGTTCAAACTCGCTTTCACCAAGTAACGTTTCAAATTCACTTTTATCCCATGCATAAAACTTTCCCTCTTCACCTTCACTATCAGCATCTAAAGATGAATAAAACCCGCCCTCTTTTGAGTGCATTTCTTTGTTTGCCCAATCAATGCATTCCATGGCTACTTCTTTAAAGTAGTCATTTTGAAAGAGTGCATAGCCTTGAGCATAAAGACCAATCATTTGTGCATTATCATAAAGCATCTTTTCAAAATGAGGGATCTGCCACTTTTCATCAACACAATACCGAAAGAAACCACCTCCAAGATGATCATACAGACCACCTTGAGCCATTCTTTCAAGTGAAAAAAGAAGACACTGCAAAAGTTCATCATCTTTCAAATATAAAATCCCACTTAAAACGGCAGGCATGGGGAATTTGGGAGCGCCTAGAAAACCCCCATATTTTTTATCAAATTCTTGTAACCATTGTTCTTTAGCTGCTATCAATGGCGTTTCTTTTATTTTATTTAAAAAAGGTTCAATGGGTTTTTCAAGATGGGCAATAGCTTGCGCCAATTGTTGATTTTGCTCATGGATTGCCGTTCTATCTCTGGCATAAAAATCACTTATAACCTGACAAATTTCTTGAAAAGAAGGTCTGCTAAAGTGTCTTTCTTTTGGAAAATAAGTGCCACTGTAAAATGGCATAAGATCAACAGGCGCTAAAAAAACGGTTAATGGCCAGCCTCCACCCTGTCTTATTAAGACTTGATGTAACTGCTGATAAACTTTATCAATATCGGGGCGCTCTTCTTTATCAACTTTTATGTTAATAAAGAGTTTGTTCATTAGCGCTGCCGTTGCCTCATCTTCGAAGGATTCATGTGCCATCACATGGCACCAATGGCATGCCGCATAACCAATTGATAATAAGATTGGCTTGTCCTGACTTTTTGCTAATGCTAACGCCTCTTCACCCCAAGGATACCAATTGACAGGATTGTGAGCATGTTGCAATAAATAAGGACTCGTCTCATTTATCAGTCGATTATAAGAAGTCATTCCTAATATTCTTCGTCGCTTGTAATTCTGCGCGCTTCTTCCTCTAACATGACAGGGATATCATCTCTAATGGGATAAGCGAGTTTATCCAATTTGCAAATCAATTCATTTTTATCTTTTTTATAAAGGAGGGGTTGCTTGCAAATCGGGCAGGCTAATATGTCGAGTAGCTTTTTGTCCACTTTTTATTCTCCGTAGCAAATTTTCCATAAATTCTATTGGTAAAGATACCTCTAAAGAAGCTGCCCACACATTTTGCCCAGCAAAAGATTGGCATTTCACGGCATCTTTTTCTGTCATTAAAATGGGATAGTCATCATTGAATTGAAGATCAGCTGACACAAAGTGATGATGATCTGGGAAGGGATGTTCAATGACATGTATTCCCTCTCTTCTACACATGTTAAAAAATTTCATTGGATGGCCAATACCTGCAACGACATGTACTGTTTGCCCAACAAAATCATTAAGCGCTTGTATTTTCCCTGAAGCATTTACTTGATAAAGATTTTGCCTTAATGAAACAGACATTGGCCATTCGCCTAGCAATGCTGTTCCATTGGTCACCACAAAATCAACTGTCTTTAAGCGGCGAGGACTTTCTCTTAAGGGACCTGCTGGCAGGCACATGCCATTACCAAAACGCCTTTCTCCATCAATCACAGCTATCTCTATATCTCGCGCTAAACGGTAATGCTGTAATCCATCATCGCAAAGTATAATATCGACTTCTGGAAAATTTTGCTGCAAATAACTAACGGCTTTTGTTCTTTTTCTACTAGCAACTATAGGACAACCCGTTTTTCTTGCCATGAGCAAGGCTTCATCTCCAACCTCGACTCCCTGACTTGTCATCTCAACCGTTTTCACTTCATCCTTTTTCAAATTGCTCGCATACCCATGCATAATGATCCCTGGATGATAACCTTTAGATTTCAAAAACTGTGCAAGAAATCCTACCAAGGGTGTTTTACCCGTACCACCAACAGAGATATTTCCAACAATCAAAAGCGGTACGGAAGCAGCTGTTGGCTTTAAAAAACGTGTGTAGTAAACATAACGTAGAAAGGAGATGAACTGAAATACTAACGAAAAAGGATATAGAAAAAAATTCAGAAAATTTTTACGATGCCAAAAAGCGACGATGTAAGAAGAGAGCATCAAGAATTAACAACCTTAACTGGAGGTTCTTGGTATTGCATCACTCTCAAAGAAGCATACAAACCATTCAAGCGCATTAATTCTTCATGCGTACCCATTTCAATGATGCGACCTTTGTCGATAACCATTATCCTGTCCGCATTTTCAATTGTTGATAATCGATGAGCAATCACAAGTGTTGTGCAACTTGCCATCAGTTTTTCAAGGGCATCTTGAATATATCGCTCAGATTCCGTATCTAAGGCACTGGTGGCTTCATCCAAAATTAAGATGGGTGCTTTTTTCAAAATAGCTCTTGCAATCGCAATGCGTTGACGCTGCCCACCAGATAG
>CAYXVT010000015.1:0-12881 GCA_964468105.1 Uncultured Candidatus Berkiella sp. | reverse complement strand
TATCAAATCCATCAGGCAGTTGCTCAATAAATTCCCGAGCATGGGCCGATTCGGCAGCAGCAATGATTTCTTCGATCGTGGCATCATCACAGCCATAGGCGATATTGCGAGCTACGGTGTCATTAAATAAAGTGACATGTTGAGACACGATAGCAATTTGCTGGCGCAATTCGGCTAAAGGGAGCTCCATGATGTTGATACCATCGATGAAAATTTCACCGGATGCATCATAAAATCTGGGTAGCAAATTAACGAGAGTAGACTTACCGCCCCCAGAGCGTCCTACTAAAGCGATGGTTTCACCGGCTTTGACTTCAAAACTGATATCTTCAAGAATATTGGTGTTTTCTTGTGAACCATAATTAAAACGCACTTTCCGATAAGCCACATTACCTGCAGGGAATTTTATGGTTTTAGTACCCGTGTCCACTTCAGGCTTCTCGTCTAAAAAGGCAAAAATACTTGCCGCTCCGGCAATACCCTTTTGGATATTATTATTTAATTTGGTGAACTCTTTAATAGGTCGCAACAGCGCAATCATCGAGGTCATCATTGCAGCAAAGGCGCCAGGGCTTATTGATGTTCTTAAGGCATCTTCCGGATTGAGCGTCGCCAAATAAACGGTGACAGCTAAAGCCATGGAACCGATAACTTGCACCATCGGCACACTGAGCGCAGAGGTAGCAATTAACTTCATTTCTTGGCGCCGATTGTGTTGCACCACTTTTTCAAATGAAGCAACTTCACTACTTTGCCCACCAAAGGCTTTAATGACTTTTTGCCCCTCAATGGCTTCTTCGGCAGCATGTGTTACATTACCCATGGAATCTTGAATACGCGAACTCACTCCTCGTACTCTTCTACTTACTATATGCATCACACCCGTCATTAAGGGTACTGTGATAACGAATAAAAGGGTTAAACGCCAACTAATTGAAAGCATTACCGCGACCAAAGCAAGAACGGTAAAAGACTCTCGCACCAACGTGGTTAAGGCATCACTACTGGCATTAGCCACTTGCTCAACGTTATAGGTAATTTTTGATAATATTTCACCACTTGTCGTGCGATCGTAATATGACGTGGGTAATTTTAATAAATGTGAAAACATCTCTTGGCGAAAATTCATGACAACATTTCTTCCTACCCATCCCATGAAAAAAGTAGAAAGGAAAGTTGCTAAGCCTCTGATGACAAAAATACCAACAACGACAAAAGGGATCCAGTGAATAAAGGTTTGATTATGATTTACAAAACCTTCATTTAACAAAGGTTCAAGTAATTTGATCATGCCTGCATCAACAGCACCATATAAAAGGTTACCGAGAATGGCTAACACAAACGCATAGCGGTAGGGCCAGACATAAGATAATAAACGCCGATACACCGCACGACTCGAATAGGCAGGAGTTGATGTCATTATGTTAAGAATTACCTAAATTATGTGTTTTAAATTTCTTTTACTTTTGCGCAATGATCCGCACTTGTGTCACCCCTAATTGGGAGGCAACTTCTAATGCAGACACCACTGCTTGGTGTGGGGCTTTTTTGTCACCAGCCAATACGATGGCTAATGATTTATTTTGTTCGAGCTTTGCTGCTAATATTCTTTTTAATTTTTCAGGCGAAGCACTCACGGATGTGCCATTGAGAAAATATGCCCCTGAAGCGTCAACTCCAATCTCAATGGTCTCACCCACTTTCGTGAACTGTTGCACATCCGCTTTGGGTAACTGAATCCCTAGTTGGGTAGCACCCTTAAAAAGGCTTGTAGATACCACAAAAAAGAGTAACAACATAAATACAACGTCAATAAAAGGTGTGAGATCAATTCCCAGTTCTTCCTGACGTTTTTCACGAAATTGCATGATAATATACCATCAGTTTATTTACTAATTTCATTCTGAACGGTCCAACCGACGAACAGCCATATTAGGTGCTAAAGCTTTTAAACCATCTATCATCTTTTGGGCTTCTTTTTCTAATTTTGAAGCGAATTCGTCAATCCGGCGCCTAAAGTAACGATGAAACATAAGGCTTGGGATAGCAATAAATAGTCCAAAAGCAGTGGTTAGCAGTGCTTGAGCAATCCCACCCGCTAAGGCTTCGGGATCAGGATTACCTCCTAAAACAGCAAAAATCTGAATCATACCAAGTACAGTACCTAACAAACCTAATAATGGTGCCGCTGAGGCAATCGTTCCCAAAGTGTTTAGGTATTTCTCCAACTCAACAATAACTTGCCGCCCTTGATCTTCCATCCTCGCGCGCATCGCCGCGATGCCTTGCTCACTATGCTGCAACCCTTTAGATAATATATGACCTAAGGGGCTTTGAATCGCTAAGTCACTTAAACGTAATGGTTTGCCGTCCCCTCTTGCAATATCACGTAGAATAATTTGGACTAATTCTTGAGGTATTATTTTTGGTTCCCTTAAAACCCATAGCCGCTCGGCAATGATAGCTAATGCAATAATAGAACATCCCAATAAGGGGAACATTAACCAGCCTCCTGCCAGTAATAAGTCAATCACCTTTTTTCTCCGAATGCTAATTGCCGATGCCAATAATGACGAGAAGTGTCTCGCCAATGAATAGGAGGTGTCAATTCATCTGCTTGCTTCAATCGAAACATCAAGGCACCTGTTTGCGACACAAGAAGGTTAATTGCACCAACCTCTTCATAGCGTTTTAACACTGCTTGCTTAGGAAATCCATATTGATTTGCTAATCCTACAGGAAATAGAGCATATTTGGGTGAAACAGCCTGTACAAATGCTTGCGAGGAAGAAGTCAAACTTCCATGATGCGGCACAACTAACAAGTCGCTTGTTAATAAATCAGGCGCTTGCTCTAACAATACTTTCTCTGCTCCTTGTTCAATATCACCTGTTAATAAAATGCTTTTGTTCCCCACCGTCACTTTTAAAACACAAGAGAGATTATTCCGTTTTTGATTCACATTGTGTTTATCAACTAATGGTGGGTTTAAAATGGTAAATGCGACGCCATCCCATTCCCAACTTTCACCTGCTATACAATCGCGCGCATTCATATTTAAGCGCGTTGGTTCACTTGACAGAACTTCTCCAATAGGAAAATCAGTTAAACCATCCAATCCACCCCGATGATCTAAATCACTATGGCTTATCATTACTTTATCCAGCGCTTTGATATGTTGATCCCCTAAAAATGGTTTAATAATGCGTCTTCCCGCGTTATCAGCACCATAAACAGGGCCCGCATCATATAACAAGGCATGATGTTGCGTTTGTATAACAGCTGCTAATCCTTGTCCTACATCAAGTAATGTAAAATGACATTCGCCAAAAGCAGGATGTGGGCCCTGATAAAAAATCATGGGTAAAAAACCTAACCACCCTATCTTTCTTGCCGGAAACCCACGTGGTGCTAATAATAAAACGGCTGACAACATTGCTATCAACAAATAAATAAAAGGCATATGGCCCTGGTGCCATATATTAAAAGAAACATGGGCTAATTTTTCGAGCACCCACCATGATAGTTCTAAAGCCAAATGTGCAATGAAAAAACTGAATGTAGCCAGCGAGGAAGAAACGCCTGTTAATAAAAGTCCTATCAAGCTTGCAGGTACTACAACCAAATCCATTAACGGTAACACTATCATATTAGCAATCGGAGAAATGAGAGGTATTTGTTCGAAAAAAAATGAACAAAGAGGTAATAAGCCAATAAAAACAACAAATTGAGGGATCACCCATTTTTGCCACAGTGAAGAACTATTGATATGCGAACTTCCATAAATTAATGCAGCAACACAACCAAAGGAAAGCCAAAAACCAATTTGTAATGGCGCAAGTGGAGAAACAATCAAAATTCCTATCAATGCCAATGCTAAACAATGCCAAGATAAAATGGGTTGTCGTTTTAATAACGCCACAATCGCCACTAAAATCATGACTAGGGCTCGTTGTGTTGGAATAGAAAACCCAGCCAATGCGCAATAGATAAATGCACCAATTAAAGCACATACCGCGCCATAACATTTAGCGGGATATAAATTCGTTAGTCTGGGAAAACGAGCCACTAAAAAGGTTACCCAGCCGCCACATAGTAAGGCTACTATGCTGATATGCAGACCAGATATGGCAATAGCATGAATGGTTCCTGTTGCTTGAAAAACAAACCACTGCTCGGGTGTAATATTTTGATAAAGACCAAGCGTCGTAGCTTGGATCACCCCCAGAAAGGGCTTATCACCAATCAACGTGCTAATTCTTTGATTCAAATATTGGCGCCATCTCGTGATTGAAAAATGATCGCTAAGTTTATACTCTGCTAAGGATATTAATTTCCCGCTAGCTGCGATCCCTTCTAGAAAAAACTGCTTTTCTTGATCAACTGTTCCTGGATTAGATAAATGCCAACGTGGTTTTAATTTCGCATAACAACATAGACTATCGCCATCTGCAAAATCAACCGTCGCCTTCGGCCAAAATAATCTTACTTTTACGCCTGCAGTTGTTATTGGCTTCCCTTGATAGTGATTCAACTCAACATCAAAACGTAAGGCGTTAGCCTGCCATTGGCTAATCCCAGCGACCTGCCCACAAATGAATATTTTTTGCTGAATATCTGCTGCTGGCATTTGCCAACTAAGTTTTTGAACAGCTTGAAAGTAGGCCCAACTAAAACCGGCAATCCCGCTTATAATAATGTATGAGATGTATCTAAATTTCTGTTTGTTTACAAACCAAAGAAATAGCTGTGTTGCTAACAAACTTGCACAAAACAGAACAACGTATATTGGCTGTGGTAGAGTAGAAAAAGAATTTAGTGCACTCGCACCGATTAACGATCCCAAGGCTATTAAAATGATCATAAACTTAAACCAAACAATGAAACCAACTAAAAGAAAAAATGTCTAAAAAATTATTTAAAAAATTGATAAATCGGTTTATACCGAACATCAAAGAAATTAAAGAGGACAAGCACCTCAATCTTTTAGGTAAATTTATCCATGATCCTAATCTTTGGCATCTAAATCGTTATTCTGTTTCAACGGCATTTAGTACTGGGTTATTTGCTGCGCTCATTCCCGTCCCATTCCAAATGTTGCTCGCCGCCTGCCTTTCGATTATTTTTAGGGCAAATATTCCAATCTCTGCTGCCCTAGCATGGGTATCTAATCCTATCACAACGCCGCCATTACTTTATCTTGAATACAAAATTGGCGCTTTTGTACTAGGGCTCCCCCCGCAAAAATTTGAAATTGAACTCTCATATGAATGGTTGTTGGACAAGTTTCATACCTTTGGCGCCCCTCTTTTATTAGGATGCCTCATTACGGCTGTTTTGTTTGCCATTATTGGCAATATTGTTGTTCGCATCATTTGGCGAATTTCTGTTACTTCAGCTTGGGCAAAACGTGTACGTCGAATTAAAGCGCGCAAAAAACTCTATAAAAAACGTAAACAGAAAAAATCTAAAAAATCATAGAGGTATCATGGCTAAAAAGTTATTTAAGCGTTTAATGCCAAGTCCGGAAGCTATCCAACGCCATCCTACGCTTAAACATTTTAGTCATTTTTTGACGGATCCTAACCTTTGGCACCTAAATCGCTACTCTGTTTCAACTGCAATCAGTATTGGGTTTTTTATCTGCTTTCTTCCCTTTCCTGGTCATACGATTGCCGTTTTTTTTGTGGCTATACTTTTACGAGCTAATCTACCCCTTACTATTGCAGCAGTGTGGGTCTCAAATCCCTTTACCATGGGCCCAATGTATTATTTTGCCTATGAACTTGGAGCGCATATTCTTAATATCCCTCATGAAAAATTCACTATTGAGTTGTCTTATCACTGGTTAGCACATGAACTAAAGCACTATTATGAACCTTTGCTATTGGGAGCTTTTGTCTGCGGAACACTTTTTGCCCTTTTGGGAAATATTAGCGTGCGCTTATATTGGCGCTTTCATGTGGTGATGGCGATGCGAAAAAGAACAAAAAAAAGGAAAATTAATAAAAGTGTTGATATACACACAAAATAACTGCTTGTGGATGAACACTATCTGACCAATATCGTACTGAGCTAACTGATTGGTATGGACTTAGGACCAACTTAAGTCTAGTATTTTATAAGAATTCTTATTTGCTTAACTTTGATAGAAAACATGGCCAAACACTTCATTAAAAGATATTTACCCGATCCCCAAAAGATCCAAAATAATAAATTCTTAAGAATTTTTGGTAAATTATTGCATAATCCAAACCTTTGGCACTTAAATCGTCAAAGCGTGGCAACCGCTTTTAGTATTGGGTTGTTTATCACTTTTATTCCCTTTCCTGGCCACATGCCTTTAGCCGCCCTGATGGCGATTTTATTCAGAGCCAATCTTCCCATTTCAGTTGCATTAGTCTGGATAGTAAATCCTGTAACCATTATCCCTATGTTTGGTTTTGCTTATACCCTGGGTGCTTTCCTGTTAGGGATAGCTATGCAAGATCTGGATTTTAAATCTTTAACGGTGTTTCTAGAGATTTGGCAACCCATGTTACTAGGATGTTTGCTTTGCGGGGCATTTCTGGCTACAGCTTCGAACGTTCTTGTTAGGCTGTTATGGCGCTATTCAGTTGTTAAGAATTGGCGCAAACGTCAATTACGTCGCAGTGTTCAAACATAGAAATAGTGAATCTTAATTCTATCACGGGGCAGATCTCATATCGGCCCCGTGCTTGAAATATTTACCAAGGTTTTAACGCAGCAAAATCCTTTATCCTAGTATTTAACTCATCTTCGGTATAAACACCTCGACACTGATCACTTAAACTTAAACCAACTCTTCGTGCTTTAATTTTAGCTTCACTGAATGGGCTCACGACCTGAACTGATGAGAGCGGCTTCTTCTTTTCAGGACTTGATGGTGGGCTTTTCCACACTTCATCGCAATAAAATATTGATTGCTTAGTATTTTCTGCTGATTTTGGACTTACAGGCTCTTGTGGTTCAGTTGGTAGCTCCGCGATAATGGCTTTTGCTCTTTCAAACAATTGCTCAATTTCAGGGGATATGTTTCTTATTTGCGCAGATGCTTTTAATGGTGCAGTAACTGCGGGTATTGTGGCTTTGGGAGCAGTCAAAACTTGTCTATCGACTCTCGCTTTTTCTTCTAATAACTTTCTATTATGCTCTTTGCTACCTCTTAGAATGGCAGGCATTAACTTTCCAGCCCAGATTTTCTTTGGCTTTATTTTTTGGGGACCATTAGATGTAGACATAATTCATTAACCTCAACTAAAAAAACAAGGATGTTAGCCAACTCCTTGGCAGCCAAGCAAACTTGTTGATTTTATCTTTCTAACTAGATGAGATCAAGTAAAATATCTAAACACCGTGTCGTAGAACGCCTCTTTTAATTTAACCGTCAAATCTGCCCCTATATATATCGCTCTAATACTAGTGATATTAAACGTTCAAGTTGATGAATCAAATAAAAAGGGACTGTTAAAATATTATTCTTGAAATTAAGAGGGTTTTCTGAAATTTGGACGCCAAATGAAGAGGGATTTTTTTTTAGGAAAACAGTTAAAGATCTTAATCGTCCAGTTTTCCCAGCTTTTACTTCAATGGGAATAATTTTATTTTTAACACTAATTATATAGTCAATCTCAGCCATTGCCCCTTTCTCTTCTCGTTTCCAATAGAAAAGTTCCGATGGTTGATGAATCGATTGATATGCTAGTAGTTCTTGTCCCACCATCTGTTCTGCTAAATTACCCCAATGCAGTAGTGAGTGATCTTTTTGCAATATAAGAGAATCATCAATATTAAAGCTTTGATTCATGAGTCCAATATCAAGGAAAAGCAATTTGAATTTGTGCTCTTTAACATGCAAACTCAAAGGCAATCCTGAAGCGGGAGTCGCATGTACCGTGTATAACACTTGAGCCCAATTTAATTGTTCTAGGGCAACTTTAATCTCTCTGGATTTCATCTCAGGATCAACGCTGCTATATTTAAATTGCTTACCTACAAGTGCAGGAGCCACGCTGATGAGTTTTTGCAAATATTTTTGTTGTGCACGAGTAGCATATTTTCCAAAATCTTGAATATAGCTTTGTACTAAAAATTGCTTCAATCTTGTTGCATGAAGAAAGGAATTTGTATCTAAGTAGCTTTTAACAACTGCGGGCATCCCGCCCAATATATAGTATTGTCTAACAAAATTTAGCAATTTATCATGTATAACTGGCGTTAATAGCTCTTTATCTTCGAGTGATATTTTTGACAAAAACTCAATAAGTTGGTGCTCTTGCGAATTGTCTAGAAATTCTTTAAAGGAAAGGGGCTTTAAATATAAAAAACTAACTCGACCGACTGGAAAACGAAATTCTGTTTCTGCCAAGGTAAATTCAAGCAAAGAACCGGCTGCAACAACATGTAAATCGGGAAGTTTCTCTTTAAAATAACGCAAGCTCAAAATGGCACGAGGGCATTCTTGAATTTCATCAAAGAATAATAACGTTTCACCTGGAATACAACGCTGATTGGCAAGTAACTCAATTTGAGCAACAATATGTTGTGGATCTAGATCCCCATCAAAACACTGACGATACTGCCCATTAAGTTCAAAGTTGATAATAATGCACTGCTTAAAATTTTTGGCACCAAATGATTCAATAAAATACGATTTTCCGACTTGGCGGGCTCCACGTACAATGAGCGGTACACGGTAGGGATCATCCATCCAGCTTAATAGGAAGCTTTCAGCCTCTCTTCTCATGGAATAACCCCCATATTTAGAACATTTTATGTATATAATATGGGGGTTATTTTAGACAATTATTGGCTATTTATCAATAAATGCTCAATTATAGTACTCTAGATTCAGGTTTAGCAGAAACAATGTTCAATATAATCAATTCGTTATAGAATCCCCCCACTCTGGGAGTGGGGAAAGATCAAACACCGTCTCGGAGAACGCCTCTCTCCAGCGAAACAATGCGATCCATACGTTTCGCAAGACTCAGATCGTGTGTCACCACAACAAAGCTGGTACCAAACTCACGGATTAACTGCATCATGAGATCATAAACTTGATCGGCACTTTGAGTATCCAGATTACCGGTGGGTTCATCGGCAAGAATACATTTAGGATGGGTAACCAATGCCCTGGCAATGGCCACGCGCTGGCGTTCACCACCAGACATGGTCGCAGGTTTGTGTTGAATACGATGACTTAATGACACTTTCTCTAAAATATCCAAACCCCGTTTCTTTGAGGCTTGAGCCGATAACCCTTGAATTAATAGCGGCATACAGACATTTTCAAGAGCGGTAAATTCAGGCAACAGATGATGAAATTGGAAAATCAAACCTAACACCCTGTTACGTAAATAGCCTCTTTTGCGATCGGATAAGGATTGAAGATTGGTCTGATCTAAAACCACCTTGCCCGAACTGGGTGCTTCCAATCCCCCCAGCAAATTTAATAAGGTTGTTTTGCCAGATCCAGAACGCCCAACAATGGCAACACTTTCACCAGGCATGACAGACAAACTAACATTTTCTAAAACCGGGATTGTTCTATCCCCATCTTGATACGATTTTTTAATATTTTCGCATAATAAAATCGGATTAGGCGTCATGACGTAAGGCCTCCGCTGGCTGTACATTCGCTGCACGCCATGCTGGGTGAATAGTTGCCAATAGACTTAAAACCATTGCTGACACGGCAATCAAGACCACATCTGAGGTTTGTAAATCTGAAGGTAGGAAACTTATAAAATAAACATCAGCAGATAAAAATTTAACTCGAAATGCACTCTCTATGGCTGCAACCAAATCGCTGACATTTAATGCCAATGCAACACCTGCAATAACGCCTAAGATTGTGCCAATGAATCCGATGATAGCCCCTTGGCAAATAAATATAGCCATAATTTTTCTAGCTGAGGCACCTAGTGCTCTAAGGACGCCGATATCAGCCCGTTTATCCGTCACAACCATGACTAAGGTAGAAATTAAATTAAACACAGCAATGGCTAAAATCATGATGAGGGTAAAGAACATCATCGTTTTTTCCATTTTCACTGCACTAAAATAAGCGCTATTGAGCAATGTCCAATCAACGACGTTATAATGGCCATGAGTGCTTTCATATAGTTCTTTTGCGATCCGTGGTGCCGAGAAAGGATCATCCAATCGTAATTGCAAGCCACTTATCCCACCTTGGGTTTTGAAGATTTTGGCGGCATCCTGAATGTTCATAAAGATGAAACCGCTATCGTATATGTAACCTACTTCAAAAATACCAACAACAGTGAGTCGTTTTAAACGTGGAGCCACCCCAGCCATGGAAACTGATACTTCTGGAACAACAAGGGTTACCATATCACCGATATTAACCCCAAGTAGCTTAGCCAGATAAGAACCCACGATCACATTGAAAGAACCTTCTTTGAGCTCGTCAACGTTCCCCACTTTCAGGGTACTGCGTAAAGGGAAAACCGCATCAATTGCTTTTGGATCTACCCCCTTAACAACGATGCCTCGTACCTCACGACCGCGAGTTAACATGCCTTGGCCATCCACGTAAGGACCAACGGCTTCCACATTTTTGTGTTTCAAAAGCGAATCAGATAACCCATGCCAATCTTGTAGATTCTCACCCCAACCACTGACCATCACGTGGGGAGTAATACTTAATATCCGGCTACGGATCTCTTTGGTAAAACCATTCATGACAGATAACACGGTTATCAGTACCATGACGCCAAGGGCTATTCCAATCATCGAAACGATTGAAATAAATGTTATAAAATGGTCACGACGCTTAAAATTGGTATAGCGGGCGCCAATAAATAAGAAAAAGGGTCTAAACATCGTATTCTTTCACTATAATAGGGTTCGTTTATTTTAACCTAAATTGACCACAAATATCGTAACTAAATTTTAGGCAAGTATAATTGACAGTAAGATAGCTCTCTGGAAGAATACATTTGCTTTCAAACCTCATTTTTAGTTATTTATTTTTATAACTAAAGGATTCTACGACAACCTCATGATAGTCATTTTAAAACCATCAATAGACGATAAGTCTATTGAGTACCAATATATACTACAAACCTTACAAGGGATCCCTGGTATTGAACTTAAAACCCATACTATTCAAGGGGTGGAAGATCAGATAACAGAATTTTATCTAATAGGTAATACCGATCATATTTCTAAAGACAATATTGAATCACTCCCTGGCGTTTCAAAGGTCGTACGGATCTCTAACGAGTATAAAATTTTAGGTCGTTCAACTCGTTTTAACGAAAGCTTTGAATTTGAATATAACGGTGTTGTCTTCTCCCAAAATAATCTTAACGTCTTTGCAGGGCTTTGTGCGGTAGATAACCTAGAAAATGTCGAATCCATGATGAAAGCGTTACATCAAAATGGACAAGTCTGCACACGTATGGGGGCTTATAAGCCTCGCACCAGTCCTTATGCTTTTCAAGGACTAGGAAAGTCTTGCTTACCCTATGTGTTTGAGATGGCTGGAAAATATGGGATCAAAGTCATTGCTATGGAAGTGACTCATCAACGTCATATTGAAGAGATTTCTGAATTTTTGCACCTAGCTGGCAATCCAACCGGTGTGATGTTGCAAATTGGCACTCGTAATGCGCAAAACTTTGAATTACTGCGTGAAGTTGGCTCTCAACAGATCTTTCCCGTTCTCTTTAAACGTGGCTATGGTATTACTTTAGCTGAGTCTATTCATGCTGCAGAATATTTAGCGCATGCTGGTAACCATAAAGTTATTTTTTGTTTACGCGGCGTCAAATCCCTATTTGGTTCACCACATCGTAACATGGTTGATTTTGCACATGTTCCAGTGATCCATCGCTTAACCCGCATGCCTGTGTGTATTGATCCTTCTCATTCTGTTGGTAGCATCGGTTCGACACCAGATGGTTTGAACGATATTTTTCATGTCACGGCACAAGGCATTATCAGTGGCGCTAATATGGTATTGGTAGATTTTCACCCCTACCCACCCACTGCTGTGGTTGATAGCAGACAAGCCATTTCTATTAAACAATTACCTTGGTTTTTAGAAGATATCCATATTGCACGTACGGCTTATGAAAAACGTGTTGAACTCGCGAAGAAAAGGACTCTAATCTAGGTTATTTATGAGCCCTAAATTCAATCATCTCACGGTACCACTTCCCCTAAAATCTGGTATGCGACTGTATTGGGATAATTTAAAGGGCTCAACTCTTCCCTTTATGATAGCCCAAGCCGCTATTGCTGCGGATGTGCCCGTTATTGTCATCACGACTGACACGCAGAGCGCCAATCGATTAGAACGCGAGCTTAAACTTTTTTTATTAGATGAAGTACCTGTACTTCATTTTCCCGACTGGGAAACATTGCCTTATGATAATTTTTCACCGCATCAGGATATCATTTCTGACCGGTTACTCGTTCTTAATCAATTAACCTCTTTAAAACGCGGCATACTGGTTGTTCCGGTGACCACGATGTTACATCGACTTTCTCCTAAATCTTATATCCAAGCACATAGTTTACTGCTATCTGTCGGTGCAAAGTTTGATTGGGATGAAATGCGAAGACGTTTTGAACATAGTGGTTATCGTTATGTTTCACAGGTCATGACGCATGGCGAATTTGCCTTACGAGGCAGTATTGTTGATATTTTCCCCATGGGCCAAGATAAGCCTGTTCGTATCGATTTGTTTGATAATGAAATCGATACCTTACGTTTATTTGATCCTGAAACGCAGCGTTCAGATGAGAAGATTGACAGTTTAACATGTTTGCCAGCCCGTGAATTTCCATTAACACCAGAAGCTATTACGAAATTTCGTCAAAAGTGG
>CAYXVT010000014.1:14517-26699 GCA_964468105.1 Uncultured Candidatus Berkiella sp. | reverse complement strand
TAGAAGTTGATTCAACGAACAAACAAGAGAAGAAGGATATGAAGATCGTTGATCAAGCGATTATGGATGATATTGTTGATAATTTGGATATAGGCATATTCACTCAAGATCCAGCTCCTGTTGGTGCGCCACCTCCGCCTCCGCCACCCCCACCTGCAAGCAATGTAGCTGGTGATAAAAAGACTTGGGCTAAAGTTGTAACAGAAGAGTCCTCTTCAAAGGCACTCCCTAAAATAGCTGATGATATTCAACTAAGTGAAGGAAACAAATTTCTTGATGAAATTCGCGCAAAGCAGCAAGCACGCTCAGAGAGAGCGAGTGAAGATATTGACGCAAGAATAGCAAGCGAAAAGAAAGAAGCACCTGCGAGTGGAAATTTCTTAATGAATGCGTTTTCAAAAATAGCAGAAATTGGAACAGCTGTAGTACAATCAGTAATTGGCGATGACGAAGAAGACGATTGGGTTAAAGAAGAAAAGGAAGAAGCGCTCATTCAAGAGAATCAACAGATGCTCAAGGATGTTGTTACGGAAAAAGTTGAAAAGGGTGACTTCCACAAAACAGCAAATGAACTTGTTGAGGCTAAAATGACTAGCCTTAAACCAGCAGTCAATGAACTGGTATCAAAATATCAGGCAAAATTGTTTGAAGGTATAGATATACTCTCAACCCAAGCACAAAAGTCGATTCATGAAAAAATGGAAGGAATTACTGAAAAAGTCGAAAAATTTGTTAATTTACAATTAATGGCACATGGCGTTAAAGTTGCGCAGAAGCTAACTGAAGATGCACTACTGAAGGATCTAAAAGACAAATTTAACCTGAAAGGAAATATTGAGCAATCAGCCGTAGAAAAAACAATAGACGGTTTGCTTGAGAGCAAAGCGTTATTGGCAACAATTGATGAAAATATTTCAAAAGAATTGTTAGGTATAATTCAAGAAGAAACAAAGTATGTTTCCAATACCTCAGGTCGAGTGCATCAGCCTCATCTTGATGGTGCCGTTGAGAAATTAACAGGTCTGATGGAGTCTGATAAAAAAGTTGTTGTCAAATTGATAAAAGAACAAAAACCTGTGTCACATGTTGACCTTAGCGACACCAAATCAGATACGGTAAGTGAAAAATTTGATCTGGTAAAACAATTAGAAGCTCGTCGATTGGCGTTGAGTGGAAAGGAAAAACCGGTTAAAGAATCAATGGACAGTTCTAAAACTGCAATGGATAAATTAATTGATAGTTTGGATGTGTTAGAGTCTCCAAAAGTCCAAAGCAAACCTGCTGATAAAACATTGGGATTGTCAGATGTTGTTTCCAAAAGCGATTCAATTCCAGGGTTGGATGATGCTGGAAGTACTAAACCTACAAGTGCTGCTGTTGAAGGTACACCTATGGTTGGAATGGGAGCTACGTTAGATACCAATGTTGGTACGATGGTCGTTGTGCAGAATGTTATGCCACAAGCGGAAATGCATGTAGAGCAACATTTTGGTTAAATAAAATGGTGATCAAGGGGTGGCAAAGAGCTGCCCCCGCCATCAATTATAATATGTTTGTGAAAAACATTTATGCCACCATCTCCGCCAGGAAAGGATAATTGCACATCTGCAACCGTGATTGGTAGCAAAGGCTGGCTTTTGTCTGAAATTTTAACTTCATATACATTTGTACCCAGACCATTTTCTTCGCGCTGGATAACTTCAACAACGCGGTTTTCGGCAGGAATGGCCAAATGATTAAATAGGGTATCTAAATTGATGGTTGTTAATGGTGAAGTATGATTTCCGTTTTCTTCATTTACAATAATAGTTTGGTATACACTTTGATCAAAAATCACATCAAATGGTTCATGATTACTTAATTGGATGGGGGGTGTTGTAGTGACATTAACCGTAAATTCACTATGTGATACATTTCCATCGTTATCAAAAACAATATAACCCAAATCGATAGGTAGTTTGTTTTGAGCTGTACTTGTTAGGGAAACATCATGAATGTTTTCTTTAATAAAATGTTCACCTGCACTAACAAATTGTAATTTAGTGCTTGCTTGTTCAGCGTTTCCTTCTACGGAGAAAGTATAACCTTTTCCTTCCTGTTGATGTGGTGGTATTGTATAAAGTAGCCTATCGCCCCAATAGACTTGAATATCCTTTAAATTAGAATCATTACTGTTTGTAGGTTGATGATGAAACGTCAATTGATAAGGTTCTAAAGGTTGAGTGCCTATTTCCTGAAACATACTTACTTTAGATGATATTGATTCATGTGTTTGGATTTTCCACGCCTCATGTTCATTTGTTACCAGATTTAAAGGGGGCGATCTGTCAATATGATTGTGTAAAGTAAAAGTATAAGTACCATTTTTATCTAAATACGCTGTAAATACGGCAATGTCAGTTGTGCCTTGGGTAGCAATCAACAATTTATTATTATTAGTTAGTTCGTAATGAAGATCCATTCCTTTTGATTTCAATGCCATGTCATGTAAAGCATGTTGGGTATTGATGGGTTCAAACTGAACATCGACAGCATTGTGTTGCACATAAGTTAGTGGCAGAAAACCTGAGGTTTCACGAGATTCAGGGGCGCCGGGAAGCAGACCTTCTTCATCAATAAAAGAGGTACTTTCTTCATGGCCATGCTGGTGAGAAGGGCTTAAATTACTACCCGGTTCCATCGTTATATCAAATTTAATATCACCCATAGGTTATTCCTTAATCTGTGTATAGCAAAGGCGTTTATACACATATTGAATCCACCAACTCTGCTACTAATCATCTCATCATGTGGGGCTGGAACTGTATACTGGACTTTGGTCTTATGGCGGGGGGAATATTAGGTGATAGGTCATGAATTGGAATCAATACCAACACTAGACGACTAACATACGTGTGATTTTTATTGATTTTGATGCATTTTCTAAGCAGAATGAACAATCGTTTTATCTTTATAATGAGTGAAATAATGTCTGAGGGTATCCATACCAGCGAAGCCATCCAAGAAATGGTAACAGTAAGAGACTTTATACGTTGGGCAGTAACCCAATTCAATCAAGCTGATTTAGTATACGGCCATGGTACTGACAATGGCTGGGATGAAGCGGTTAATCTTGTATTAACAACTTTACATTTACCCCCTGATATTGACACCAATGTTTTAGATGCAAAACTTGTTCTATCAGAAAAACAATTGATTGCGCAAAGAGTGAAAAGAAGAGTAGATGAACGGATCCCTGTTCCTTATCTTGTGAATGAGGCATGGTTTGCCGGTTTGAATTTTTATGTTGATGAACGTGTCTTAATTCCAAGATCACCTATTGCTGAATTGTTAGAAGATGAATTTAGTCCATGGGTTGAAGAAGCGAATGTACAAAATATTTTAGATCTTTGTACGGGGTCCGGTTGTATTGCAATTAGTGCAGCATTCACTTTTCCAAACGCTCAAGTTGATGCTATTGATAATAGCGCAAGTGCATTGGAAGTCGCGAAAATCAACGTTGAACGTTTTGGATTAGAAGAAAATGTTCATTTAATTGAATCTGATTTATTCGCAGGCGTTTTTGAAAAAAAATATGACATTATCATTTCTAATCCGCCATATGTCGGTAAAAAGGAATATGAAGCTTTGCCGGCTGAATATATTCGTGAACCCGAGAAAGCATTACTATGTGGTCAGGATGGATTGGAAATTATTCGTCGTATTTTAGCAGCTGCTGCCGATCACCTTACGGCGACAGGGATTTTGATTGTCGAGGTTGGTTTTGGTCAAGATCTCCTTGAAACACAATTTCCTGGCGTTCCCTTCACGTGGTTACAATTTGAAAATGGTGGAGAGGGCGTGTTTCTGTTAACGGCGGATGAGTTGAGAGAGTTTCGTCACCTTTTGAACGATTAAAATCTCTTCTTTCGTAGGGTGGGCAAAGCGAAGCGTGCCCACCAATTCATTCTCAGATGGTGGACACGCTTCGCTTTGTCCACCCTACTTGACCCTTAAGTAGCTTACAACTATGTCAAACACTTTCGGGAAATTGTTTACGGTCACCTCTTTCGGCGAAAGCCACGGCCCCGCTATTGGATGCATAGTTGATGGCTGTCCAGCCGGTTTAGAACTTTCTGAAGAAGATATTCAAATAGAACTCGATAGACGTCGTCCTGGTCAATCCCAATTCACATCGCAAAGAAGAGAGCCAGATAAGGTGCAAATTTTATCAGGGACTTTTGAAGGCAAAACAACAGGCGCTCCCATCGGTTTATTAATACCTAACGTAGATCAACGTTCAAGAGACTATGACAAGTTACAAAATGTATTTCGTCCCGGGCATGGTGACTATACTTATTTTAAAAAATATGGTTTTCGTGATCATCGAGGCGGTGGGCGATCTTCGGCGCGAGAAACTGCAACCAGAGTGGCGGCCGGCAGTATAGCTAAAAAATTTCTTCGAGAACAAGGAATAATTATTCGTGGATATCTTGCACAGATGGGTGAAATTGAAGTTGATTTTGAACAGTTTTCATGGGAGCAGGTAAATCAAAATCCCTTTTTCTGCCCAGATCCTAGCAAAATAGTGTTAATGGAAGAATTGATTGAAAATTGCAGGAGATCTGGAGATTCAATAGGCGCTAAAGTAGGTATTGAAGCGCTGAATGTTCCCGTTGGTCTAGGTGAACCGGTATTTGATCGGTTAGATGCTTGTCTTGCAAAAGCATTGATGAGTATTAATGCTGTTAAAGGGGTAGAAATTGGAGATGGCTTTCAAGTTGTTACCCAAAAAGGATCAACTCATCGAGACGAAATGTCTTCAACTGGGTTTCTAAGTAATCATAGTGGTGGGATCCTGGCCGGCATTTCAACTGGGCAACCACTTTTAGCGAGTATTGCACTTAAACCTACTTCTAGCATTAGAATCCCAGGAAGAAGTGTAGATGAGATGGGTAATGAAGTAGAAGTTATTACAACTGGTCGCCACGATCCCTGTGTTGGGATCCGCGCGGTACCTATTGCAGAAGCAATGATGGCTATCGTGCTAATGGATCATTGGTTGTGTGTTTATGGTCAGAAACGGAGGCAATCTTGAACACAATATTACAAATCTCTATAGCGATTTTGAGCTTATTCCTTGTTTGGCGAATTTACAAACAAATTCAAGCAAATCCAGAAATGTTAAGTAAGGATAATGTCAGCAAGAGTTTTATGACGATGGGCATTTTAGCTTTAATTCTCATTGGTGGTGTAGCGTTGCTAGTATTTATGCTTAAGCATTGAATGTAGGTTAATAATGAGTAAAAAATATGATGTTGCCATATTAGGGGCAACAGGTACGGTCGGTGAAGCGATGTTAAACATTCTAGCCGAAGAGAACTTTCCAATCAATAAACTATATCCTTTGGCAAGTCATCGTTCGAAAGGTGAAACTGTTTTTTTTCAAGGAAAACCGTTAAATGTTGAGGATGTTGAAGATTTTGATTTTTCTAAAGCGCAGTTGGCGTTATTTTCAGCAGGAGCCAGTGTTTCTGCAAAGTATGCTCCAATTGCGGCACGTGCAGGTTGTGTAGTCATTGATAACACATCTCAGTTTCGTAATGATGATGATATTCCCTTAGTTATTCCAGAAGTTAACCCCTCTGATATTCAATATTACAAAAATCGTAATATTATAGCTAATCCGAATTGTTCGACAATCCAAATGTTGGTAGCGTTAAAACCATTATATGATGCAGTTGGTATCAAGCGAATTAATATTGCAACCTATCAGTCTGTTTCAGGAACTGGTAAGGCTGCAATAGATGAATTAACTAAACAATCTCAAGATTTTTTGGCGGGGCGTAGCATTTCATGTGATGTATATCCATCTCAAATAGCTTTTAATCTTATCCCACATATAGATGTTTTTGAGTCAAATGGTTATACAAAAGAAGAAATGAAAATGGTCCGTGAGACGCAAAAAATATTAGGTGATAAGGAGATTGTTGTGAATCCAACCGCAGTGCGAGTTCCTGTTTATTATGGGCACTCAGAAGCCATTCATATTGAAACAAGAGAAAAAATATCAGCCAAAGAGGCAAAGGCCATACTGAATAAAGCACCAGGTGTTATTTTAAAAGATACCCAAGAAGATAAGGGTTATCCAACTCCGGTTTTTGATGCTAGTGGGAAAAACGGTGTTTTTGTTGGGCGAATTCGCGAAGACATCTCTCATCCGCTTGGTCTTAATTTATGGGTAGTATCCGATAATATTCGCAAAGGTGCAGCACTCAATAGCATTCAAATTGCTCAATTACTGGTCAGAGACTATTTCTAAATCTATAGTAATGTTAGCAAAGAAGGGATCTTTTGATGTATTTAGTAAGTAAATATTCTAAATACATAGCGCATTCTAAGGGAGATTTGTGTGAAAAAAGTTGGGGGGCTTGCTTGTGCATGCTTGTCGAGTTTAGTTTTCGGACTATTCCCAGCTATTACTTATGCTTTAGGTTTAGGTGATATTCATCTCCACTCTTATCTCAATGAACCTTTAAGTGCTGATATTGCTTTAGATGATGTTAAAGGAATAGAAGCTAGCGATATCATCATTATGGTGGCTGATCAAACGGCCTTTGAAAAAGCAGGATTACAGCCAACAGGCTGGTTAAATCATATCCGTTTTCAAGTAACAAAGAACAAAAACGGTAAGATGAAAATTAGCTTAACCACTCTTGAACCTATTCAAGATCCCTTTGCAGACTTATTGTTGCAGGTAACTTGGCCAGGTGGAAAAATGGTAAGAGAGTATACATTGTTACTCGATCCACCAAAGGCGGCAACCTCTGGTGCGAAAGTAGCTCTTTCTAAAGCGACAGCGTTAATGAATACCTCATCATCCTATGCTGATGATAATAGTTTCGCACCTACTGTAAAGCAGCAAACAAGAGTATCAGGTAATGTAAATAGTGGGGCAGGAACAATTCAATTTGGTGGTCAATACGGTCCGGTATATGATGAAACTTTATGGCGTATTGCAAGCCGTTTGGTAGGAAATTCAGGTTTATCCGTTCACCAAGCAGTTATGGCAATTGCCTATAAAAATCAGCAAGCTTTTTCCAATGGAAATATAAATTTAATAAAGAAAGGTGCTATCCTTAGCTTACCAACTCAAGCTGAAATAAAAAATTATTCGCAAGAAAAAGCTAAAAATTTCGTTGATTCGCAACCTAGTAACTGGCAAGAACCCACAACGCAAGCGTCACAAAAGATAATTAAAAAGCAGCAAGAACAAAGAGTTGATGAAAATGCTGATTCTAAGCCATTAAAATTAGTTGCACCTATTGGTGGCGAAGCCGACAAGACAGCTTCAAAAGAAACTCAACCACAACAAGTTGATTCTCAAAGAATAACTTTAATAGAAGAAGCGATTGATACTCTTAAAAGATCAAACGAAGATATATCTAAAAAGAATCAAAGTTTGCAAAGCCAAAATGAGTTGCTCGTAAATCAGTTAGCAATGAAAGAAGCTGAAATTAATCGCCTGAAACAGTCTACTGGTCAAGAATCATCCTCACCTGATTTGAATAAATCACATGAGTTATTAATTAAAACGCCACAGCAATCCCATGATTATGCCATTGCAACACCTGATACTGGTCCTCATCATAATGAAACTTTGCCTCAACCTAGTTTAGGCATCAACACGGATAACACGACTAGCCAACAAATTACTAAATCTGAGAACAAGCCTGAAGCTAAACGAGAAGTTATTAAACCCATAGCAAAACCAACGAAAGATCAAAACCTTTTGAATGAAAAACATTCACAGGGAAATAATAGAAATATAATTTCCATTGTATTTTTACTTGCGCTCATCAGCTCAATTTTTGGATGGTTGTGGTTTAGTCGTCATAGGATCTATGTTTTTTTAGAATGGTTAAAATCACACTCTAATAAAAAGAATGATAGTAAGCCTCAAAGAACAGATACAGTTGTCGGATCTAAAACGCAAGATAGTCAAGTAAACTACGGTTTGCAGTTTGATCTAGATAAAGCGTTAAATGCTATCGTTGGTGAAGAAAAGAAATATGCAAAACCGCAAGGAACTTTCACGGCGTTTAATGTTGAAGATCAAGACAATTTACATAAAAAATCAGTAGCTTCACTTGAAGATGCTGAGATATATATAGCATATGAACGTTATCAACAAGCAGAAAAGATATTACAAGAAATTCTTGGACATGGTAACACGCTAGACCCAATCTATTGGGAAGCCTTGTTAAAATGCTTGGAACTATATGTTCTAACTGAAAAATATGATGAATATGAAAAATTATATTCATCAGTTCCTACAGATCTTAAAGATATTCCGCCAAAAGTATGGTCAAAAATTGTTTTGTTGCAGGAAAAAGTTCAAGCAGATAAGGCTATTCACCTAAAATCAAAATCTCCACAGATAACGACAGAAGAAAATGATTTGGCTTTAGCGAGTCACCATTTTTCAGATAAAGCTGACACTGATATACCTAGTTTAGCCGAACAATCGCCTGCTAAAGTTATTCCTGTTAAGCCAACAGGAAAGTTAGAGTTAGTTAAGGACGATGATATCCAATCTCAGATTTCTCTTGCGAAGGCCTATATAGAAGTTGGAGACATTGAAGCAGCAAAGGATTTATTAACCAAAAGCCAACACAATGGAACTGACGAGCAAAAAGAACAGATAAAACAACTGCTCTCTCAATTAAATCCCAAATAAGTCTAAATGACCTACCGCGATTACCTACACCTTATCCATTGGACTTTAGGACAATACCAAGACAATCCCAGACATGTTTTAATAGTCTTAAGTCGACACAGGGGCGTAACGAAAAGAAAATAGGGTAAATAATAACAATAAATAATAATAAGACTGCGGACGATATAAGAATAAAAGGGAAATAAGAAAAATAATTCTCTCCTGAATATAAAGACCCTAGATATGTTTCTAGGGTTTTACTTTTTTTAAAATGACTTTCAACCTAGGTCTTCTCATTTGTGCTAATAGTTATAGTTAGTAGGCTTAACTATTCAATTGGCATTCTTTAGGAGCTAACCTAGTGATTCGACCAGTAAAAAAAGAATCAGCACACAAGATTGTTCCAACAATTCATCCTACACATTGCTTTGTGGCGATGCCTTATAAAAAAAGTACATGCTCGACTAAATTTGATATTTCAAATCCAGGATTTGCTGCCCTTGCTTCTAAAGATGAATTAGCAATTTTAAAACCTAATTGTTTAGAAATTGACATTACTCGTGAATTGGAAGTAATGAATAAAGACTCTTCATTGGAGATAACGGTACCAGTTTTAGGGTTGACAGATTTGTTAGGTGCATCGCAATTTTGCAATACCACTCGTCAATTTCCTTGCCCTATAGCCATAAATGGTTTTGGCGCAAAATCAACTAATGTAGCTATCAATAGTTTTCCTCACGCAGAATTTGTCTTAATAACGGATATTATGGGAAATCACTATGAAGCAGTTGTTAATCAAGATGGGAAAATCGAAATACCAAACGATGGCACAGGGCTGTTCTCTATCATTGCAGCGATTACCTTTATTTTCAGCGAGGCTCAGGTAAAACAAGGAATGGGTTTAGAAAACCTACGTTTATCTGGTTTAAGAGAAAATATGCTTTTACTATTGCCCCCTGAAGAAAGTAACGAAAAATTTACTGCTAAAATATGTGTTACTCATATCAATTCATATCATCATCGAATAGTTGATACAATTAGTTCAGTTAATGCAAATTATCCTGAATTGACTAAAAAAGACTATCGAACTAATGCTGTGGTTCAACGTACAAATGATGCGACTGATTTACTGACAGTTAATTTAGCGTTAATGTTATTGCCCCCTTTAACAAAACACTTGCCACTTACAGCCAGTATCGCACTACTTCATCCTGATGGTGTTAAATACGGGTTTCATCATCCGCAAGGGTTTGTTACATTACCTACGCAGGCACATGGGTGGCTGCAAGATCCTGTTCACACAAATATTTTCACAAAGCATATAGGGTTAAGTGATAACGCATTAAATTTACTTGTACGCAATCTTTATTCTGAATATGATTTTATGAAAGACTATTTAAAAGGTGATACTTTCACACTGTCACATAAAAATGGTTATAATAATTTTTTGCTCATGCCTGAAGCATTTGGGCATTTTTATGATTCAGTAGTACATGACCTCGTACATCAGAAAATTCCAGCGAGTTTTCTATTTGATCGAGTGCCTGATGAGAGAATAGCAGAGTTAGATTTATCACAAATACCAGTGAATCTACATGATAGTATTGTGCTTTCTCACATTCAAGAAAGTATTTCAGAACATGATTTTCAGCATATAAAGCAATGCTTTTTAACAAATGATTTGCAACCAAACGTGATAGCAGATCAATTTAATGTGTTTACTTCTCAACATATGTCGACATTGCCTCAGGTCGCAGTCGAACTTTCTCACGAAGATGCATTCTTTCAGGATAGCAATGTCGATGTTTTGTTAAGCCAAGATCAAGTTCAAGAACAATATGAAAATGATTTACGAGATATTGTTAAATTTAATCAGGAAGCAACGGTCGATTTGCATCATATGCTAGAGGTGCAAGCGTCTTGGACCCCTATGATTACGGGTGCGCAAGAGGATGGAAAAGTTGTTTCTGTGACAGTTACCGTAGATCCTAACCCTAACCAAACGCCTAAATCTCCACAAAATCTCGATTAATTCTCAAGCTTTTGGTATCATTCCTGTCTTTATTTTATATAGATTGATTTTTCCTCATGCAACGAATAGCCTTTGGTATTGAATATGATGGCGCCAATTACTGTGGGTGGCAGCGCCAACATCACAGCTCGACGGTTCAAGCTGCTGTAGAAACTGCTATTGCTAAAGTAGCTAATCACGATGTTGCCTCAATATGTGCAGGTAGAACCGATGCTGGTGTACATGCCTTTGGTCAGGTGATTCATTTCGATACAAGTGCAAATCGACCAGACTTTGCTTGGTTAAGAGGTGTAAATACTTATTTACCTAAGGATATTAGAGTAATTTGGTGTAAGAGAGTTCCAGGTGACTTTGATGCTAGAAGATCTGCTCTTTCAAGACGTTATTGTTACATTATTACCAATCGGAATGTTCGCCCAGGTATAATGCATAAAGCTATTTCTTGGGTTTTTGGAGAACTATGCGTCAAATCTATGCAAGAAGGTGCTACTTATCTACAGGGAAATCATGACTTTGCTTCATTTAGGGGATCGCACTGCCAATCCAAAACAAGTATTCGTACTATCCACTCTATTAAAGTGAGTCGCAAGGCAGAAACTATCATTCTTGATATAAGTGCAAATGCTTTTTTGCATCATATGGTGAGAAACATTGCAGGTTCACTGATAGCTGTTGGCCAAGGTAAATATCCGTCTTCTTGGATAAATGAGGTTTTGCAAGCAAAAGATCGACGCGCAGCTGGTGTAATGGCGGCTCCAAATGGTTTATATTTACTGGAAGTAAGCTATCCAGATGAATTTGATCTGCCTAAACTTTCATCTTCGCCTTGGTTTTTTTCATGATTGTGAGTTGAACTCATTGTTTTATAAAAGAAACTAAGTTAGAGTTTGTTAACTAGAAATACCCAGTCAGATATTGCATGCCAAGAAACGCTCTGAATAGTAAAAAAATAGCATATTCACTTTCTCAAGTGAGCCTATATATCCCAAAAGGATTCTTTCTTCCGATTGTTCAATTTATTGATGAATCAATCCAATTATTGAAACATGATCAAGTTGCATGTGCTTTCTGCCAACGTCATGTCCTTCCACCAAGACGTGCAAAGAGTAATTTAATCAATCGTGTCAATCGTGGATTGCATACAATTGAACATCTCAACTTTCAAATCATCATGTGGTATCTCAATTTTATTAATTATCTGACTTCAAAATTATTTCCAGCAGCCTGGTTAAAATCTCTTAGTACTAAAATTGGAAAAATGGCAGATAAATACAGCAACAAAGCAAAATCTTTTGCTAAATTATTAACGCAAAATCAGAATAAAATTGTCTGGTCTTATCTGATCCCTTTTTTCTTATTGGCGGCAAGCTCTATGATTTGGGGGATTGGTCTTATCCCGGAGCTTTATGTATTTATTATCGCTTCATTTTGGGGCGGAAAAATATTAAATCA
>CAYXVT010000014.1:11088-14507 GCA_964468105.1 Uncultured Candidatus Berkiella sp. | reverse complement strand
CAGCCAATTTGTTGGTGCATCAAAATAATTCAGAAGAATGGGTCTTTTTGAAGAAATGTTGGCATAAAATAAAAAATCCAAATCAGCAAACACAAATTTTAAATAAGAAGCAAGCTATTAAGCCATTAGCCATGCGCTTAGCAATTGAATTTACGTTAGTGAGTATCATCGGGAAATTTTCTCAGTTTATAGGTTATTGTTTTCAAGCATTTTTTAGTTGGTTGTTATTTTACTTATTGGTAAAAACCGCTAGCGAAGAAGCACCACAAATGTTGCATAAGCTTGAGAAGTCAATGAATCAGAAAGATAAGCAAAGTTACCAATTTAGAGGCTTTCATTTTGATAATCTATTATGGCTACTTTCTTACCAAGCGTTTAGAAGCACTGGCTCAGAAAAGGCTCAGGCTACATATAATAATTTGCATCAAAAAACACACCACCATACAAATATGAGAGTTGATCATCACACCCCACAGAAGGTCATTGGTCTACCAAATAATAAAAACATGAGATAATACATCAAACATACCTAGCTGACACACTAATTTTGGTTAATAAATTTATGTGGATAAATGTTAGAGGGTATAATGTCCCAGTTTTCGGTCTAGGATAACTTACAATATGAGTTGGTTTCAAAAATTACTTCCATCTAAAATTCGTGCAAGCGCGTCTAAAACGAAATCGATACCAGAAGGCCTTTGGACTAAATGCCTATCATGTAGTGCGGTATTGTTTAGAGCGGAACTAGAACGCAATTTAGACGTCTGTCCAAAATGTGATTATCATAATCGCATTAGCGCCCGTACAAGGCTAGATCAATTTCTAGATAAGGACATTCGTGAAGAGATAGGCTCTTCTATAGAACCTCAAGATAAACTTAAATTTAAAGATACAAAAAAATATCGCGATAGGCTAATTGCTGCACAAAAAGAAACGGGCGAAAAAGACGCGTTGGTTGTGATGAAAGGGACGGTACATGGTATCCCTGTCGTTGTTGGTGCTTTTGAATTTAGTTTTATTGGCGGTTCAATGGGAAGAGTCGTTGGAAAACGATTTATTCTAGCAGTTGAAGCAGCAATCATTGCACGAGTCCCATTTATTTGTTTTGCAACAAGTGGTGGCGCAAGAATGCAAGAATCACTTTTTTCTTTGATGCAAATGGCTAAAACGAGCGCAGCATTAACAAAATTGGCTGCAGCAAAATTACCCTATATTTCTGTTATGTTAGATCCTTGTATGGGGGGAGTTTCTGCGAGTCTTGCAATGTTAGGTGATATTAATATAGCTGAACCTAAGGCATTGATTGGTTTTGCAGGTCCTCGTGTTATTGAGCAAACGGTAAGACAAACATTACCGGAAGGTTTTCAAAGAAGTGAGTTTTTATTAGAGCATGGTGCTATCGATATGATCGTTGATAGGCGTAATTTGCGTTTCAAGATTGCAAACCTAATCACTAAGTTAATGAACGAGCCTTTGCCAAACGAACTTAAGTTAACAGAAAGTAATATACTTACTGAGATATTAAAAAAATGATGCCATCGAAGGTGAGAGATCTTGATCAATGGTTAAACTATATTGAACAATCTCACCCGTTAACTATTTCTATGGGATTAGAAAGAGTTAAGAAAGTTTCGGAACGAAGAAATTTGCATCAATTTCCATTTCCGGTAGTGATAGTTGGTGGCACTAACGGTAAAGGTTCTACCGTT
Source organism: Uncultured Candidatus Berkiella sp. (assembly GCA_964468105.1). Taxonomy (GTDB): domain Bacteria; phylum Pseudomonadota; class Gammaproteobacteria; order Berkiellales; family Berkiellaceae; genus Berkiella. Next base: position 12,798 of record CAYXVT010000014.1, on the reverse strand, counting down.
TCTTCGCTTGCCAAGTTATTGCAAACCGCAGGATTACGTGTCGGAACTTATTCTTCACCTCATTTGTTAGACTTTAAAGAACGGATACAAATAAATGGCTGCTTTTTAAATGAAAGTGAACTTTGCGAAGCTTTTGCAGAAATTGAACAGCTAAGAGAAGAAACGCTGCTTACCTTTTTTGAATTTACAACTTTAGCAGCCTTTTACCTATTTCAACAGCCTCAATTTGAACTTGATATTGTCATTTTAGAGGTTGGTTTGGGGGGGCGGTTAGATGCAGTGAATATCGTTTCTCCCAATATCGCAGTGATAACATCAATTGGTTATGATCATCAAGAGTATTTAGGAAATACTTTAGAAAGCATTGCTTATGAGAAGGCAGGTATTCTTCGACCCAAAATTCCAGTGATATTTGGCAAGCAAGCAAAAAATGAAGTTTTGCTAGAACAAGCAGCAAAGCATTCTAATCCCGTTTATATTGAAGGTGAGCATTTTGATTATGAGCCCACAGGCAGCATTTGGAGTTTTTGTGGGTTAGATAACTTGGTTCCGAGATTTTATTTGCCTACAAATAGTGTCTCATTGGCAATGGCTGCTTATACTATTTTGAGCGAAATTCATTTTTCATTGCCGCCTTTGAAGTCAGTTGTTAAATGTTTTGAAGATTTGATGATGGTTGGAAGATTTCATCCTGTAATTATAAACAATATTCCAATCATTTTTGATGTTGGGCACAATCCTGATGGAAGTCTTTGGTTAGCAAAGAAACTGCAAGGATTAAACCCAAAACGCAAAATATTAGCCGTTTGGGCAAGTTTGGAAGATAAAGCCCTATCGGAGATTGTGGCGCCGATGAAGCACATTGTTGATAGTTGGTTTATTGGTGAATTACCTGAAGTTAAAAGATCTGCTGCAATAGATAAACTTGCAGAAGCTTTATCACAGCAAAAGATCCAAGCAGTTTACCCTTATCCAACAATCTTAGATGCATTTATTGGTGCCATGAAGATGGTAAATGAAGATGATCTTATTGTAGTGTTTGGATCTTTTTATACAGTTTCTCAAGTGATGAAAAGATTTTTAAACATTGAATTACAAAATAATGGTTTGTTTTATGCAGTTCCAAACAATCCTAGGGCAAATTCTTTTGCAATAAGTGGACACTGACATGGAAAAGTTGAAAGAAAAAATCTTTGGACTCATTGTCGTTCTGGCACTAGGTGTCATTTTTATACCGATGCTATTTAATAGCTCTCATAAATCAAAAATGCATTTGGCTAAAGATCTTCCTAAACAATCTGAAGATAAAGCAGGAACTTTAACGCAGAAACCTCAGGTGCTTGCCCAGCTAAAGCAAACAGATCAAGTTAATCAATCAGAGAAAGAATCAGATCAAGCAAAGGAAACAAATACTGCAGAAGAAGCTAAGATAGCAAAAGACCAAGCACAAGCCAAAGCACAAGCAGACGCAGAGGCACAAGCACAAGCAAAAGCAGAGGCACAAGCAAAAGCTGAGGCACAAGCAGACGCGCAAGCAAAAGCAGACGCGCAAGCAAAAGCAGACGCACAAGCAAAAGCAGATGCGCAAGCAAAAGCAGACGCACAAGCAAAAGCAGACGCGCAAGCAAAAGCAGACGCGCAAGCAAAAGCAGACGCACAAGCAAAAGCAGATGCGCAAGCAAAAGCAGACGCACAAGCAAAAGCAGACGC
>CAYXVT010000014.1:10502-10988 GCA_964468105.1 Uncultured Candidatus Berkiella sp. | reverse complement strand
AGGCACAAGCAAAAGCAGAGGCACAAGCAAAAGCAGAGGCACAAGCAAAAGCAGAGGCACAAGCAAAAGCAGACGCACAAGCCAAAACACAAGCAGATGCGCAAGCCAAAGCAGCGCTCGACGCTCAAGCTCAAGAGCGAGTTAAAGCAGAAGCAGAAGCAGAACTAAAAGCCGCGCAGGAAAAAACTGCGGCTGAGCAAACTAAACAATCAGAAATAAAAGCAGCTGAAGATGCAAAAGCACAAGCCGTTGAACTTGCTAAAGCCGCTAAAGAAGCAAAAGCGGCAGCTAAAGCTAAAGTTCTCGAAGATGCAAGGCTTGCTAAAGAAGCAAAAGCCCAAGCAAAGGCAAAAGCACTTGAAGAAGCTAAGATAGCAAAAGAAGAAAAAGCTAAGGCAGCGCAACTAGCCAAAATAGCTGAGGAAGAAGCAAAGGCAAAAGCGCAGGAAGAAGCAAGGCTTGCCAAGCAATCCAAAGCAGCAGAGC
>CAYXVT010000014.1:7700-10402 GCA_964468105.1 Uncultured Candidatus Berkiella sp. | reverse complement strand
AAGCCAAAGCAGCAGAGCAAGCCAAAGCAGCAGAGCAAGCCAAAGCAGCAGAGCAAGCCAAAGCAGCAGAGCAGGCCAAAGCAGCAGAGCAAGCCAAAGCAGCAGAGCAAGCCAAAGCGAAAGAACAGACTAAGACAGAAGAAGTTAAAGCTGAAGAACCAATCATGTCTGAAACTCAACAACAAGTGGCTAAGAAAGATAAGAATGTCATCTCAACGCAACAAGCTAGGGCATCTAAGCCTAAAAAGAGTGAGAAACACAATCTTTTCTCAACAAATGGGGCATGGGTGGTACAATTGGGCACATTTGCCTATCCCGAGCATGTGACTGCATTGACTAGAAAGTTGAAAGCGGATGGTTTGCCAGCTTATACACGGAAAACATATATAGATGGAAGCCAACTAACTATCGTTTTGGTGGGACCTATAGTGCGTAAGGAAGATGCTAAGAAATTGCTAGCAACTTTAGACTCAAAGTTTAAGTTAAAAGGAATTATTGTACGTTATGGTATAGAACCATGATAAGCGGAGAAAAGAGATGACATTAAGTACGCCAGATCTTATTATTTCAGGTATCATTTTACTATCCATATTAATTGGTATCGTACGTGGGTTTGTTAAAGAATCGATCTCGTTAGTGACTTGGGTTGTTGCTATTTGCTTGGCAGCAATGTATGCAAGTCCTTTATCAGAGCATATAACATTTACCTCAAATGCTTTCATACGAAATTTGACATCTTTTTTGATTATTTTTGTTGGAACGGTATTTGTTGGTGCAATTTTTAATTACATCATTGGTAGTATGGTTAGAAAAACACCTTTTAGCGTACCAGATCGAATTTTAGGATCTGCATTTGGCGTTTTAAGAGGGGTTTTCTTTGTCACAGTTTTGGTATTGATAGCAGGTCTAACGCCCTTTCCAAAAGAACAATGGTGGCAGAAGTCATATGCTATCTCTCACTTCGAAGAATTGGCAATCTGGGTAAAAGACAGACTTCCTGATGAGAATGCAAAGGTATTTCACTTTTCTGAAGAATCAGAAAATACAAAAGAAACAAAAGGGTCGTGATTGAATGTGTGGTGTAGTCGGTATTGTAGCAACTCAAGAAGTTAACCAGACCATATTTGATGCTTTAACAGTATTACAACATAGAGGTCAAGATGCTGCCGGCATGGTGACTTGCGAAAACAAACACTTTTCCTTGCGAAAAGGTAATGGATTGGTTAGGGATGTTTTTCGCAATAGAGATATGCAACGATTAAAAGGGAAAATGGGAATTGGTCATGTACGATATCCCACCGCAGGTTCAGCAAGTGAATCTGAAGCACAACCCTTTTATGTAAATTCTCCCTATGGCATTGTTTTAGCTCATAATGGTAATTTAACGAATGCAGATGAACTTCAAAATGAACTGTTCCATGATGATTTGCGTCATATTAATACAGGTTCAGATTCAGAAGTAATTCTTAATATTTTTGCTCATGAATTGCAGAGAACTTCTCATTTAAAAGTAACTAAAGAAGATATTTTTAAAGCAGTATCTGGCGTCCATCATCGTTGCCGAGGTGGATATGCTGTTGTTGCAATGATTGTAGGGGTTGGTGTATTAGCATTTCGAGATCCCTTTGGCATTAGACCCTTAATTTACGGTAAAAAAGAATCCCCAAATGGAACAGAAGTTATGGTTGCTTCTGAGAGTGTTGCTTTAACATCTCAAGGGTTTTCTATCTTAGATGACGTGGGGCCTGGGGAAGCGATACTCATTGAAAGTAATGGACAGGTTCATCGTCATCAATGCGCTGAAAAATTTCAATTAAGCCCATGCTTGTTCGAATTTGTTTATTTTGCAAGACCAGATTCAATCATCGACAAAATTTCAGTTTATAAAGTACGGATGAATATTGGCCGTAAATTAGCTGAAAAAATTAAGCGTGAATGGGTTACTGATGACATTGATGTCGTTATACCTATACCTGAAACAAGTCGCAATGCCGCTATACCCCTTGCAAACAGTTTGGGGATTGAATATCGAGAAGGATTTGTAAAAAACCGGTATATCGGGCGAACTTTTATCATGCCTGGACAAGTCATACGTAAAAAATCTGTAAATCAAAAACTAAGCGTCAATGAACTTGAATTTAAAAACAAAAATGTTCTGCTTGTAGATGATTCTATTGTGCGGGGAACAACTTCAAACCAAATTATTCAAATGGCAAGAAAAGCAGGTGCACGAAAAGTATATTTTGCTTCAGCTGCTCCCCCTATTCGATACCCTAATATTTATGGAATCGATATGCCAAGCACAGACGAATTAATTGCTCATCATCGTACAGTTGAAGAGATAAGAGAACAAATTGGCGCTGATGGCTTAATATATTTAGATTTAGAGGATTTGGTATCGGTATCAAGGGAAGGTAATAAACTAATCGAAAAATTTGAAAGCTCAGTTTTTGATGGCGTTTATTTGACAGGGAATGAGTCACTTTATCTTACCAAGGTGGCTAAAACGCGAAATGATGATGCAAAGTCGAGTGACAACCAAACAGTCGACGAATGCCAGATCGGTTTACATAATCATTAAAATATTCCCTAGGAGAAGGTAAGATGGCTAATCAAACGCTTTACTTTGATGTAGATGGTATTACTTGTACTTCTTGTACTGGTCGAATTGAACAAGCTTTACAATCAGAAAAATATGTTAC
>CAYXVT010000014.1:0-7690 GCA_964468105.1 Uncultured Candidatus Berkiella sp. | reverse complement strand
GATCCTCAAATAATTGTTCGTTCGATACACGATGTTGATAGCAAATTTGTGGCGACTTGGCTTTCACCTAAAGCAGAAAGAACTTTTTATTATACCATAGAAGGGATGACATCAAATCAAGATGCCTCAAAGATTAGCACTGCTTTGAACGCTCAAAAAGAAGATATCAAATCTTGTGAGGTGAACTATTCAACCAGTACTGCAACAATTACAACCTATACACCAGATGGTCCAGAAAAAATAATACAAATTGCAAAGCATTTTGAAAGTGAAATTGCAAAGTCAGTAACTGATCATGCCATTGTTGTAAAACAATTTTTTCCCCAAATCAAAGATGAAAGAAACATAAATAAAACTACTCTATATTATCGCAGAGCACTTACAAATGCCCTTGTCGCTCTTCCTCTCATTTTTTTAAGCGGTTTTATACCATTGCCTCTTACTTTGGCAGGCCAATTAATTGGTTTATTTATTGGCGGTGTTACATTTGGCGTCATGTGGCAAACAGGTAAAGAATTTTATAGTGATGCTTGGAATGAATTGGTAAAGCATCGTTCTTCCAACATGAATACTCTCATAGCATTAGGGACAGGAAGTGCATTTGTTTATTCTATGCTTCTAGTTTTAGTACCTGCATTGTTTCCAGTTGCAGTGCTTCAATATCATTTTTTAGCAATAAATATGATTTTGGGGATTATCAATTTAGGTAAAGGCATTAGAGCAAATGCAGAAGAGCAAACAAAAAGTAAAGTTCAAAAATTGGCCCAAGTTTATGTGAATTTACAACCACAAACAGGCAGAAGGCTAGAGTTACCGTATAAAGAAGGCATTGTTAATCATCATATCAATGATAAAGATATAAAAGAAATTTCTTATACCGATATCAAGGAAGGAGATGTTATTCAAGTGCTTAAAGGTAAACGTTTTCCAGTTGAAGGCGTTATCTTGAGTGAATGTGGAACGGTTGTTGATCAGGAAACTTTTACTGGCGAATCAAAGCACTGTGTGATGCCAAAGGGGAAGGAAGTTTATAGTGGAAGTTTAAACCTTAGAAATAACGTATTTATTAGAGCAACAATCGATGGCTCTAAGGGCAATTTAACGCGTTTGATAGCAGATGTTGATAAATCAAGCTCATCAAAACCATCCATTTCAAAACTGGTTAATAGGCTCTCTATCGTTTTTGTTCCTACTATCATTTTACTCGCTGCGCTTACGTTTTTTTCGTGGTTCTATCTCGTACCGGCTCTTGCTCTGTCAAGAGCGCTATCAGTTTTAATCTGTGCATGCCCTTGTGCTTTGGGATTGGCTACACCAATTTCGATTGCCATTGCCATGTTTAAATTATTTCATAAGAAAATTTTGGTTCATGACGCTTTAATTTTAGAATTGGCTGCTCAAGCAGATACAGTTGTATTTGATAAGACTGGAACATTGACTAAGCCAGTCGTTAGTGAAGTATACATTGGTAGAAGCGACAGGAAATGGAATAGAGCTGAAATTACACAATATATTGCTAGTCTTGAAAAAGGATTTGATCATCCTATTGCAAAATCTTTTGTTACGGAGAATTCAACCCAGGAACTGCTTCCTTGTGATAATGCCAAAAAGGACGAGCAAGGGGTGTCAGGTAGGGTTAATAACGTTGAAGTATTGGTCGGAAATTTATCTCATTTAGAAACAGCAAAAATTGAAGTTAGCGATATATTTAAGAAACAAGAAAGTCAATTCGCTGATAAGGGAATGACATCTGTTTATGTTGCGATGGATAAAAAGTGCGTTGCGGTTATTGGACTAAAACACGAAATCAGACCTGATGCTAAAAAGACGATAGAAGATTTACAGGCCAGAAATATAGATGTAATTATGTTAACTGGCGATAAAAAGGAACCGGCTAAAGCGGTTGCTAATGAATTGGGCATCTTAAAGGTTAATTGGGAAAATGATTCCAAAAAGAAAAAAGAATTTATTTTAAGTTTAAAGAAGAAAAACCGAGTTGTTATCATGGTAGGCGATGGTGTTAATGATACGGAAGCATTAGTAGTTGCTGATATTGGTATTGCCGTTGGCTCTTGGACGAATGCCTCTTCAGTTGCAAAAGTTGCTACTCAGAATTTGTTAAGCTTAACTGCGGCCACAGGACTTTTATATCCAATTTTTGGTTTTGTACTCAATCCTATTATTGCTAGTATGAGTATGGCCTTATCCTCAATTTTTGTGGTAGTGAATTCAATGAGATTGAGTTATAAGGTTGATTATGCTGTGGGAGTTTATGATAATTCAATCGTATTGCCTAAAACATTTCTTCAAAAAATCAAACAGCTCTTATCTTTTGGTGGCCTTATTCAAGCATTTAAAAGTGCTATTATTTTTAATCCCAAGGAAAGAGATCGACAAATTACCGATGCTAATTCCCAAACACCAGTGCGCATGGGTGGTAATATAGATAGTGCCCCAGTGTTGCTAGTGAATAGGACAGTTTCACCTCCAAGTTCACCTCCAGGTTCACCACAAAAACGACCGAATGCAAGCGCGCCTATTCTATTAGATGATGTTCAAGTTAAGTCGGAACCAAACCCAAATGGGGCTGCATTCTCGGCAAGGGTATCGTCGATGTAGGATGGCGGCAAATACAGTAAGAGCAACTCAGAGCTTAAATGAGAATACTTTGCTAGAATATTTATTAGGTATTTGGCAAACTGCTGTTCTTGCAGCATACTCTTTTTATTGTAGAAAGAATTTGCTACCGCGATAGTATTTAATTGCCGATGTAAAAAGAAAGGGTGACTGTATTTTTGTCTAGATCATTGGAGGATGGTATGCGTAATTTGTTAATAAAATCACTATTAATAGTGGGCTCATTAGGGATCTCTATGAATTCCTATGCTTCTGCAGATGCTGCTAAAGAAAAGGCAGAGCATGCGCAGAAGATGAAAGAAGAAGCAACAGCAGCAGCCGAGAAGAAGAAGGAAGAAGCAGCAGCAGCAGCGCAGAAGAAGCAGGAAGAAGCAGCAGCAGCAGCGCAGAAGAAGAAGGATGATGAAGCAGCAGCTGAGAAGAAGAAAGAAGCAGCAGCAGAGCAGAAGAAGAAAGATGATGAAGCTGCAGCTGATAAAAAGAAAGAAGCTGCAAGTGACAAAGATAAATCAGCTAAGGAAGCTCCTAAACAAAAGCATAAACATAGAGCAAAACATAAACATCACCACCACAAACATCATAAACACCACCATGAAAATGAAGGCCAAGTGAGGGAAGCTCCTCCACGTAACCCTAAAGATAATAGTGGTAAAAAGATGGAAATGGACGAATATCGTACAAACTAACAGCTGTTTACCTTAACACGCACATCCTGGTAGAACCCTTAGTCGGGTTTTACCTTTTTTTTAAGGAGGAAGAAAGATGAAATCTAATTTGCTAAATGCCGTATTGATGACCGGATTGTTGATTGTGTCTGCTCAAAGTTTTGCAGATTTCAATGACCAGTACCCTCAACAACAAGGTCAAACTTCTGTACTTCAACATGATCAACAAGATCATACTTCATCATCGCCATTTGAAGACAATACCAATAACACGCCAGAACCACAAAATACTTCAACACATACTAACCACAATACTGGTAATTCGTATCATAATACGAACTCAAATCATGGTGGTAGTAGTGATGATGTTCCGGAAGATATGGATTAGTTTACTCTTCCCACTTTGCTTCTAGGCGTTGTTGTCTTCGCCTCCTCGAAACAGTCATGTACTAGGATGTACACTCCTGTTTCGCGGAGACTCGACGCCTACCCTAGAAGCAAATTGGTTCGAGTAAATATACTATTCATTCTCGCTAACTCAACAAAAACGCATAATCACTTTCAATTTTGCTAAGGCTTAGTTGATTGAGGAAGTTTGCAAAACACATCCAGGCTGTGATGGCATTTAAGTCTCGAATTTGAGGCGGTAAATATTTAGGAAGAATGATAATACCTTCCTCAACTAATTGATGAATGTCTCTTATATCTTCAAGATTAGTTTTACCACAAAAAAGCAAAGGGATGCGATCCAGTTTTCCTTTGCGAACAGCTAATTGAATGAAATTATAAACAGATATAAACCCTTTTGCGTAGGCTAAATCTTTAGTAAAAGGACCCGCCATAGGTAAGCTTCCTCTAAAAACACGACTTGCTAACATATAGCAAGTTTCTTCGTTATAGCCTTCTAGGCGGAAAAATTCAAAAATATCTAAAAATGTTCCGCCATCTTCTGCCAATTCAACAGCACGAATACGGTTTGCAATTCTTTTTAATCTTGCTGGATATGAAATTAAACTCAATATTTCCATTAATATAGCAAGACCTTCTTGTGTAATCGTTGAGGAAGGAGGTCCTTTACTCAGGAAAGTACAAATAGGTTGACTTTTACCATTTAAGGTTGTGCCAATGTGGACTAGTCCTTCATGAATTTCCAATATTTTTAAATCACGTTCGTTAAACTTTGCATCAGTGCGTATTTTAATATAGTCAGCACCTGCGGCAGCATCTGCAATAATGCCATCACTGACGATGACACGGACTTGTTTTTGCGGATCGGAAAAATGTAGATTAAGAGCATTTTGCAATCTTTCGATAGCATTTGTTGCATCAATTGTCCTTGGCTCATCATCCAGGAGTTGGCTTTTATCAATGTGGTTTAAAGAATCTGCCATTAAAACGCCTAATTGTGCAAGCGTAGGATCGCCAACATGAAAGACATCTTTTGCTGAACCATATAATTCTTGTGATAAATATGAGAATTCAACTGTTCCGCGACGTTCTAACATATGCAAAACACGAAGATATTCTCCGCACATGCGGCGCATGATTTGACCTACGGGATTATATTGTCCTAACTCTTTGGTGATTGCTCTTTCAATAAGATGAAATAATTGTCTTTGCTTAGGCCAATCTAGATTGAATGTTTCGCGATAATATTCAGCAGTCACGTCAGGTTGTTCTTTAAACTTTTGTGCAAAAAATTTCTCTTTGATTTTAGTATCCCATTTTATTGCATCTAAAATTCGAATTGGCGCTTGTGCATTTACAATAGCATCAGATAAAGATTTAATATTTTTTTGATAAGGAGTTAACTCGATCATGGTATCTGGGTCGTGTGGGGATACGCCATTTTTTTTGGTCATGACTGGCTCACTTTTGCTGGAGGCAATAATTTGCTAAATAATCATCGAGTTAAATTAATTATAGTCATAATTCGCATTAGTCACTTGTGAAAGAGCCTTACGTCCTATAAAGTTCACCTACAAACTATGATTGTCACCAATACACTCGGTTTATCCATTTGACTGAATTAAAATCCAGGATTTTGCCCCATGTCTGATGTTTTGAGCGCTTATTCTATTAAATTAGTGAATTCAATTTTTTTAACTATTTTTTTTGTTGTGATTTATGGTCTCACCCAATTTTGTCTTTATAAAAAATTAACAACGAGAAAGCGCTTTCACCAAATCAGCGTACGCTTACGTTATCTATTCATAGCTACTTTTATGGTTTTTTTTATAAGGATATGGGTAGATGGTTTTATTCAAATATTAGCATTCATTGGATTTTTGTCCGCTGCTATCACCATTACCCAAAAAGATAATTTAATGAATTTGATTGGTTGGTTGATTATCAATTGGCGCGAGTTATTTCATGAAGAAGATTATATCAAAATAGCCAATAATACTGGTTTTGTTAAATCAATTGGATTTTTGTATTTCACTTTATTAGAAGCCAATCCTGACTTCCCAAGTAACACAACCGGTCGGATTATAAAAGTTCCTAATGGTTTGGTTGCAAGAAATCCTGTCTTTAATTTTTCTAATGAGAAATTCATTGAATCAACAGTCAATTTTATTTTTAAACCGATGGGTAAATTTGATGTGGTTGAATCACTATTTTTAAAATTAAAAGAAGAGATGAATTATTACATTCAACAGCATTTTTCATTAAACGATAAAACATATGATCCTAAATATTTTATTAAACTTCGCCAAGAAAAACCGGCAGGTTATGAAATGGTGTTTATGTTTTATAGTAAATATCAGGATAAAACCGATTTATTGTTTAGAATCAATAAAATGGTTGTGGATTTTTCGCGAGAGAATCCTGAACTTATACTTGCATTCGACTAATTATTATTTCTGAAGTAGGGTGGGCACACTTCGTTTTGCCCACCCTACAGGTAACTCTTAATAAGCTATTGGATTATGGTAATACGGCTGATTAATCCCACCATGTACAAAATCATAGGGATAGTACGAATACATGCGATAGCTAAAATTGGGCTGGGTTGCCCATGCTTCAGGCATGGCATCAAACGGCTTTTTAGCGCTCACCTGCGTGTATGGGCTGGCACTCATCGAAGACTTCTCGTTAGGGCACCCTACTAATACGAAGAGGCTGCACAAAATGACCGTGAGTGTAATGACAGTTCTCATTGTTTAACCTACAAATTCTTGGCGCAATGAGAACAATCATAGACACTTTTTTCTCCCCTTTGTTTTTCAAAGGGGAGAAATTCAAAATGCAAAGAGTATCAGCTGCCGGTATGTATTTTAGCTGCAAGAAGAGTATTTTTTAACAAAGATGAAACAGTCATGGGGCCGACGCCACCAGGCACAGGTGTGATCCAACTTGCACGTTCTTTGGCTTTTTCAAAATCAACATCGCCAACAATGCTGCCATTTTCAAGACGATTAATGCCAACATCAATCACGATTGCACCCGGTTTAATCCAATCTCCTTGGATAAGATGTGCCTTACCAACAGCGACGATTAAGATATCTGCTTGCAGTACTTCTTCTTTAAGATTTTTAGTATAGCGATGGCAGATAGTGACTGTCGCATCATAATTGAGCAATTCTAATGCCATGGGGCGACCGACAATACGAGAAGCGCCAACCATACATACCTTAGTACCCTTTAAATCAACGCCAGTATGAGATAACAAAGTAATAATTCCAGTTGGTGTGCATGGACGCAATCCAGGTTGATGTTGTGCTAATTTACCCAGGTTATAGGGGTGAAAACCATCGACATCTTTATGAGGCGCAATAGTTTCTAAAACTTTTTCTGTTGAAATCTGAGACGGGAGAGGAAGCTGTACTAAGATACCATCTATATCTTTTGCGTGATTTAATTCAATAATTTTATTTAATAAAATCTCTTCTGAGACATTACTTGGAAAATCAAAAGCTTTTGAATTGAAGCCTACTTCTATACAAGCATTACGTTTGTTTTGCACATAAACTTGTGAAGCAGAATCTTGCCCCACTAAAATCACAGCAAGGCCTGGTTCACGTAAGCCATTAGCCATTCTTTGTTTTACGCTTTCTTTTATGCTATCTCGTTCTTGCTGAGCTATTGCTTTACCATCAAGTATATTTGCAGTCATTAGGTTAACTTTTATTGTTTGAACAGACGATTGAAAGTGCTCATATCATATACGCGAATCAAAAGCGCGATAAGAGGTGAGCACGTAAGTTTGACCTTCAAATATAGAATGAGTATCATGCGCGTTCTAAAAAAGGCCATGCAGCCTAAATCAGTTTGAGGCAAAAATAGTGGCAACTAGATGATTGTCATTGTATTTTCTGCTAAAGTGCATGCGTTCGGGGTATAGCGCAGTCTGGTAGCGCGCCTGCTTTGGGAGCAGGATGTCGGGG
>CAYXVT010000013.1:11339-27140 GCA_964468105.1 Uncultured Candidatus Berkiella sp. | reverse complement strand
AATATCTGGCATACAACAGCACTGATAAATGGATTCACGTTCCAGTCGAAGCTGATGTGTAGTGGCAGACCTTCAACATATTTACAATCCCTTACGTGCTTCTCGTGCCTGAAGTTATAGAAGAACTCTGAACCGCATTTTACCCTTCCCCATTTACCCTCAACATATACTCTGAAAAGGTTTGGATCGAATGAAAACCTATCCCTCAAAACCTGACGGTACTGATCGTCTATAAAGAAATTGTCCTCAAATGTAGTGTGCAGAATGTATGTCAGATCACCTTGTGGTGTATCGAAGAACTGCCTCTTGATCCATGATGTTTCATCTGTTGGATTGAATGTAAGAATAAGTTGGTAGAAATATTGTGTCTGTCCCCGATAACGAAGGTCTAATTGTGTCCAGTCGCTAAGTTCTAATTCAGTTGCCTCCTCGACCCATGCTGCTGTGCTGACAATGGATTTAATCTTCTCAGGGTCATCGAATCCTACACATCGTATGGTTGCCCCGTTCCAAAACCTGAATGCATGGTAACTTTCATTTATAGTGATAATGTCTTGTAATCCTAATCGAATTATTTCCTCCTTTAGCTGTGAGAATACAGAACCTAAAACGGTTGTCTTGTACTTTCTGAATACTGTAAAGCTGTGTACGAATGGATTTTCGGGCGTACCGGTTTCAGTTATACAACGTTTGATTACTTTCTGTGCGGCTGCTTGAGATTTTCCTGATCCCGCGGAACCGTATAGTACATTATATCGTTGCTCATTGACCATGAACTCCTCGTAAGCCGGGTTCACTGTTGAATATGTCTGTCTTACTGCTACCGCCATAACTCTAAAGTAATCCGTTGGGACAACCGAACCCCAACGGCTAAGTGCAAAATGAAAACGATTGCAAATATAAGCAAGTTTAAGCTAAACGATACGATTGTGGTGAAATTATTTCAAAGCATCTTCAACGCTTACTCCTAAAGGGTCGATCGCATTGGCAATAGCGTATTCAATAATTACAATAGTTCCATCGAAAGACTTTACTCTTTCATAGACATCAGCAATAGTTTTTAATGGCAATGAATAAAATTGGAATATGGCATATAATATACCCCATTCCAATGCTATGAACCTAAAATCACTTTGGGTATCAGTTAGCGGCTTTCCCATCATTCCCCTCATTCCCCTCCTTTCACCGTTACCACCACCTTAATATTGTCGCCCCGGAAGTACTGTTTATTACCCCTTCTCATGTAGTGTTGAAAATTATATTCAATTGCATTCTTACCATCAATAAGTATTTCTGCATACCCAACCTTAAAATTTACATCAGTAAATATAAAATCGGTATTGAGTCCATGAATAGCATTGGCTGTTTCAAATGGGTCAGGTTCTTTCTTACACTCCCCCACACAATCACATTCGCAGTCTTTCTTGGAGATTACTTCAATTCCGTTATCGCAGTCGCAACCCATTTCACTACAGCCGCTCTTATAGTTAGGATTCGGAATATCCCTACCTCTCGAAATCGGGATAGTCGGTTCTTCCTTCTTCGGGTACTCATGCCTTTCCGGTTGGTAGTGCTTGATCGGTTCTTCTACAAAGAACTTGCGGTAGAACATTCTGAATGTTTCCCATCCGGCTATTGCAAGGATGCTGATTAAGGTGATCTGGATTGTGGGGGTCATTTTACAGGCATTTTAGATTTGATAAGATTAATGAACTTACGCATCGCATTCTTCTTGTTGATAGCAATGATATACACTGCTTTGGGATCATGTATTGCCTTTGTTTTCTTAACAGCAATATCCGTTTTGTGCTGAATGACATCTGTAAAACTGGCTGTGTCAATCGGTGTTCTGTGTACTTCTTTGAACTCTCTTGAATCTGGATTGAATGAGAACAGCTTCATGCCTCGTGGGATAACCATACTCCCTACAAGTTTGTATTCCTGTTTCTGTTCTGCCTGTATTTCCCGTACTGTTTTAGCCGTCAGGTCTGATGGGTTGAATTGTGCTTCCATTTTCGGTTGTTTTAGTTTTCGCCAACAAAAATACACACATAATTCACCGATTCAACAAAACACTTGAAATATTTTTTATTTAATCAAAGTGTACCAATTTGGATATAATATGTTATCTTTGCAATTCAATCAAAATGAATATGGGATCAGGAGGGGCTAGAGAAGGCGCAGGACGCAAACCAACAGATGACAAACTAGTTCCGTACTACATGTCGATACGGCAATCGACTATTGATATACTGACAGATGCCGACATCCGGGCTACTGCTGAACGTGCTGTTATGTTGAAGGCTAAGCGGGTATTGAAACGCCTTGCCAATGGAAAGAAAGGATAAGATCGCTGCCATCCTTGACTTGCAAATCAACTGCAAGCGTGGGACTACCTTCGATAAGGAGTTCACACTCGGAAAGTATGATTTCCTGATTGAAGAAGGCTTCGTTATCACTCCGAACATCAACGCGGCCAAATCACAGTATCAGTTTGAACTGAATAACCTCGTAAGAACAGGGACACTCGCTGAAGGGCATACCGCAACGGAATACCTTGTCGACATGGAAACAGGCAGGTTCACCAAAGCTCAACGGGCATACCTTGATGATAAGGCTAAGATAATCGGATTGAAGGATTTTCTGACGGAATCAGACACGCTAATATTCCCCAAATGAATAGAACCGAGATACCCCTATTCACCGTTCCAAATTGTACATACCCAATAATCCCTATATATGTTCCCTCCCCGAAATGATACTTTCATAGCGTTCCTGATCGACAAAGACAGGCGTGCCGAAATAGGCCATGACTATTTAGGTTCTATCAACATTGATCACCATCACCACAGGATCCAGTGCGACAAGCTGAAAGGGGATAAGACTTATTACCTCAAAGGCACTGTTAACCAATTGCTTCAAAGGAATCATAAGGAGTTGGGTAATTTCATCATTTACAAATATGTCTGTGCTGACAGAAACGACAAGACTCCTGACTTTCGTGGCAAGCTCAACATGGGCGAGTTCCTTAAATATGAAGTCAGTGCATGGCTGAAAGTATCTAAAAAGACTGGGAAGAAATTCATTCGGGGGACTGTCAAACTGCTCGATCCTGAGATGAAACAGAAAGCGAATGCAGTTGAGAAGGCGAGTGCGCCGATGCCGGTGAATAGGGAATTCTAAAAGTGCCAAATGGATATGGAAATCGTACCGGACTAAATGGATACGAAATCATAACGCCCCTGTTTACCCGTCATTTTACTGATCTTCCTGGCTGCCGGTTCGTCCTGGTTAGTGTGCAATATACACTATTAATCCCGGCATTCTGGCCGGATCATATACCTTACTATATATAGGTGATATTATTTAGAACGTTTCTAAATTACATTATTCATTCGATTAGTTATCAGATACTTATAAACTATTTTCAATTTATTTTAATATATGCAAGTGCTTACTATATGTTTTGATACATTTATGAATAATTCAATTGGATAATATGCTGATATAGTGCAGTTTATCCTACCTTATTTTTATCAATTCTAAATAATTTATTTGTGTTAATTGGCTGTATTTCAGTTAGTTAACTCATTTGCTATTGGTGTGTTAATCGTATTATCTTTGTGGCATCAAACCAAACATATATACACCATGAAAACACAAACAGAATCTCACAGCAATGTTATAGGTAATGTAGTATTAATTACCTTCTTTGTAATACTGGTAATTATTGCATTCTCAGTTAAGATGTCGAACGGAATAATAATAATGTAAGGCTATGAAAACATACACACAAAAACAGGTCAAAAAATATGCCATGAGGTATATTTATTCGCTTCAAAATCTAATGACAAGGAAGCCGCTGAAATTAGATCGCCGGTATAATTTCAACAAAGATGTACTTTATTTTGTGCGAAAAAATAATATTTCAGATAATGAAAAAAAGCGCATTTTAGCAATAAAAAAAGCCCGCGCAATTGTAAAAAACATAGATATTTTGTCAATTTCACAAAATAAACTATATGTCGATTATCGCAACAACTACAGCAGTATCAAATATATAGATGATTATTGCATTCACTTTTACGGTCGAAATCATTTTACACATTGCGAAAAAGATACAAAAGTAATTTCAATCCTCAAAAAACACTTTACAAAATGACAAAACTCGATCAAATAAAAGACCGTTATAACGTAGCTCTTGAACGCTACAGAGTAACAAATCCGGTTCTTCACCCCGCCGACTTCCGAAAACTCCATATCTGCGGACTGTGCGGGGCTAGTGTTAACGGTAACGAACTAACCGAACACATGCAACGGCACGAATTAACTCCAAACCCTACATTAACCTACATGTTAACAGAATCTTTTCGACGCGTTAACGGTAAGATAGCCAAGGGTGCAAAGTTTATTAAGTTACTTTGGATTGTTAGTACTAATACATCTGAAGAATTTCCTTTCGGGCGGGCTGAAAGTGTACCTTACAATGCTCTATCATTACCTGACTGGTCTAAACTCCAGGATCCGGACAGCGTTACAATTCGTTGGAGTGCAAAGAAGAAACGGTTTATCCGAACGTTGTGGATAATTGCAATATTAATAATGCTAACTTTTTAAAACTAAACAAGATGAAAACAAAATACAGCAGCAACCGCGAATTGTGCCACGTTTGGGCCAGTCAATCACAGGAATACGGATCAAGCAGTAACTTATCATTTGAAAGTAAAAAATTACTTTCATATAACTGGCATACAATCGGCATGTTTATAAACGAATCAACCGTTTTAATTCGCTCTTATTGTTATTCCAGTTCAACTGCTAAACATATGAGTCATATGCACCGGGCAATTGGTTCACATATTAATACTATTGCCGTCAAGTTTTTACCAGATCAAAGGTATTCAAATTACAATAATTCAATAGATCACGAAGCAAATAAAAATTGGTTCGTCGAATCTATTAACGAATGTAATGAAAAATTTGATAGAGCCAGAACGGCGAAGGAATCTTATTATTATCAGCAAATCCGATTAATTGAAAACATGACAAGGTATTGTGATTTGTTTACTTTACCTATTCCTGAATACATTCAGATTAACGAAAACCATGCACATGAAGAAATTGCAATTCAAACCGCAAAACGGGCGGCAAAGGAATTGAAACAAAAACTGTTTTTTGATAATCTAAAAGAAGAAGCAAAACCACTGATTGAAAAATTAACAAATGACTGGTTAACACTTCAAACTGATAGCACCGGGAAAAGCTACAACGGTTATTACTTTTCAATTGAAGAAACACTTTTAAGGTTAAAAGGTGAAACAATCGAAACCAGTAAAGGTGCAAAGGTGCCTGTAAAAGAGGGTAAAATCCTGTATAATCTTATTCAATCCGGTAAAGATATTAAAGGCTTTCGGATCGGTAATTATACAGTTATTGGTATTAACGGGACTCTAAAAATAGGGTGCCATGAAATACAAAGGACTGAAATACAACGTTTTGCTAATTTAATGAACTGGTAAACTGAATTAATTAACCTTTAAACAACTGAAAAATGAAAACGATTAAAATTCAACCGGAACAGCCATACATCAATCTGAAGAAACAATTAGTTAACAAAGCTAATGAAGATTTAACGTGGTTTATATCTGAACTCAAAAAAGAAACCACAGTTAAAGATATTCATGATAAATGGTATTATAAACAACTGTTGACTTTCGCAAAAAAGCGTTCATTAATAACTGTTAAGGAGTTAAAAGCCTATTTAGTTGAAAAGGAAACAGCACACAAAACAAAGGATTTATTAAAAGACTTCGCCCGTATGAATGAAATATTTGTAGCCCCTAAACTTATTTCTATTGATATTTCGGTAGAGTGGAAAAGCAATAGAACATGGGGGGCTAATCCTACAGCAACGGCAAACGTTAACGCCGTTCATTCATGGAACCGTTACGAATCCGGATCAATCGGCGGGTGCGGTTATGATAAATGTTCGACCGCCGTCGCTCGTGCTATTAACCAGGCTTTACCGGTTCTTAAAATGTTATACGACATTAAAGAGAAACACGCTAAACTTAAGAATCAGGAGGTTTTCAGTTATGGTTCCGGTTATGGAATTTTACCATACTTTGAGGGTGGCGTTGGTGTTTCGTGTTATCCTGACATATTCAAAAAATGCGGATACCTTTTCAGAAATACAGGATCGGGAAAAATGTTTGACGTTTATACAGTAACGCCGTTATAATAACTAACCACCTCAAACATTTAGACAAATGAAAATGAAAACAAAAACTATTAATCTATATACTTTCGATGAATTATCAGACGAAGCAAAACAAACGGCAATTGACAACCTGTCAGACATTAATGTTACTTATGACTGGTGGCAATTTACTTATGAAGACGCGGCCAATATTGGCTTAAAAATCACGTCTTTTGACCTTGACAGAAATAGGCACGCAGACGGTGAATTTTTACTATCAGCCTGTGAGGTTGCTCAAAACATCCTTAACGAACACGGCGAAGACTGTGAAACGTACAAAACTGCTGAAAACTTTCTTAATGACTGGCAGCCTGTTTTTAATAACTATATGGATGAATCACATGAAGATTATGAATCTTCAGAAAGTGAAGAAAAATTAAACGATCTTGAATCTGAATTTCTTAACTCTTTACTGGAAGATTATTCGATTATGTTGCAACATGAATGTGAATACCTTCAGAGTGTTGAGGCAATATGTGAAACAATTGAAGCTAATAATTACTTCTTCACTGAAGACGGCCAATTAGATTAATTAACCTTAACACTTCGCAAATGTACACAGACAAACAAATCTTAACAAAATACCGGGAGTTAATTAATATGTATAATATTTCCGGCTATTCAATTTTCGTATCTCTTGAAAAGTTTATATTCAATAGATACAACGAAAACCCGACACAATTAATGTTTGATGTATGGCAATATTGCCAGCAGGATTATTAACACTTCGCAAACATGAAACCAAACGAATTTATACCAATAGCAAAAAAGCTAACAGAAAGCAATATTTACTATAACTTGAAAAAAGGTGAACATGGCAAGTTCATGCTTGGCTGGCAAATATTCGGATCAACCGAAACGCACTATAAAATTATATGGCGCAAATATGGCACCCTTTATAATTTGGTAATTTTAAAAACGGCAGAAGAAACCAACGAAATACTAAAACAATTCAATATCACAGAATTTGAAGCAAGGCCAACAAAAAGTAAAAGATTTTGCCGGTTACATTCAGTATAACTATCATTAACCAGGCCCCTCTTTGTAGGGGCTTTAAAAACTAAAACCATGAAAACAATAGATTTCTATGCATACGAATCCAATAAAGTGCGTATTTATTGGAAGAACATAATTCAACCTGTAGGCGTGTTCAAAAGCGCCAGGTCTGCCAATACGTTTATAAATGATAATCTAATACTTTCGCCGTCTGAATTATCTGATTATAAAATAAGTACTCCAGATGGTAACATTACTCCTGAATACGATCCCAAACCATTAACACATAATTATCGTTAATACCTACCTTTATTCACATATCATTAGCCCGTTAGTTAACCCTTTCGGGCTTCTTTGTGTGTACATCCAGGCTTCATTATCTGACTTATACGGCACGTTCTATATGTGAGTAGTGTTATGTACTTATGTGAGTAGTTGGCACGCTTATACAGGCTTATCTAATCAGGTATTGCAGTACTTAATTAACCATTGATCTATTTAATAATTCAGGTACTCTAATACATTAATAGATAACACACAACAATACAGATAGATAGCCTATTTAAGTATTCAAGTACCGAATAGTAGTATGTGGTAAAACTGAATATATAAAAGCCTGTTTTGTCTCAATTTGAGACACATATTCTCATTTTGAGACAGGTTGTCTCATTTTGAGACAACCTGGATTTGGGGTAAAATAGCCTAAAAAGGTCTGCCATATTGTCGACAACAAACGTTTAAGGCTTTACGCAGATATTCTGTTTTGCAATGTGCTGATATGTAGCGTATTGCTCACATTTTTCCTATAACTTTTATTATGATAAATACATACATGATACATGTGTTCATATATGATAGGTAGTAATTAGCGGAGTATCTTGCAATGGGGCAAACATTCGTTTTAAGGTGCAAATAAAGCCTTCAGTTGAAAGATAATATTAAATTGATATACACATACCACTTGGCTATAATAATTCAATACAGGGCTTTATTTAATAGTTAGTGTACAAAAGACACCCCCTACCCCCGCGATTGGAGTGCGGGAGGCGGTATGCCCTAATACGCGCTAAATTTTTTCAGTTTTTGAACCATTCCTCACCTGCTTAATTTTTTTTCTCCTGAAAACGAAAAAGCTACCCTATTAAGGTAGCCTAGCTTGTTGCAACCAAACAGGTCACTATACAGCTTGCAGTAGTGCTGATTGGTTGAGTTCTCCTATCATCCTGACAGATTCTGCATATTTCTGTTTCATAACTTGGTTTTGCCATGTAATGAAGTTTGATTCTATGGCAACGGTAGCTGCATACAATCCTGATTTGGCTGTAGAGTGGAAGTCGTCGAACAGCAAAGACATTTCGCGAACTGATAAGTCTGTGTACTTGTGCATCAGGTAGTATGCGAGGTGTCGTGCTTTGGGGATGTTGGTACGTTCGCCGTCGTACTGCTTGATCAGTGCTTTGGATGCGGGGACGTTCCATGTGGTGAAGGCGAGTTCGATCAATTGGTGTGGGGCTATAACCATCTCACGTGTTGGTGTACAGGTACTTTATAGTTGACGTAAACAGTAACTGTATGTTCAAGGTTGAAGTACCACTGCATGATGCGTTGGTAGTCGTTCACCTGTTCGAGAGTGGGGAAGAAGCCACCCTTGACGTTTTCAAGGATGGTCTTTTCTCCGTTAATGAGTTCTATGTTTGTGATGTGGTACATGGTCAGAAGGGCAGGTCATCCTGTACCTGGGCAGAGTTGGTAATAGGCAGTGCAGGGCCACCACCTTGATTCGGGTCGCTATGAACAGGTTGTGACTGTGCAGCCGTTTCCCGCACCACTTTGAATGCTTTCACTTTCGGGAAGCGTTTGCCGTTCCATTCTGATGAGTCCAGGTCGAAAGACACTGTGATAGGTTGACCGACTTGCAGTCCATTGATGGCATCTGTGTTGTTGAACAGTTCAAATACGGGGTGCTTTGGGTACTGACCCGGCACTTCGATCATGAATGAGGTTGCTTCCCATGCACCGTTCTTGCCGGTTCCTGTTTTGGTTTCTAGTTGTTGCTCGAAATTTCCTTTGATTTCCATTGTGTAGTTATTTATTGTGTCGTTTCTGGTGGCATGAACCGCAAAGAGTGACAACGCATTCCATGTGTTCGAGTTCACTGCCTTTGAATTTATAATTTAGGTGATGTACTTCGAGATTGAGTTTAGTGCCACAGTCGCAGCACTGAAACCCATCTCTTAAATGTGCTTTACGTTTCACTTCCCTGTGGTAATCGTTATTCAGGGATTTGGAGTAATTACTTTTTCTTCCCGGTTTGTGGTTCAATCTGGCCATTATCGAAAACGTCCTCGTTAATTTTACCCTGTGAGAATAGTTCTTCTTTTTCGCTTTCGAGCATGTCTTTGATTCTGACAAGCCTTACCACTTTGTCGATGTAGGTGAAGAAATAGAACCGGCCTTTGTATGGGAGCTTCCATGTGAACAGTTCATCAAGTTGCATGTCAACAAGTCCGCGTTTTACTTCAACGGCTGTTGCTTTAGCTTCGTTGACATACGATTCTACCATTCCGATTGCGTTTTCCTTTTCCGTCTTAGCGTGGTTGAATGCATCAATGGCATTGCGCATTTCTTGTTCAAACTTCGGCAGCATGTTTTCAAGGATGTCGTTGTAGTGTTTACGGAGTTCTGATTTCTCAAAGTTATCCATAAACCTGTTAACGGTAATTCCTTGGTTTGTGCTGAAGTAAGTTTTCTGCATGTGAAGAACAACTTCGTCTGCTGTTTCAAATTGCCCTAACGATTCGGGAACCGGGCTTCCGTCGGTTGCTACATCAAATTCGATGTGAGCTGGCCTGTAATCTGATTTTTCAATGATCATAAAGTAATTTATTTATTGGGTTAGTAATAGATTTTCTTATATAGGTTAGCATCCACCCACTCAAATGCTTCTGTGATGGTGTGGATAACGACATACAGTCCACCGTCGGCCTCGAAGTCATGCTTGTACTTGATTTGGTCAGGACGTATCCTGTCGTTGGTGTAAGCGTTTTTGATTTCTATGGCAAGGGATACGGAACAGGATACGAGCAGTCCCATGCGTGACAGTTCAGGTGAACCGTCTTTCAGCGTAACGTTGCCGTGTATGTCGGCTTCACCTGTCCGTCCTGTCGATGGGATGTACTTAGCCTTGTCGAGTGTCTGCCGTTTCCCTGTTATCACGTTATAGGTAACGCTGTCAGACCCGAGTTGTCTGCCTGCGACGTGGGTTCGTCTGACTGAGTTGTACCCGTACAGGTGGAATAGTTTCTGCACAGCCCCTTCTAGCTGTGATGTCTTGCGTACATCGAATGGTTTGATGGACAGGTAGGGCTGATCCTGGTACTTGCGTTTCTTCTCTGTCAGCATCATAGAGTACAGTACTTTCATGGTGGATCGGTCTGTGGGGGTGAGGTGGGTCATGTTATATATTTTAGGGTAAAAGTTATGATTATGTTATTAAAAAGTTATACTAAAAGTTATACTTTTCTATTCTCTTAATATATTATATATCAATATATTATATAATATATATATATATACTGTATAACTTTTATAACATTTTATCATTTGTTCCCACCCACATAAAAATATAAGGGGGTATGTTATAAAGTTATACTTTTCTTCTGTAACCGTTGATACCATTGACTTTCTCATAGAATTTTATACATAACTTTTATATAACATTATAACTTTTGTTTTTTTGCTTCAGAGGCTAAAGTTGCGCTCACGTTTGATGGTGCAACATTGAGTTCTTTGGAAATTTGCACGTTTTTGAACCCTTTTAGGTGTAAAGCTATGATTTTTTCCCTTTTAGTCTTGCCTGACATAGCGTGATTAACTTGCGCGATCTCCATACAAGATTCAGATTCGTTAAAAATGAATTTTGCGCTTTCCATGAAGTAAATCATTATCTTTTCAGCCCTTTGCATGTGATCTATGGTTATTTCAAGTGCAATTCCGTTGAAAATCATGTCAAATAATGCCATAAGCAGGGCAAAGCGAGGTAAATATGTTTTCATTTTGTTGATATACCCTTTCATATTGGATGTGATGTTGTCTTTCCGCTGTATTTCGATAAGACGTTCATCAATTTGGTAGAATAATTCGAGTGCATCTGATGTCATATTAAGTATTTTGGTATCTTCAACGCAGGTGTACGTGAAGAATGAATTAACTTTTTCGATTGCACTATTCCACCACGTTATCCATGCCTCATCAATTTCTTTGCGGGATAATGGATATATTTCGCGTTCTGAACGAGAATAAAGGAATCGGTCTGTTAGCCCGTTTGCACCGTAATTGAGTATGATTTTATTAAGTTCTATCGGTTGAATAGTCCCGATTATGTTAATGTTAATATTATCAATGTAAAGTGGGTCTTTAGTAACCCTATTCACTATGTATGACCTGTTGTTAAACGACTCCAACCAGAATTGTTCATCAGAACCCTTGCGATACTTGTTCATATCATTTAGGAACCCGACAAGTTCGTCTTTATAGAGTCCAACACCACGCTTGTTAAAGTCATGTATCCCATGTAAGGCTTCAAGTGTGTAGTCGCTGATCAATATTTGTTTGAATTTGGGTTTTTTAAGGGATTTCTTTTCCTTTTCACCCATCATTTCATAGTCATTAACCTGATTGTCAAATTCAAATTTTGATTGTTTATCAAGATTAGTAAGTGGGTGTATCATCATGGATACAGGGTGCGTTTTCATTGTTCCTGGTTCTCCAAGAATGGCGAACCAAAATACAGACGGTGCAGTCCACCCGTTCTTGACTTTCAGCTTGTAACAGTTACCATTTAAGGTTGCTACTGTGAACATAGATGCAAGTGAAAGAAAGTCTCTAGAATAGTTAAGTGTGTCGTTTAATTGGTTGATAAATGTTTGAAGGTTAGCGGGGAAAACCTCTACAGGGAAACATAGTTTATTGTTTTCGATTACAGCCTCAATTTCTTCAGTATCAGGGACGTCACTTATATTTATTTTCTGCGCATATCTTTCATTTACGAAGTTCAGTGCCTTATCATAGTCCCCTTTAAATTGAAGCACACGCATAATATCGAAAAGAGTGTATGGTGTCCATGAAGTGAAGCCAGTCTCGTGTTCTGTATAGCTATAAAACATATTGTGGTACATTCCGAATGTGGCACTATGCTTCATTGACCCGTTGTTTTCGATTTCCTTATCTGGCCTCAACCAAAGTTCAACCTTATCAGTAGGCCTTGTCCTTATGAACTTCCAACCTGCATCAATCAGTAATCCTTTGGCATATTCAACTTCCGTTTCATTGAACCTGCCTATTGGCTTGCTCGTATCGAACTTAGTGGGCCATTTACCGGAACCTTTTTTACCGGAATCACTAAGTTTTACCCGTTGATTAAAAGATTCTGAAATTGTAAAAAGTAAATCACGTTCTTCTACAGATATGGTGGCCACCTTGATTATTTCAGATCCTCCAAGTTTTTTATAACCATCTGAAGGAAATAAACACACATATTGACCATGACCGCGAACTTCAATCATTACATCACCATCTTCCCACTTTGATATAGCGTGGCCTTTGGCTTGTAAATCATCTGTTTTGAAATAAACATGATACCCACCTGAAGGTGTTTTATAAAAAGGTAAATTATTGTTTGTAATAATAGACTTAACTGATTCATTTCTAATAAAATCATTGAAAATTTTTCTTATATCCTGCCCGTCGTGAGCATCAAAGTCAAGACACATGAATCCATTTGAAACACTTCCACATGCAATACCTATTTTCTCTGCCCGCATAAATAACTGCTCAACCAATTCTTCCTTTATAGGCTCATAAAGATATGGGTGTCCTATTTTGAGCATAGGTGTTTTATCCGCATAAAGTGGCAATGCACCAAATCCCTCTGAAATATATTCTAAAGCAGCTTGTATCATAAGTACATTCTATGTGTTCCGTCAGTGTAATTAGCTCTTATAATTATATCAGAATTTAAAGCATTCTGCCTGAGATAGAATAAAAGAACATTTTTGTACGAATGCAGTAATTTGATGTAGCCATTGAAAACCTTAAACGTCACTGTGTTTATATTTTCAATTGAAAGAACATCGCAAAAATCATATAACATGCACATAATATGTATATTACCTGCATCATGTTCGTGATCACCTAAAGCACGAAGTAGTTGATTGATCATTGATGGGTCAACCGGTACTTTAAAGTCGTTAGAAAATAATTTATCCCAATATTCCCTTTTGTTAAGTTCGTGGCCATCTGCGTATGCTATTTCTCTTTCGTTATCAGCTTCTATTTCTTTTGAAACATCATCCATAATGTGCAATAATTCATGGCATGTATCACATAATGTTATTAGTTCACTATCATCATATTCCCACGGCTTTTTACCATGCTCATATTTTTTATGGTGAACGTGTAGTGTATTTTTGCTGTTTTCACATTGAACGCACCGGAAATTATCACGACTCATTATTTCAAGACGTTTTTTCTGCCACCGTGGGTCTTTCAATTGTTGTGAGTAAGATTTCTTGGTCTCCATAATTATAGTATTAAACCCCTAAAAGCAAAGCCCATACCGAAGGAGTCCAAGCCAGGCGGTAATGGGCGATGCTGATAAGGGTATGAAAGTTCTTTTGATTCACTGGCTTGGACTTAGACTACAAATATACAACAATTTCTTTGAATTGATACTGTGGCGGGAAAATTTATTTTAGTATCTCATCGGATCGGACTTCAACCTCTGATTGCAGCAATATTGACTGAACCGCAATTCATCGGGGCCAGTCCACACGTATGTCTAAGAAAACCACGTGTCACCGTCCATGTGGCATATCATTTGCTTTGAAAACTTAGTTTCATTTGGGACTATCTTGTGAACTCCTATTAAGTGTTCCATAAACTTTTTCTGCCCCATTGCTTTAGTGTCTGAACACTTTTCGCACTTGAATACATTTTTACTTTTTGCCATATCTTTGGTTATTTTTCGGTCGTTTCGTATCGATTTAAATCGTCTCCGGTAACGTTGATGCGTTCGCGCAAAGTGTTAATAGCACCCACAAGAAGCATTTCCTTCATTGTCATTGGTTCTACTTGCACGTCATCGTCATCCAGGAAGTCACTCATATAGTCACGAATCATACGAATAGCCATTTTCATAGCATCTAAATCTCTTTCCATTTCGTAAGACATGTGATCTCCGCAGTCGAACTGTCCATTGTCTTTAAACACTCCCGATTTAAGGTAATGTTCTTTGATACGTTCAGACCTTAGTTTATAATGTGGTCTGTTCATATTCATTGGGTAAGGTTTGTGTTCTGGCTTCATTTCGTCTTATCTTTCTTAATCACTTCAAGCCACCCTCCATCGACTTCCATAATCACTTCGGGTGCAAACTGTACTGCCATAGTAGAATCTTCCGGCCAGGGTATGATCTTCCCGGCACCCCACTGATCACGAACGGAATCCCCGATATGAATCACTGTGCCGTTACGATCACAGTTCACGGCGTGTGGGATGTGGCGGTATGGGGCGCAGGATGATAAGGTAGCCGCTATCAGAACGAATAGTGCGTACTTGCGCAGGTAGTGTTCGCGTTTCGCCTCCATATCACAATCCGGACTCACAAGTATCGTCGTTCTCGAATCAATCACTAACGGAACTTTGCCCTTTTCGGATTGGGATAGGATGATGGCTTGTTTCTCGGATAGCTGTTCAACTAATCGCTGTGCTGCACTGACTTGTTCGCCTATAGCGAGGTGGCGGGAATGGTGGTTGCTCATCGCTTGTTCCTCCTTGACTTAGCCTGTTTAATCCTATCATATTCCGCCCGTTTCGCTTCCTCTGCTTTCCGGTCAAGTGCTAACTTACGGTTTGCTCGTTTCCAATTGTCGTAGAGATATTTGGCGAGCCATAACCATGACAGGCAGAAAATGATCAGGATAATGATTTGGTATGTTTTCATATCTAAAGTGTGCCGGAGAATTTCACTCCGGCGTGTGTGGTTAAATTAATGTCGAAATATATTGTCTCGCTTCGATTACTTTTTCAATCAATGATTGAATTATAGAGGGATCATAGTTGACATCAAAGGTCTTAATCCTATACTTATCTTCAACATCGTAAATGATACCGGCATCCCAATTAGTAGCAGGAACATCAAGCAAGACGTAAACCAATGTTGACTTTCGTTTGCCTGTCAAGTGCATGTACACCTGTAGTTGATAGAAATAATCGGAGTTAGGTATTTCTGTTTCAAAGAGCGGGAAAGTAAAGCAATCCCATGAGTTCTTAATGTCAATAATTCGATCATCAAGAATCATATCCGGTTCGCCTGTGAAATAGTCATCTTCAAATCGCTGCTCGTTTTTTAAAGCAAACTGAATATCAAGCATTTTTACAGCGAAGTTAATAGCTTGATCCTCCATCATAATACCTTTGTCAAGGTACTTTGATTTTATCTGCTTTTCAACTCCGTAAATCTGTGATGCGACCCACTCTTTCAGATA
>CAYXVT010000013.1:0-11329 GCA_964468105.1 Uncultured Candidatus Berkiella sp. | reverse complement strand
GACCCTTTACCGTTTGGAACGAGTGTCCCAGCTGCGCTAGCACGTAGTTTAAATTCCTTCATTTAGTGCCTCCTTTGCTTCGTCAGTTAAGGTGTATTTCTTTTCGATCTGTTCGATGGTGTACTTCCCTGACTTAACAGCTTCTTTCATTTTCAGAAATAAATCGCTGTTAATATCAATCGGTTGGAGTTTGGTATCTTCGGTATAAGTTAACTGTACTTTCCTGTTAAGGTCAGAACCGAATAGCTTGCCGAAGTGGTCACAGGCATCTTTGATAGCAATTGTTTTGGCAATTGGCAAAGCCATTTCGACTGCACCCCTGTTAATGTTTGACAAATCCAGGTTAAGTCCGCCCGATCCTTTTGTGGTCTGAATTTCCTTTGCCCCTACTCCATCATGGAAGTACCACTCATCAGAATCAGAATACTTGTAATGAACCCTTACTGTTACTTCAATGGCATTCAACAGCGTTCCGGTTTTAATGACCTCAATCTTATACAGCGTCTTGAAGAACGTTTTTAAAAGCCATTCAACACGTTCTATCGGTATGTAGTTGAAGTCTTTAATGAACGGGTGCTGCTTTACCCATTCAACAGGAGGGTTTTGATTCAGTGCAACCATTATCTTATCCTGCTTTACCAGTTTTTCAATGCTGCTCTCGAATTTGGTTATATTAGTCATATTGATTGTTGTGATGGCTGTTAAGCCGGTTAGATTTCTGTTGATTTGATGACTGTTTCGTTACGAGGTTTTGGATTGACCTTATCTTCATAGTATGCATCGGCCTCGTCCGGATTTAGGAAGTGTTTTGGAACTCCGTCAATGACGACTTTATACCATGTCACTCCAAGTTCTTCATATTCAATCAGTTCTATTTTCATTTTGCGCGGTTTTAAATAGGTTATTCGGTGGCTTTTTTGATGGATGCTTCTGCTGCATATATTTCGGTTGAGTTGTCGTAACCGTGATAATGGCAAAATTCGCGTAACTCAATTAGTGCCTCCAATAAATCCGGTGCTGCTGCAATTAGCTTGGCGTTGGCTTTATATTCATTCATTTCTTTTTCATACCTTTCATCTTGACCGGTATAATGATTTGGCTTAGGTAAAAAACAGATATATCCAGCCGATGTCCTTACTCCCCTTTCATGGGACGAAAGAAGAGTGTCTGTATCATACCATTCTCCCTTTCTGTGTTTTGTTTCCATTATCGTAGGTTTAAAATTAATTTCTTATGTTTCATTACCAATTCGTGTACCGATTCTCCTTCACCAATCACTCCATAAATGCAGTTATCAGTACAGACAGTTTCACCCAATATCATTATGGTTGCATCGGCAGTCATGTAGTCACCGCACAGAAAGCATTTATTGTATTCGTCAGAACCCATAAGGTACTGTTCTTTCGCTTCGAGTTGGAATTGAAGGCGCAGGGATTCTGTATAGGTGAGCCTACTCATGGCCGTCCCTCCTAAACTTTACATCAAAGTCCTGATCGTTTGCAGGTGCATTCTCTGATTTGTAAATAACGATACCAACGAATATTGCTGATACTAACGCTATAGATAAGGAAATCCATAGAACGTATATAGGGAAGAAGTACATAAGTGCTATTGTTACGATGCCGATAATAGCGAGGCCGATGGGGAAAATGTTTGGTTTCATGGTGTAGGGGGGTGTTTGATTTATTGGACAAAGATAATACATAAATTCAATAAACAATACAATTTATTAATTTATTTTTCATTTATTTTATAAGTATATGATAATCAATATTATAAAACTAAAAATAAATTTATTTTAATTGATTTGTCGAAAATGATATTTTTATATGTATCTTTGTTGAAAAATAAATGACATGAAACTGAAACAATTTAAAAAGAAATTAAACGGAGAAATAGACGGGCGTTCATTTAATGGAGGGCATAAAACAAGTGGTGGCAGGCCTTATGAAAAAGACCCAATGGTAACATGTAGGTTTTCATTACGCAAATCAGAAATTGAAAAGATTGGCAGTGCCACGAAAGCCGGTGAAGAAGCAAAGAGTCTTATTACTCAATTATACTGTTTATGACACCCGTACCCTGTCGATTAGTCTGTAGCGGTAATTGCTAGCTAACGTTAAATGTATGAAATGTAGGCGAATAGGAACTACTGCCTTATCCACCTACACAAAAGTAAATAGAAAGTAGAAAAGTATAAACTTGCACTGAACCGCCTATATTTTATACATATTGTTAGGCGTATGTGCTTTAATTTAATTAAAATGGAAACAAATATCGAACAATTAAAATGCGGACAATGTGGTAATGAAAAGCATTTGATTTATCAACGAGAAAATGGTGAAATACTTATTGAATGTATCGAATGCGAAAGTACAAGCCAAATTATAATCACTAAACCAAAAATAAAAATCAGCAATAATTCAGGACTTGGGACTATATGCAAGTTCAGTTCTTAGCATTACGCCTAACGTTTGACGGTATATTTTAGTAAATGCGAAACTTTTAAAACTCAAAATACAAAATGAAACATAGACAAATTTTAAAGTTTATAAAATCTATAAGAGAATCAATAATTGGCGCAGAGTTTATATATAAAAATGGCAGCTGTTATCAATTTTACTTGATTTTAAAATCAATAATCCCAGAAGCAAAAGCATATTATAATGTAGATCATTGCATTACAAAAATAGCAGATAGATATTATGACATAGGCGGTGAAGTTGAATGTACTAATCATCATTCGGTTGACGAATACTATGACCATAAAGAGTTAAAGAAGTTGAAATTTAAAATCCACATTTTCGATCATCAAACGATAAAAAAAATGAAAGCAATTGAACGCCGAGAATTAGCCTCGTCTAACTCATAAATATAATTTAATTATGGAACGAATGGAGGATGTATCAAGATGTTGCGAACAGCATTTGTTATACAGCTTGTTAGCAACTGGCTGCACTTATTATCATTTCGTTGACATCAACAATATGATGCAGCTTGTTGCTAACGTTCCGCATATTGCCGAAGGTGGCGATTACAAAGCACGGAACTTGAATTTAAAACAAATGTTTAACCGAAGCACAATAGTTCATTTCAGCACTACACCGCCACTTTTTGCAATATGCTGTTATGTGCCGTTTTTCTTCACAAATCTAAATTAAATGGAAAATCAAATTGAAATAGTAAAAGACATTGCAGAAGGAATGATTGGTATTGGTGGAATACCTAACAATCAAGAATTTTATGCTGAATTTAATTCTCGTGTTACCGCTAAACTCGGTATCAAGACAGAGTGTAAATGGAAACACGTAGATGTAGGTATGTATGGTTGTAACGATTATGTTTATCAAACTTCTTGCAATACCGAGTTTGATGCAACAAAAACAAGAAGAAGTAAATTTTGCCCTAATTGTGGTAATGCTGTTGTTTAAAATGGCACATAACGTATTAGGCTATGCACAGTGCAGCCGTGAAGTTAAATAGAAGTACAGAAGGAAATAATTTTAATGTTTTAACACGTTTACCGATGGAAGATAAAATTAAAATAGAAGTGAAATTTTACGAATCAGAACCCGATTTGGTAATGACGCTTTCTGCCGAAGAAAAGCACGAAATTAACAGGTTAATTGCTGATGGAAAAGGATATAACGAAGCATATAAACTAATTAAAACCAAAAACGATGCAAAAATATAATTGGATTTCAGTAAATGATAGACTTCCAAAACAATATGAAGAAGTTTTGTTAACAGATGGAGAGCACTACTCGACAGGATTTTATGCAAGTGATAATAAAACAGATTGGGAGGTAAGGAAGTATTATAATACTAAGCCAACACATTGGATTGATTTAAAAGGCATAAAATTCGATGAGGGTGAAGAAGTGAAAGAATACTCTTTTTTAGACATGATTTCATTTGGCGAATTTTGCAGAAATAATGAAGGTAGTGTTGCAGAACTATTGCCTTTGTACGAAAAAGGAGAATGTACGCCACCCAAATTTAAAAAATGCACTAAATGTGGGGTCGATGTACCAATCGAAGATGAATGTGATTACTGCGATGAATGTTGGTGTAAAATGTATTAATTGCTCGTTAACAAAACATTAAAATTATGATTGAATACGCACACATTCAGATTGAAAACACAAAGCAAGCATTGTGTAGAGCCTGTGTTAGCAGCAGTTGCGCTTTCCACGCCGAACGTTCAGCGCAATTGCTGGCTAACGGTTGAGGCTATATGCAGTGCCGAACTTCAAAACTGCACGAAACTTTATAAATAGCACAAAATTATGAGTACAGAAAAACTTTCAGATTACCAAAAGGCATTTCATATAGCCAGTGTTATGCCCCGTTTTTATCTTGGTCAAGAAGTCCAAACAAAAGACGGCAAGGGCATTATAGTAGATTTGAAAATGCAATGGAATGGCTTATATATCGAACCTAACACAAGTGAAGCTGTTGTTTGGTATTCAACTGAATCTGCAGCTAATAGAACTGAAGGTGGTAATTGGGTTAGCTTCACTTATAAATTAACGGAACTGTCCGTTTCTTAAATGGGGCATAACGCTACTAAGCTATGTGCAGTGCGCAAATGACCGACAAAAGATAATAAAGACTACTGAATTAATAATTAATTAATGCTCATTTTACCAAAGAATGAATCCCTATAATAAAAGAACCTGGCTAAATAAGGTCGATTCACCTTCACTTGGAAGTGTTGTAGCATTTGACGGAGATGTAAAATACAGCGATGTAACCGAAAGAACTACCTTTTTAGCAATATCAGATTGTGGTAAAACTATTAAATTAATTAAGAATACCGAAAGTATTGAAGATTTTACCCAAAAAATGAAACTTCTTAAAAGAGAAATAGAATTATTTATTAACCATTTAGAAAAACGATCATGAAATTAAAAGATTTAAGCGAAGGTCAAAAGTTTCAATTTGTAAACGACATTGGCAAAACTTGGAAGAAAATAAGTGACAATGGAGACATAGCTACATATAACACGTGTATATGTTTAGATGATTTACACCCAGACATAAAACTCGGTCTTATGATAATTCCAACTTGGCTGAAAAAGAAAATGAATAAGGACGCGGAAGTTGTGATTGTATAGATAATTGCTTGTACAACCATATTAATTAATTATGATACTGACCACAAATGTTACAGAAATGAACGCCAAGCATTGCATATAGCGAATGTTAGTGGCTGGCTGCATATTATTTTTATTTCATTGATGTACACCATTGATGCAGCTTGCCACTAACGGCTACGTGTATGAAATAGTGCGACCTCACTCACACGCTCAGCCAGCCCGATCAACACCTGTAACTCGTCGCATTTTTTATACACGTTGTTACCGGTTAGTAAGAAAACCAATGCTCAATTTACCTAAATGAAAAATAAAATGTCAACAATTACAATAATGCTGGTAATAATAATTGCGTGGTATATCCTATTTGTGTTTGATTTCACATTGAAAATTGAACGTAATAAAAGAACTGTAAAAATAGAATATCACGGACTAATATGGGTATGGTTAGATTACTACTCAATTTGGAAGTACGAAAGTGATGATAAACCAATTAAATGGTTGTCAATAAATGAAATTTAAAATAATGAGGAGCTTATGATCTTTACAGCAAACACGTTTGGACCCGGGTTCGATTCCCGGCACTTCCACCAGGTACAATTAATGCGTAATCGTACCGGATACAGATTGATTAATGATCGCTGTATCCATTTATTGGGGGTGACTGGCTTTGACAGCGTGATTATGGTTAAGGGAGGTAACTCAGGCCAACTAAATGGCAAATCTGTTGAAATGTACCCTACCCAGCGTAAAGCTGCGTAATGTACCGCCCGCCGGGGTGCGAAATCCCCGGCTTTTTTCACCGAGAGTCGGTAACTCGTCAAACCATATTGGTTTTATTATTACCGGTAACGGGATAGGTACATGAAAAGTAAATAACAATGCTTATAACCTCAAAAAACAAAAAATTATGCCCTTAGAAAAATGTCCTAAATGTGGAGAACTTGCCCTAATTAAAACCCCTCATGGAAGAGTTTACAAAAGGAGGTGGGGAACAGATGTCTATGCTTATAGTGTGTATTCATGGGACTGCTTAAAATGTCAACACACATCTGGTAAATTCAACGAAAAGTAATATGAAAAGATGTAAGATTTGCGGGAAATCAACCGATGTTATTTTTAACATAAATTTCAATGCTGTTCATATTTGTACTGGTTGCTCAAAAGATATTTTTATCCAAGAGGCTCAGTGGTACTATAAACAGCAAAATATTTCAGCTCCACTAAAAAGAGTAATACCAAAAATAAAAAAAACAGACCTAACAAACGTACTATGAAAACAATATTGATAATGATTTTAATTGTTCAGACGCTTACCCTGTTGAGCAACCTAAAAAGACTTGAAAAATATTTTTACAGGTCATATTATTGGATAAGAAATAAACTGCGCCGTGCATAAGCCTCGTACAACCATATTGTTATTTATTTTTTATGTACCGTGTTAAGTGCAGTACCGGATTAAGGCGCATTATTGTATTTATGTTTGATAAATACAGTTGTAAATGCGCCTGTGCGTTGGGATTTCGTGCGTAGGTATTGCACTTAACGGCTGCAACTATATGCAGTGCGTGAAGTACGCTGCGAAGTGAATAAAGAATACTGAAGTAAATAATTAAACAATGCTTGTGTTACCTAAACTTAGAAAATTATGAAAAATACTGTAAGATATTGGCTTATTTCACGCCATTTTCTTTGGACTAAAAAAATCTTTGATAATGGTGTTGCTGGTAACAATTACCATAGATATGATCATAAATTATTCCCACATTCGCAAGGAATGGGAGATAATGGAAGGCATGGAGATATTAATACCGTCATTAAGTGGACATTGGAAGATATTGAAAGACAACCTAAAAAAAATATAATTATGAACGAAGAAACATTTAAAAGAAAAATGAGGGCTGCAATTTGGAAAGCCTTCATGCAGTTTGAAAAAGACATCGAATCAGAAGATGCCGAAGCTGAACTAAAGGAAAGATTTGATAAATATGTCAAATCCGAAAAACTTGACAAAAAGGCTAAGAGAAGTATCCTTTGCCGATTAGGATTTCACGAATACTATGGGAAACCAATTTCAGGTAAAGGATATATCACCGATGGACAATGTGTGAGGCCTGGCTGTTTCAATTTTAAATAAACAATATAAAAAATCAATAAAAATGAAAAACTTAAAACTTCCATCTGCACATCAAGTAGGTGCAACAGTTGATGTAGATTTTGGTAATTCCAAATATCTAAAATGCTGTGAAATTGCAGCCGTTAAATTTACTGATCAAGGGAAAGTGTTATATGATATACATGTCCCTGTTGAATTTGATTCTATAACAACTGTAATTAAAGAAGTTGATGGAATCCTTATCACATCCAGTCCAGTTGATCAAACTGAAGTGTGATGTTTAAAAAAGAAGAACTCAGAAAAGACCTTATTACAAAGCGTTGTATTGACAACAATATGACCATGGATGAGGCGTGTAAGGAAATTGGAATTTCTAAAGCAACCCTATCGAGGCTTGAAAAATCAAAGATACCTGATATTGAAACATTAGGCAAGATATGTTTTTGGCTAAAAACTGAACCTAACAAGTATTTATATTGCCAATATGCAGATAAAGTATCAATTGAGGTAGAAAAAGTATTGGGCATAATATTGAACTACAATAGGGAAAGTGTACGATTATCAGATTTGTTCTCACAGGTTGAAGACAAAAGCGAAAAAATGGTTTTACGGGAAGAAATAAAGAACTGCGAGATACGCATAGACACGCTATATAGATTGATAAATAACGAAGAACCATTATGCGCAGATAAGGCTGCTAAAACGCTAAAAAATGAGTAAAGAAAGTTTAACTTCAAAAAGATTGCGCGAAATGAAAGAATCCGATATTGATATTATTGGAAACTGCGCCAACTGTGGTGTAGAATATCACATACACAAACCACAATTAAAAGGCAAAAAGTTAATTGCTGTAAGAGTACCGTATTTGGTAAAATTTGTTGATCCGGATAAATTATACCCAGTATCGTATATTATTAATTCGGACGGAAAAAGAATTGATAGGCCAAGTGAAATTATGGGCTATGATTTAACAGAAAACCAAATTGTCGAATTGTTTGAACGTGAATTATTGTAAGGATGCTCGTACAGCCATATTGTTTAATTATGAAAACCTGGTCCAATGTTTCAGACACGACCACAAAGCATTGCCATATAGTTGCTGTTAGCAATAGTTGCCGCTCCACGTTCATAGATTGCTGTGCCGTTCATTTGTTTCATGGAATAGTTTTTATAAGACTTCCGTAAGCGGCTATTATTGCTAACTACCTGCTAAGTACAATAATACTAAACAATAATGAACACAATATCAATAACATATACCTATAAGTATTGCTTAGATTTTGCAGATAATTATGTATTTGCAGGAAAGCAATGTTTTAATCTAAAAACGGGTAGGCCAATAAAACAAGTATTATGTGGCGGAAGTATAGGTTATTGTATAAGTAGTAAATTTTATAGCCTTAAATTCCTAAGAAATCATTTAATCGAAATACCTAAATCAGATTGTCCATTTTAAAACTAACCTCATGAAAAGAACCCTAATTTACATTGCCGCAGCCTTAATCCTAGCATTCGTTGTCTTTAAGATAACCTCATCAATCCAAAAGAAGAACGCCACAATAGACATGGCAGTCCTGAAATCAGAAAACAAGTACCTGCAAGAAAAGTCAGCAGCGTATGAACAGACCATCTTTGACGTAACAGCTTTAAATAAGACGCTACAAGACACGATCTCCCGAAATAAGGCAATCATACATGCAGAACGGCAGAAACGCTACTCAGATAACGCTAAGTACCAAGACAGGCTTAATTCATTGTCTAAGCTATCCAACAATGAACAGATGGCGAAATTCCTCGGAAATTCTTATCCGGTCAGAACGTTTGAAGATAGCACACACTTTATAACTCCTATCGAACCGGTCAAACGAGCCAATATAATCGCACTGGAAAACGAATCGAATAAGTCACAGGTGCAAAGTTTGACACGTGAGAACACTCAACTGTACGAAAATATCGGATTGTTGGAATCTGTCGTCAAGAATGATTCTATTGCTGCTTCAGCATTGAACGGACAGTTGTCGGTATATCGTCAAGTCGAATCTAATCTGAATGAGCAGGTAAAGACGGAACGAAAGCTGTATAAAGTGGAGAAACGGAAGCGGGTGGTTTCTCAGATTATCGGTGTTGCTGAATTGGTAGTAATTGGATGGTTGGTGGTAAGGTAGGCAGATATGGAAACTAAAACAATAAGATCGTGGATGATAGTATTTCTTTGCACTGTACTTATACTTGCATCTGATTTCATATTAGGTAAAATTATATGGGGTGTTGATGCATTATTATGGCTAATAATATCAGTGCTTGAAACATTTGAACAAAATAAATCTCAACAAGAAGGAACAATTTAACAATCTAAAACACAAAAACAATGAGTGTATCAATTATGGAATGCCTGCAAAATGCAGATCACAATTTGAGAAATAACGGTGCTTTTGGTGCTGTATTCGCAAAAGAACAAGTCCACAACGCAACTGTATTGCTTGGTAAGGGTTACAATATTTGGACTGAAGTTGATCCGCTACTCGAAAAGTATGGTACTGTTGAAGATGTACCGGAACTTGATGACAACAATGATATTAATCAAGATGATTAGTGCGATTGAAACTAAAGAAAGCCAGTCTAAACAGCTGGCTTTCGCATTTACGGCATAAAGAACCTTCTGCCACTTAACGGTGCAACCGATTGCACATGAACCCAGTTCGTAGTGAAGCAGAAACTCTCACAATATAACCCAGCATCAACCAATATAGGTTCATTCGCTTTAATCCAATTCTGAAGCTCTTGTTTTGGATCTGAAAAGTCAACAGCCTGTCCTGACAAGTGCCTGGATTTCATCGGTATTCGTGAAGTGCCATAAATCCCTTTCGCTGTGTAAATCTCTAAATGGTGCTTCATGCTACGAAGTCCGGATGTAACGAACATAGGCTTACCGTATGCAGAACGAATCTTATTGACCCGAATAAGCAAGTCCTGAAGGTTGGATTGAATCGCAGGAGTGAGTGAGTTGTAGTCGTTGCCAGATAGGAGTTCGGAGAGTGAGATCATTTCTTCGCCTTCTGAATTGCTGTATAGTTAACCATATCCTGAACAGTTACTACCCCTGCAGGAGCTTGTGGACTACCACATGCTTTAGCTGTATCTCCAAGTTTACACTGGCCAGCTGCACACATTTTACAAATAATCGGATCTGTTGACATAGTTTTAGTTATCTAAACGTTTAATTTTGGGTGGATAATTTTTTTTAGGTAATATTGCTTTTGAACTTTCTCCTCCATAGAACACATCGTCAAAAATAACAGGGTCAATTTTAATAAGGCAACCTCTTACTAAACTTAATTCAGCCTGCAATTCATTTATTTTAATCGAATCGTTATATAGTTGTCTGTAAATGGCCCTCATTTCAATGTACTGATCAAGTTTGTGATCCTGAAGCAATTTGTTGCCGTCAAGAGTGGCCTTGTAGTTTAGAACAGTGATAGCTAATATTGCCGTAACCATTGGCCCCATAACCCAACCGAAAATACTTAATAGTAACCCTTCAGCCTTTTGCATCATTTCGATAACATTGAATCAATATGGATGAGCAATTTATGATTTTGCATAAGTAATAGATAATTTTTTTTTAATTGCTCTATTTTAATGCTATCATTCAAAAGTGATGTTTTTGCCAAATTAAAAAACAGACTGTCATTCCTGTAAAGTGTATCTATTTTTTTATTAGCGATTATGCCATTTTCGTTGTTTTGTTTTGCAATTTTC
Source organism: Uncultured Candidatus Berkiella sp. (assembly GCA_964468105.1). Lineage (GTDB taxonomy): Bacteria > Pseudomonadota > Gammaproteobacteria > Berkiellales > Berkiellaceae > Berkiella. The sequence goes on along the minus strand of CAYXVT010000013.1, from coordinate 355 downwards.
TTAACCTTAACTGTATCGACATACATTTTTACATTAAGTGCAAATATGCAAATAATTGCAATGTAAATGTATATTATTTTGACGGGTAGTTTCATCAGTTAACAATATCAGTTTTAGTTGCTTCGATCTTATCAATAATTGCTTTCTCCTCAGTTTTCTTTTGAGCGAACAAGAATACCATAGCAGCTCCGGCAATTGTTGTGAATATTGTTCCTGCCGCAGTTGCTATTATCATAGGTGGAGTTTCCTGTATATATCCAATTACCACTATCGAACTGCTAAGAATTAGTGCATAGATAATCACAATAAATGCAATCACTCTAGATGATGATTTATTTCCGTCGGAGTCTTGAAA
>CAYXVT010000012.1:10162-27320 GCA_964468105.1 Uncultured Candidatus Berkiella sp. | reverse complement strand
CTATATAACTTACTTGATCTCAAGCGCACAATTTGGGAAGGTCCTGAATTGAAAGCCGGTAAACATACCATCGTTTTTGACTTCAAGTTCGATGGCGGCGGTCTAGGTAAGGGAGGAACTGGCACCTTAATTGTAGATGGTAAAGAAGTAGACAAAAAACACATGGAACATACGGTACCTGTTACTTTTCCAGAAGATGAGGACTTCGATGTTGGTCAAGATTCACGCACAGGTGTTGCACTTATTGAATATCGCTACGATGTACCATTCAAGTTTACGGGCAAAATCAATAAGTTGACTTTAAATCTTGGTCCAGTTGATAGCGTGAAACAGTAGGAGCTAAATTTAATGAGGAAAGGATTTTTTTTTGCTGCCATTGTTGAAACCTTGACTGGTTTATCCTTAATCATTGCGCCTGTATTTGTCGGACAATTGCTGTTTGGAGTAGCATTTTCTGGCGTTGCTTTAACAGTTGCTCGGGTAACCGGTATTGCTCTGATTGCGCTAGGGATCTCTTGCTGGCCGGGAAAGCCAAACATGGGTATGTTGATCTATAGTGTGCTGATTACACTTTATCTTGCCTATCTTGGTTTCGCAGGCGGTATGACCGGAATTTTACTTTGGCCAGTAGTCATTCTGCATTTGATTTTAAGCGTGCTTTTATGCTGGGAATTCACAAAGCCATATAACATCAACAAGTAAAATTATTTATGGCATAAATCACCGCATATAATCAGATCTCAAAAACTGGTAAGATCACCTAACTTTAACGACTGCATGATAGGCGCTCTTATGGTGGATTTTACCCCTCCTCCGATTAATCAATTTATGACAGCACTTTATTTAAATGATTTTGCTACAGCTCAAGCGATACTGCAAAGCAATCAAATTACCAGTATTTCCTATCAAACGTTTATGTTAATCGTTCAAAAAGGGGCCGCTTCGATTATTGAAATGACTTTAAGAGATCCTAGAGTACAAGCGTATGTTGCTTTGGGTTCTTATGAAGCAGTGAGATGGACGACAGCCTATGGTCATGTACCAGTAATGGAAATTTTATTGAGACTACCCAATGCGCTTGAATATGCTATCGGCAATAATGAACTTATCAATATTGCGAGGCAAAATGGGCACTTAGAAATGGCCTATCGATTATCGCTGCTTTCTCATAGACCTGTGATAACACCTCAATATGAGGCCAACATTAGACAGCCTTTAAAACGAGCGCTTGATCATACAGAAGAACCTATGATGGCAGCACCCGAAAGCCTCAAACATTACAGAGCCGATAAACCAAACCATTAATTAACATCCGAAATCAATTTATCTCATACGAGGAGCTGATTGTTTTGGATAATAAGGCAAAATGATATTCGGATCACAATGTAATTTAGCAATAATATTGTTTAAATATAATGTTGGTACTTCAATACTTGTTTGCATTGGTGATGAATGTAGCCAGTACCCCTTTGTTATAATGCGGGGATCGATAGCCTTAAAGTCTATATAGTCATGAGCCCAAACCGAAACATAAGTTGTTGGATAATCCATTTGCTTTTTCATACCTGCAGCAAAGGCTGTTGGTCGCGTATAAGTAGAAGATTTGACGAAGCTAACAAAATATCCTTGCCAGTTTGCCGCCTCTTCACCTACGGCGAAGACGTGACGATCAAGATTGTCGATCGCCTGCAAGGCTGGATAGTGGCCACGATCAAACTGCAAAAGCGCACGCGATAAGTAAAGCTCTCGCGCATGCGAATACACAGCGCCGACTACGCCAGATAGTGCTGAAATACCAAGAACAAAACCAAGGTAAGGGATACCAGAAAAAACAGCAACAAGCGAAAGTCCTAAAAGACTTAACGCTATACCACCTACAAATCTTCTTTTTAATCTTCCAAAGGAATTCGCACTTTTATTTTTTTCTGCTTCGTTTATATGACGAGTTGTAGCCGCTTGATTTTGATGTTTACTTTCAGTTAAAAAAGAATATTTCTCTTGCAAAGCAATAAGAGATTCTCTCACATATTTTGGAAAAATGCCTTCCTGATTGATGGTCAATAAATTGTGATGAGGAATATAATGCAAATGATTGGCTTTATAAGCATTCAAGAAAATGCCCATCTTCTCAAGAAATTCTTTTTTGTTGTTAAAATTAATATTCGTCGATGTTGTTTTCAATAACGCATTGGGGATCTTTGAAAAATCAATATAGAGATCAGATCCTAGCAGCAATCGCGAAGGAGCCTTAATACTGACTGTTATGGTATACTTCATCTTAGCTCTCTAACTAATGTCATAATTTGGTATTTTATCACACCTTTAATGAACTCTTCCTTCTCTTTTTTTGTCATATAGTTTGAAAACTCTTTAAACAGGCCTCTATATGAATAAAAACATAGCCCTGATGATATCTATATTATTCAATACTTCAGCAGCTTTTAGCAGTGATTTACCAGATTTTTGTAATACAGGTGAATTCACTTGCCATCAAGTTTCCCCCAATTCAGTGGTTGCCTATCCTATCTATAATTCACAACCTCAAAGCAAAAAGACAAAGTTATCCAATGACAGCTACAACAACATTGATGGTTTTGCGCACGAAAAGAACATCATCGAAGTCGATTTAAATAATCTTTCATGGAAGGCATACGATAACGAGGGCAAGTTAGTTCGTTCAGGGCATGTTTCGGGAGGGAAAGACTATTGTCCCGATATTGGCAGGGAATGCGAAACAGTAACAGGCACATTCACCATCTTTAGAAAAGGTGATGAGAATTGTAAATCAACGATTTTCCCAGTAGGCAAAGGCGGCGCGCCAATGCCTTATTGCATGTTTTTTCATGGTGGCTACGCATTGCATGGTTCAAACTCTGTGCCCAATTATAATGCTAGCCATGGCTGCGTAAGAATGTCTCCAGAAGATGCACAATGGCTAAATGAAGAATTTGTGCAAGAAGGATTAACCCAAGTTCGTGTTAGCTATTAACCACCCTGTTCTTTCTCGGTTTTATTCTCCGATAGTTCTTTCTTCTCTTGTGGCTCAACTTTAGGCTCCATTTTATCGTACGTCACATTGACCCGTGTGGTTCCGACATTAACAAAATTTTGGTTTAGCCATTGTGCATCTTTCGATGACATACGAACACATCCATGGCTAGCATTATAATTAGGGACCGCATTAGAGCCATGTAAAGCAAATCCTTCGTGGAAAAACATACAATAAGGCATTGGCGCGCCACCTTTACCCACTGGGAAAATTTTTGACTTACAGTTTCCGCCTCTTTTTTCATAAACTTTGAAAGTACCGGTCACGGTTTTGCATTTTTTGTTAATGTCTGGGCAAAAACTTTTGCCACCAGAAACGTGCCCAGATTGTACTAAGTTCCCTTCAGAGTCATAAGCTCCCCATGTGCCATGCGCTAAGTTAACATTAATAATATTAGTACTTTCAATTTTTTCAGGTGGCGCTACAAAGACATGTTTGGGTTCGGTGTTTTTCGCAGCTTGCTTTTTACGAGTATTTTTGGGCCACCCATATCTTCCGTACTGAGTGTACCGACCTTCATTGCGATAGACTCTATGGCAGACTTTATTATAGGGATTACAAACCACTTTTACTTGGCCTCGACCATAGCCATACCCGTTTCCATAGCCACCATTATAATAAGCGGCATGAGAAGTGAACGATAATAAGGTCGCTGCTAATCCTGCTAGGAACGCTATATATTTATTCAATTTAACCCCCACAAACTCAGATACAATCGTGGATATGACCATACCGGTACTGGCAAAGTTCCTTTTGACAAGGATAGGGGTGGGATATGAACAGTAATTTCGGGTAAAGAATTTAAAAACCCTGAGTAGTAAAAAAAATTATCTACCAAAAGAGCGCCTTTAAACAAAGCGCCATTCTGGTTTTATTACGTTAGATTTTATTTCTATCTAGCAAACTGCTTTGTTGCACTTCGGGTTTAACCGTTGCTGGGGTTGCACTAACCGCTGTTGTTGTTTTCTCATAGGAAGTCAAAATAACAGGAGGTCGCGTAGCCACAGGATCGGCTAAAACTTCCGCGTCTGGACTTGCTAATTGTTCTTGAAGTCTTTGTTCATAATCAACTCGTTGTTCATAAGATACCACGCCTTTATCTGTTACAGTGATATCGATAAGTTCTAAAATATTTACCTTATCCAATAAAACTGATTTATCGAATAATTGTGTTACCCATTTTGGATCAGCTATGGACTGAAAACTCAAAGGAACGTTTAGATCAATTTTCTTCTCGTTTCTTAACGCTTTATATTGTTTAATTGCAGCAAGATATAACGGCAAACAAAGAATGAGCGTTTCATAAATAACGAGCATTTCTTTTAGTTTGTCGGCAGTGATATTCAGATTCTTAACACGCACCTTTTTTGCTGTTCGAAACACTTTTTCTTCTTCATATCTTTTTTGCAAGCAATCTTTCACATTGGCAAACAACGCAGGTGCATAAGTTGGCGTTGGCATAGCATCATCGGGCAAAAAGAAATCTTTACGAAGTTGAACAACCGCTTTATGGCATACTGAATAACTTGCACTGACAATTTGGCCTTGCTGGGGATGATATAATCTCATCATAGCACCAATATGCGCTAAAAATTCCTGTTCTTTTATATTAAGGTTAACGCCAGTGTTATTGACTTCACCTAGACCTAAAAAAGCGGCTCTTTGTGTTAAATAAGAAGTTAATAACGTACTTGACAAAAGGGAAGGATCTTCAACGACGGCATCAAGTACCGATTCTAAAGCACTCATTGCGCGAAAAGTGTTTGACGTTAAATAGTATGAACCATTTGGATCAACATTTCCTTGGAACCCTACAATATTCGTATTCCAATACAATATCCAAAATGCATAGGCTTCTTTTGAAAGCTTTTCACCACGTAGATCGCTCAGCAGGCTGCTAAACATGGTATAGCTACCTTCTGTATAAAGCATATGGCGATAATGACGGCGATGAGAAAACGCGGATTGCAAATTATTCTTTATTGCTTCTCTTTCTTGCATGTTAGGGTGTTGCAGCCAAAAATAATCAACTTGTGGATAAATTTGTCTGGCCACATCAATATCTTCAAAAACAAGCGCGGGAAATTCCACCGAGTCGACAATATATTTACCTTTACCAAAAATTTTATCCGCTCTTTTGCGGGCTTCGCTTGATAATGGCACTGAGCTTATTATGGTTGCCAGCTTTAAGGTGTCTAATGTTAATTTATCAAGAGATTGATATTTTTTTGCTAACTGAAGAAATTCTTCTTTCTTTAACGGTGGACTAAATTCATTGCCCTTGGGTTGATTCGCTACAAATTGTGCATAACCCTCTTCACCCTTTTGTAATAATGGTATGCAATAAAAGCGGCTCAGAGCTCTCTTCACTTCCATATAGTTTCTATCGGTAGCTATGATGCCCTTTTCTGGAGAGTGATGAGGCACAAAGATACTCATCGAGAGTATAACGAGCTCTTCATCACTCAGGAGTGTTTGAGAGGGAAATTGATCTTGTGCATAGTCACGGATAGCTTTGATCTGTTTTAAAATTAAATCCAATTTATCATCAGGCAGATTGGGCTCACCTTCATCATTGGTATAATAGCGGTGAATCAGACCGATTAATAAATCATCTTCTTGTGTACGTGGTTCTTTAACAGTTGTTGCACCAGATGTTGCCATATCGGCCCTCTCACAAATAAAAAGTCACTATTCTGGCTTTTTAAGTCAGAAACTAAGAATAAAATAGTTTGTTAATTTAGTTGAAAACCGTACCAAGATCAAGTTGAAAGATGAGTGCTCCCCTTATTATCCAGCCTCTATTAAAAAATTTTGCACATTGATCCAATCAATGTACTTGGTATACATTGCATTCCTTTATCGCCAAACACAGGGAGATGTGGCTTGAAGATTAAATCATTTTTTCTCGTTTTTTTAAGCATATTGCTAATAGATTGTTTTGCTGCACCAGCGGACACACAAATTTCTAAACGATATATTATTGTTCACAATGATATGTCACCTTCTATTTATCCAGTCATAGAATCACCGCAAAATGGTAATTGCCAACCTGGTTCAACTTCTGTGAACAGAATCGTTATTCCAAGTGGTGTGGCTTCTGGTAAAACCATTAAAATCTATATGCCTGATAAATGTTGGTACAATGCTGGCCGTGTGTTGGTTTTTACCCCAAAAATTGAATCTTTTGAATCACTATTAGATAAATCGCAACAAACTCAAAAAGGGGATGCGGCAGCCTGCTTTGAAGTGAACCCTGATGGCAGCGATGGTGCTAGCGTGAATTGTTATAAAGGAACAGCGCAAAGCAGCTATCCATTAGATAGCCCGGCACAATTAACAGAATATACTTTTGATGCAGATGATCCTAACACAGGAAAAAAGTCTCCCGATCCTGACAAGGGAAGGTTGATGACAGATATTGATATTTCCTATGTTGATGAAACCTTTTTACCCATTGCCATGGCAATTGATTCAGGCGGTCTGGCCGGATATATGGGAACCACCATCACATATGATACTTTTAAGCAACGCGTTGATCATTTTCTGAGCACTGCTGGCTGGTCTTCCTTTGCGGCTTATACTAAACAAAATTGGCCACAAAATAAATTTCATAATCTCATCCCGATGTGTTATCACACCATGGGAGGCTTTAATTTGGTTAATAGCGTCAACACCAAAGCAACCTCTGGTCTCTATAAAACGACAGGGGAAGCTTATTTAATTGAAAATCTGACCGTTAATTCGCAATACCAACCTAGCAATCCTTCCGTTACAGCGCTAGCAGCTAAATGGCAAAAATGGTTAGCACCTAATAATCCCTGCACAGACAAAGCGTTTTTAGATAATCCTGCTAAAGACAAACTGGCATTTTGCCAAGACTTTCAGGCAACGGTGCAATGGGTATGGAATACTTATAAAGCGTTTCAAGCAAAAGATCCTAACTATTGTAAATTTGTGGGTGGTGATTCCAAGCCCTATGTTGTCGATGAAACAGTTTGTTTAATGGAACATATCGTAGGTTACACCCAAGGCCCTAATGGTGGACAATTACCTGAAAGTGTCCAAGCCATTTTAAGAGGAGTGCCTTGGAATACCCCACCTAAAGATCCGACAAAGCCACCCTTAAAGCCTTTATATCAATACGACAAATGGCTATTATTTTGGGCGCCTATCGATAGCCCCTATAGCTTAAATCCTTTTACGCGTTTAATTCATAATCCAGATGAGGGAATTGATGCCGTCGCCTATTCCTTTTCCATAGATGATAAGTATGGAAACTTTAGGGATGAAGGTACGGGTTTAATTATTAATGTCGGTGGCAATTCCTATTTACCAAATAAAACAATGTATGATCCTTATCAACAATATTTTGTCACCTGGGCCGACAAGAATTGGGAAAATGGCAGCATTTGTGGCAGAAATATGGCCATCAATAAGCTAAAAGGTAACTCGCGGGTGTCAATGTGGAAAGATGGCAAACAACTCCCCTATTGCGATGTGGTTATGTACAATTCAAGCGATCAAAACTCACATCTTAACTTTAGGCTCTATGAAGAAAAGTTAAGAACCGTTACCGATTCTTACACAGGACTTCAACAACAAGTTCAAGGATTAACCATGGATGTACAGTTCTGCAAGGCTAATTCCAGTCAAAATATGGTGCCCTATTGCACACAAGCCAACCTCACGCCTGTGTATTCAGGTGACATTGCTTACGTCAGCCTTTCAGATGCCGATAAACCCAAAACAACATTAAATCTGGCGGCGCTAGTAGTAGGTGGTCGATTAAATTTAGCTCCAGGTTGGCTATCAGCCATCGGATGTGGCTTACCTTCGGATGCTGGAAAAATTGATCCTAAAAATGGTTCGTCTTTTCCCTTTAAACCAGGCACGCAAACTGCCTGTTCAGTCACTCTCAACGGTGGCGGTAAAGCCTCAAATGTTAAATTGAGCGTCAGCTTTGATAGCAGTGGGGAAATCATTCCAAATAAAGTGCATTGTATCAAAGGCAATCAGCAAAATTGTGCAGGGGTTGCAGCGGATCCAAACAATGTCAATTTCCCTCCACCCAGTGCTATTTAAAATCTTAAAGTAAGGGGGCATTCTTGCCCCCTCTCTGAGTCGGCGTGAATCAACAACTCATTCTTGAACTTACACGAGGTTGAGGCTCTTGAGTAACAAGATCTAAAGTGTGTGATTCTAAAGCACTGGTTGAACTGCTTGAAACTTTCATTTGTTGAAACTGATCAACCATTGGCTCTACCGGAGTAAATAGCAACATATACCGTCTTTGTTCTCGCTCATAAATCTTCTGTGCTTCATCTTCAGGCCATTGAGCATGTATCAACTTATGCATAATGTTAAAAAAATGAAACTGTTCAGCTTGCTTTGAATCAGTTTTGTCTAAAAACCAATCGAATAACCCTTCAATAGCATCTTCTTCAGAAAATATTCTCTGGTTGTATTTAATTTTAACGTTAACAGAAAGTTTCATACACTCCATTAAGAACTCTACAACTTCTTCAAAAGTAAGGTAATCTATTATCAGTGGCTCTTGTGTGATCAAAAACAAATAAGTATAGAAACTTCCTTCTGGGATCTCTTTCCATTGATGGATAAAGGCCACTAGTTCACAGTTAGCTTCTAATGGAAAATCTTCAACCCCTTTTTTCTTTAACATAATATCATTAGCAATTTTACCAATACGGGCAAATTTTTCCCAATCACCATATTCAGAATAGGTTGAATAGTCTTTAGTATAAAAACCTACATAAGGTAAACCATTTTGATGATTTGCCGTTTCATTGCGTAATGACTTACTATCATATGCCACATCAAGCAATATTTTTAATTCTTCCCATCTTTTTTTCGTCTTTGGTTTTAGACCATCAAAAGTAGAAACCAATTTCGATACTAATAGTGAATTTAATGCCATAGAAATTGCTTTGAGTGAATGATAATCTGGGATACGACTTTGCAGTAATTCATCCATTGTCTGAATAAGGAGTTTAACAACACGAACTCTATCTTTAAGCTCAGTGCGACTCAGAATCTCAAGCGTTAAAAACTGCACAAAATTATTTGTTACGGTTGAGCAGTATACTAAATTAGGAGATATTCTATCATTATCATCCTTGCGCCACGCTTGATTGCGAAACTCTGAGAGCTCAATTAATTGATAATATTGACTCGTTACTGAACGGCAAGCATTAGCAAACTCTCTGGGTTTTAGATCTAGCAAAGAGAACTTTGAAATCTTTTGGCTACGGTTTAATACTGCAGTAATATGTTTTTGTGCAGTTACAAGTGGAGCTTCACTTGCCCTTTTCAGAGCTGCCAATTGCAGCAACTGTTCATATAATATTGTATTTTCTTCAAAGTAATCTTTTAATGTGGTTTCAAAGTATGTATTGTCATGATGAGCTTTTGAGATGGGATCACTCACAACCATCGTCATCAATATATATAAAGCAACGGCTTCATGATGCTTACTCAAATGTTGACGAATAGCGCGCAATGCTTCCGTGATTTCATGGACTGTGTAGAAATATAACAATCCCAATACTCTTTGTTCGATTTGCTTAGCATCGAAATGTCCAACATCTTTTTCAGATGTATTATCAAAACCAGTGCTTATTTTATATAAAACTTCATTTAAATCATTAGCCTGCTTGTCGTCATCTTCAGGATCACGTTCACATTTGTTTCTTAAACCCTGTTCAACTAATTGACGTTGAAACTTGGCTTTCTTATTTAATAATTCATGTTCTTTATGAGCAGCGCTTAATTGTTCAGATTGAATTTGACTTTGAATACATTCTGATACTTTTGTTAGAAAATCAACCTCATCTGGTGTTATATTTTTCTGCCAATGTTGATATAACGACTGTTTCTCATCAAATTGTAGGGTAGCCCCTTTTTTAAGTAACCAAACAAATACGCGCACCGCATTCGCTTGATAGGCCCCTTTTAGTAATTTCTGGTAATCCAAAGGATTTTGCTTTACATAACTCCTTACTCCTTTAAGTAAATCCCTTTGTATTAATTCTTCCAGCGATATATCTGAAAAATCCACTTTCTCTGACAACAAAGTAGTTTTTCGTTTTCTTGGCTTAGAAGATTTAACATCAGCAGAATGGGCTTTTCTTCTTTGAGTGGGTCGTTCTATTGTTTCATCTGATTTATTAAATAACTTGCCCGACCATCGATTGTTCGCTAATCCGCTTTTCACTCGGACTAATGCGGCATTTTTGGTTGATTCTTTATTCGTGAAGATTTCTTCATATAATTCATTAATGAATTTATTAACATTTGCAACAAGTTTAGGATCAGATAATAACATCAGCGGCGTAGCACCATTGACATCTGTGGCCGTTAAATCAAGTCTTTCTTTAATAAGACCTTCAAAAACCTCAGGGCAATATATAGCAGCAAGATGACCAGCATTTTGGCCTTCTTTTGTGACGGCAGTGATTTCATCAGGATGCGATTTGAGCCTTTTGATAACTTCTTTTTTATCGCCATTTCTAATTATACAAAGCAAATGATCTTCATGAAAACTAAGTTTTGGCATATTACTTCACACACATAGTTAAATTAGCTTAATCTGGTTACGATTGCATAAATGTTTTGGTAAACGGTCGAAGAGTGGTTTTATGACCACTTTCAGGCTGTGAAGACAAATCATCCTGCTCTGACTCAATAGATTTACTTTCCTTTTTACTTCGAAATAAAATCCCTTCTTTGGGCGGCGAGTTTTTAGGTGTTAAAGGTAATGCACTTTTCATTTCGTCTAAAGACAATTGCGTCAATTGCGCCTGAACATCACCTAAACTTAATTCAATTTTTACTCTGTCATCACTTTGAGCAGGGGTTCCATTTTCATCATCAAGGTGCAATTTTGTTGGTTTATATTTAAAATCACTTTCAGTTTTTCTACGAAAGAGTTTATGTCGCGATCCCACTCGTTCTTTTGGTGATGATGGCGGGCTAGTTGTTTCATCATGAACATCAACGGGATCCACATCTCCCTGAATTTCTGACTTTTTTTCCCTTTTTAAATGATGAGAAAGGACCTTACGTTCTTTAGGTGGAGTGGTTGGGGGGCTGCTTTCCTTTGAGCTGTGAGGGGAATGCGATGGCGTTGTTGGTTCTAGACTTTCTAACTGGTAAACTTTATCTTTCAGTTTCGCGTTTTCAGCCTCAATTCTCTTGCGATCATCTGCATAACCTTTATTTAGGTCTTTCAATTCATTATTTTCTGCTCGCAATTGAGTCATCTCAATGTTTGCTTCATGGAATTTAACTTGAATTTGTCGACAATAATGATTAACTTCTGTTGGACTAAGTTCATAAACTTCAATGTTAAAAGGAGCGTTAAAGGCTGACTCTGGGTGACAATCTATAAAACTAGAAAGCAAAACATAATCAAATAACATATCTAATTTAGTATTAGTTGATGGAACTTGTATAAGCTGTCTTAATACTTTCTGATAAAGTCTTCTTCGAAGAGGTTCACCCTTTGCTTTGTCATCTACAAAAACTCTACCAAATGCATAAATGGTGTTATGTACATCTTCAGCTTTTGGTCCATTAAATTTAACATGTCGCGCAATCGCATCCTTAAAAAACTTTAGCACAACTTTTTGTCGCTCTAATTTATCCCTATTGAGCGTTAATAACTCAAGTGCTTTATTGTAATCCGCTATTATGTCAGCATTAATTGGTAAATCAGCACCACGTTCAAACAAACTTGGATTTGTATTGATGTTGAAGTCTACCTCAGTGAGTTTTAGACAGATTTGCTCATACGTCAAATAAACATGGGGATCATATGTCTCATTAAATATGGGATGCGATAACGCTAAATTGAGCATACTTGTCATAAAGGGATTGGCTCTACGATCGGTTTCTGGCCATAGTCGTAATCCCGACAATACTGGCATACTCAGCATCAAAACGGTTTTTTCTCTATTTGACTCATCTGCTTGTGCTTGAGAAATTATTCTTTTACTCAAAATTAAAAAAGTGTGAAGAACTTTCGCTTCTTGGAGATATCCTTTAACGGTGAGATTGGTAATAAAACTAATAAGCATCATTTCAGTTGCATACATTAACTGTGGATTTCTATGCTCGCTTAATGGCGACAACATCCTATTAACTGCTGTGGCAAATTCACGATAGGGCAAATTTTTGTCTTTTATTTTCTCACACGCTGCATCGAAAGCTTCTTGGAAATCAAATTTGAACTCTCTATGTATTTGCCGTAGTTGATTATCACCTACATTAAGAAAATTCCAATTCATCATCCCGCGCTTGACGATGCTACATAAAACATAAGGAATACTTTCGGCACTGATATTTAAACTGATTCTAGCTTGTGAATCCGCATCGACATTAAAACGCGATGAATCAACTGTTTGATTGACTTCAGGTGACTCTTTTGAAATTTTATAGAGTATTAACTCAATAAAAAATTCTTTTTCTTCTTCGGTTGCGTTTTCTATTCTTAATGCTTGAATATTAGAAAAATCTATCTCTAATGCATATTCAAAAATGCAGATGAGTTCCTCTGAGGTATAAGGACGGTCAACATAGGCAGGTTCTGTTAATCGCTCAGGAATACCTGGTGCTGGATTGGGATTTGGCGTTGTTTTTTTCCGGTGGTTACGGATCCAATCTAACATAGCTTTTCTCCTTGCTTAACAAATCAACATGAGTCATGAAAATGTAACCAGTACCTGTTTTGAAAAATTCAGGTAAGTGATTAACTGTCAAATCACGAATGTTAAATATTCAGGAGTAGCCAGCAAATTGCTGAACGTTGTGATTAATAGAGAAAATCATCGCACGGCGACGAAAAGACTGTAGGAAATAAGAATATACGTAGATCATCAATCTTCTAAGTCATTGGGTATTTAGCTGACCGCAGTATATTTTTTTGAACCGTTTAAGTCAACATGCAATCTTTGTTGTGCTAGAACACACCGTTTATCGGTAATTTACAAAGTGGGGTTGATCCTAGTCTTGGAATATTATATGGTCGAATGAGTAACGCACTAAATCTTATGGGCAAGTATTATGTTAATTTATCAATTAATGCCATCTGCATCAGCCATGCAACGCTTGCTCAGCGCCAATGCCTTTAGCTTTTATTTTAGCTTCTTTAATAAGCTGAGCTGGGCATAAACTAACCTTTCTAGTCATAAACCCCGGCTCAAAAAGCTGGGGTTTTTCTTTTTGGGTAATCGAAAAATCTTAAGCTAAACAGTCGATTAACCAAAAGGAGAAATTCTATGATCTTATTCAAACAATTATTAGTCTTTTATTTCCTGCGCAAGCAGGAATAAACCAACTTATTTAATTTTACTGATTTTATTTTTAAACAATTTTTATGAGGATATTTTTATGAAAAACGGTATAACCCCAAGCAAAATGAAAATACTTGGCGCTACGTGTGTTGGAGTAACAGGCACTGCTCTCTTATGGAACGTGAACAGGCCGCAGCTTCCAAAAGAAGCTCATCCCATTGTTACGCCACCGAAGGAAGAGTTACCTCCACATCAGAGAAGCAATTACCAAGGACCAAGATTATTCGGTTAGGCTGAAAAGTTCTGACTCTTCAGTCACGACAGTGACGTAGGAGTTTAGCCCCATCGTGGAAGTCTTGAGCCAATAGGCGAAAGACTGGAACGTGGGGAAAGTAGGAATTTAGCCTCACCTGGAAGTCTTGAGCCTTTAGGAGAAAGACTGGAACGTGGGGGAACAAATTTTGGCATATCTCTCAAGTGATAGTGTGGTAACGTCAATAATTTTAATAATGTCATCATTAAATTTACACACGCTCAACCATCGAAATATTTAGCATTATTTAGCAGTAATAGCTATTAGAGAGATGATTACACTCATTGAAATAATGCTAACTAATGATTATAATTAGCTCCCAAACTTGTTAACTATACTTGTAGATAGATGAGGCAGTAATGGTATTAGATGGTCCAACTAAACAAAAGAAGCGCAGAACACCAACAAACGAAACAAAACCTTTTAGAAATCGCAAAGATGCAAGTGAGGATAAAAGGAAACTACATAAACGATTAAACCCTAATCAAAGTACTTGGTATTACCTCAATAAGGATTTGCAAACCCCGCAGGTTAGCCCCGAATCTCCTTCATCAACCTCATCACCGCAAATCGGCCCACAACAGCAAGTATGTGCTGAACCTCTTCCTGTGCCGACAATACCTCATACTGCTGAACTAGAAAATGCGGTTCTTCGCGAAAGGGTAGATAGTCTCGTGTTAGAAAATATGTCTCTTACTGCATCAAATACGAATCTAAGTTCTGCTCTAAATGCATTACAACAAGAAGCCCATTACTGGAAAACAAAATTCGAAATGCTGCTATCCTTACAACAAGCTCAAGCAGTTGAAGTGGAAAATGTTGATAGGTATTTAGCCTTGAATCCCTCTTTCCAACATTTTGTTGAAAATCAGGAGCCCTTGCAATTTAATTCAAAAGGGAAATCGTTGCCCCCATCTCCTGTAAAGAAAAGAACACTACGTAATTAATGATAGGGGTCAAATATACTTGCCCCCTTTCCATACTATTGTTTTAAAAGTTCACGCTTTGCGACCATTTTTGATTCTAGATTTACATCTTGCACAGAAACAAGTTCTTCCACCGGACGCAAACCAAGCTCTTTTAGCATTTCATTGACAACATTCAAATCATCAGCGCGATTAAGATAGGTTCCAGGATCCGATAATTTATTCCCAACCTTTGCGTTGATTTGTTTGCCAAATATAGCGGCGAATTGATATTCGGTCTCACTCTTTGGTTTGTAATAATAAAAGGCGGCAGGTATATTTTTGCTGGCCATTTGAGCAAAGAGCTCCTCTGAAATCACTTTTTCCATAATTCGCTGCGGATGCTTTTTTAAAAGTGAGTTATAATGCGTTTCGTCTACGAAGGATTTTGCATCTTCAGCCTGTGGTCGATGTTCTTGCGATCTTATTAAAACACTTGAAACACCACATTCTGGCATTTTATGAGTTGTCATCACCCTCGGTTTAATGGTTGCTTCATAGCTTGCCATTCTGTCTTTAGGAATCAATCCTGCTGGAATATCACCCTCAGGAGAAATCATCTGTGGGGTCCCGATTGTGGGGGTAAACAAAATAAATACGCCATTCTTGCTTTCAATTAAAGCAGTTTCTATCCCTGCTTGATCTTTCCCTACAATCTTGGCTCGAAATTTTGCATCTTCATCTTGTGGGGTTTCGGTTTTGCTTAAAATTAGTGGGTTGGGAGCTTCTAACATTTCATATATCCTAGAAATAATTAAAAAAAAACGATTCTAGGATGGTAAGCCAAAAAATGTCAAGCTCAAAAGTGTATTAAAACACATTAAACATTTATAACTACTTTCGGTGGATTTTCCAACACTTCTGCGACTTCTGAAGTTAATACGCTAATTGTAGGCATAACGGCATGTTTGTATAGGGATACAATAGGGGCAGGCCCAACACCTAACTTCATCAGTGCTTGTTCAATTTTCAAGAAATGCGCATGCTTACTTGCGCGATATTCTTTATTATATTGAAACTTCTCTTTATTAAACTCTAACAATTCATCCTTATCGATAATGCCTCGACATTTTTCAAGTGTGTCCATGCAACGCACATGGTAATGACTAGCTTTTTTTATATCCCCTTTTGCTTCATGCGCAGCCAATTTGAAATAGGTTACCGCCAAATAAGTTGGCGCTACAATTAATGTTCTTTCTTGATCCACTGAAATGGTTTCTTTAAGTAATTCAGCCGCTTTTTTGAGTTCTAATTTAGATCTAGCAAAGGGATCAAATTCGTCTTCATCGCATAAATATAATGCCCAGTTGTTACGGACGATGTTAGAGGATGGAAACAACTGCTTCGCTTTACTATAAAGCGTATTAATTTTTTCAACATTGTCGACAGTTCTATCATTTGTTTTAGCTAGACTCTGCGCTTGGACAACATAGACCGAAGCTAATGCTGTTTCCAAAGAAGAAACCGTATTGACAGCCTCTTGAACAAATTTCTTTTCCAGTGACTCTTCTAGCAAAGAAGCAGCATTGATTTGAATAATAGCCGCTTCCATTGAATTTACTTTGACATGTTTTTGACCTTGTTCAAATGCTTGTTTTGCTTCATTCTTTTTGCCTTGGTTTTTCAATACCATACCATGCATTGTATAAATTGCTGACAAAATCGAACAAGCGCAATCTCCACATTCTTTATCATCTTGTAATTTGAGGAGTTCTGCTATTTCCTTTTCACCATTTATTTCACTTGCAAACAGGTTAACCGTATTTTCAAGCTGTCCTGATTGGTATTTTTTCACAAAATCGCAGTGATAAGATGCTGCCGCATGAATGATTCGTATTTTTTCTAATTCATCTTTGGGAATACTATCATCACCCAGAGCCGCCTTGCCTAGTGTATGAATTTTATCAACCTGAACAAAATAATCTTCTTTAAATCCTTCTCGACGTTCCAGATTACTCAATGGTCTAAAAATACTTAATTTACTTAAGTTAGTTAGATATAAAGTTGTTTTGGTATGCATTGTTTAAACTCCAAGACGATTATTTTGATGTATTTTAGCGACTAAGACAGATAAGTCCATTTTTAGAAAGCGTTTTTGCCAAAAGATAAGCGGTTACATTTAACTGACCAAAGACATCTCAAATTATGAATGGATAAATTAAAATAGATAAATTTTCTTGATCAAGGCAAAAGTATGAAACGTAGCGCACAAAATGATAATCATTCTAAAAAAAATCGCACTCAAGACATTATTGAACAAAACACACCAGCTTTTGTCCCTGGTTTTGAGGCTTTCAGTGCGACTCCAGACATTTTTAGTCAAATAAACTCTCCTACCGAGGCCGGGCAAGCTCTATATGATGCCGCCAATGCAGGAAATTATATTTTGGTTAATCAGCTTTTAACTCGGTTTAAAGGAGATATTCCTTATGGTTATTTGGGTTGGGCTTTAGATCAATCTGTTCAAAGACAAGAGCATCCTGTCACGCAAATATTACTCATACATGGCGCACAAATC
>CAYXVT010000012.1:0-10152 GCA_964468105.1 Uncultured Candidatus Berkiella sp. | reverse complement strand
GTCATGCTTTTAGCACCTTTCAATCTACCTCTCAACAAACCGAAGAAGATCAAGTTACTTGCGGACACTTTCAAAGCGCAATGGGCTTGTAGATACCGGCTTTTGCCAACACTTTGTCGTTATATTTGATGCATTTATCGACTAAAACTATTTAAATTGTCATAAATCATCAATAATATAAAAAATTTAATGTTTGGAATCGATGACTATGATTTCCGTTGACTTACCCTCAAGCTCATCTGCTACCTACGAACGTGCCGTTTGCTGGGATTTTGACAAAACACTGGTGTTTGCTCATTGGCACAATATATTAAAAGAAGCAGAAATCGCGCATGGTGACGGTCACAAGTATATCGAAGAACTCATGTATGGGACGCCTATTGGGTCAAGTGAATCGGTCCCCTCAGGACCACGCGGTTTAAGAAATCCAAAAGAAATATCTCAGTCCATGAAGAGAACTCTTGAGAAAGGCGTTGCTGTTGCGATTGTCTCTTTTACAAAATACCCAGAAGTCATTAAAGCTGCCTTAATGAAGCTAACAGAGTATGCGGATTTTGGGGGGTTAAAACCAAGCGATGTTGATAAAATATTCATTCGCGGTGGATTCCCAAGTGATGATAATGTCCTTAATTCACCGATGGGCAAGAAAGAGCATTTACTTGACGTGATGCGGCATTTCAACATTTCAAAAAAAGAGGATCTCTTATTAGTTGATGACACAATTCGAAATTGTTTAATTTGTCGAGGCATAAACCCTGGCGATTGCCTTGCCATTGATCCTGATGCAGTGGGCTTTCAAGCTGTTGACGTTCCCCCTTACAATAATCCTTCATTGGAGTACATACAACAGGTGAATCTTTTTGTTGCTCCTATAACACAAGATGAATTAGACGAAAAAGATTTCCTCAGCACATTAAATTTTGCAAAAAACAGACTTAGAAATTTAAATTTTACAATGTCTAGACTAATCAGATTAGATGATGACCATGAAGATCCAGTTGAGCAGGTTGTGAAAAAACTAAAATCTATTAGAACTTTACCTTTGCCCTTCGCGCAACGCAAAGAAAAAATCAAAGAAGTTCTTCGACAATCCAAATTGGCAAATGTTGATAATGATGTCTCGTATATGATAAATATAGTTGAAGATGAGCTAAACGATAACAAACCGTCACTCTAGTATGAGCGGCTATATTATCAAAAAAGAGCAACTAGCATTTTTTTGAGGTAAATCGAAAACCTTATTCAATCAGACTTTTGAATAGTGGCCTTCTCATTAACTTTCTTAATTACATATTGCATTGATTTCTCTGTTTTATCATTTGGATAAACATTCAATGAATCAATTACAATATTATCAGTAGATTCAGATTGATTTTTCCTAACTATTTCTAACACAACGAGCATATCATGACTTTTTTTGTTGTTGGGTCCAAGATAGGTTACTTTTATGGGTATTACGACATACCAGGTATAAATCTTATTATATAAACTATTATTAATACCCTTAATAACAACTCTAGGTTCCCCTTCAACTTTTACTTGTACAATTAATTTCTTCTGTTTGACAGTATCAAGTGTGTTCGATTTTGTCATTGAATCTATGAATTCATTATAACCATGAGTGGAAAAATAGGGTTTAATTTTCACACGCCATTTGTCAATATCTTCAAAATAAAAAGTATATACTTCAAGAATATACTTCTTTGACCAACTCAAAACTGCTTCATCAGGTAACACAGATACTTTTAACGGTAATTCTTGAAGCTGTTGTTTGCTGCTTATTTGTTCAACCTCATATGATAATGTTTTAGCATAACAAGTCGAAAAAATACTGGATATAATAAGTGCTATTATGAATCTGCTCATATATTAGATACCAAACCAAAGTAAAATAAAATAAAGTCTAGATGTTTAATCGAAGCATGATCAGGCATTTTTTTCAGGCACTAAAAGCAATACCAGCAATAAAATGATCGAAAAGAAAATTAAATATTAGAAACAACTAATAGGCATCCCGTCTTCCCTAAACTGATAAAGATATCTCGAAAATGATAGATATAGTGGAAAGTGAGCTAAACGATAAAAAGCCGTCATGTTAATATGAGCGAGCGACTATTTATCTAAGGGTATTCAAAATCGGTTTTTGTAACTCAAAGGTCCACTTTGCTTAGCTTGTGCGTCAATTCCTTTAACACAAGCTTTCACATACCCATATTGCACCAAGCAACTATTTCCATTAAGTTCCGTTTTTGCACAGTCCACCAATGAAACTTGGTCAAATAGCGTTGTTAATTCTGCTATGTCACTATAACCTAACAGGGTTTTTAAAAGGCTTGAGGAGTGGTAACAAGGCATAGTCGTTATAACATTTTTATCTGATTCAGAAATTTTATCGCCATATTTCCGCATAAGAGATATGACCAATTCCGTGTGATTGTTTGATGCCGCTAACCTTAACACCTGGCCAATGTTTGCTGAATCAAATGTCTTTTGATCATTTTCTAATAAATAATTGATTAATGCCTCGCGCCCTTTTTCTGCAAAACTATACAAGATCTTTCGTCGTGCATAAGGTGCAATTATTGCTAATCTACTTTTTAAAATCACCAACACCGTTTCATCATCTGCGTTGTTAATTGCCTGTTGTATGGCATCTGATATGACGACCTGAGAAAAAGTGACGTTTGCATTGCGTAAAATAAGTCCTGTCATTTCTGGATGAGATCTTGCCACGCTCATTTTAAGCAGATCAATCATCAATAAAAGATTTTTCTTTAGATAATCTTCTTGTAATAGAATATTTAGAGGTTCAAGTTGAGCATAGGTAACAGCGCACGTTATAGCTTCATTTAATGCACGATAGTTTGTTTTGAGAAATGGATTATTTAAAAGGTCAACTACTACAATAGTATTTCCCTGCATACAAGCCAGATATAAAGCTTTAGGTAAATGAAAGACAAGCATTTGCACCAGTGGCGGTGTTAAGAACAATTTCACTATCTGATGATACCCCAATGTACAAGCATTTAGAAAAGCTTCGCTTAGAGAATGTCTGCTTAAATCAGCCTGTGCGTGAGACAACAAATAAGCACACAACGTTAATTGTCCACATTCTGTAGAAATGACTAAAGCTCGACATTTAAAATTGCTATTTGGTTGTACGGCATCATTCATTATGTTAAGAAAAGTGGTTCTATTGCCTAATGCAGCACTAAAAAGAAAGGAATAATTTCTTGCTTTTGCTAACTGCTCGTTACTAAATACTATTTTTTGACCAGCGGCGATAGACAATCCAATGAGAACAGGATGTTTTTTAACGGGTATATCGTCCCACTCATTTAACATGGCTTTAACATAGTCGGCAAAAGTGACATTTTCACTTTTTAAAATTTTAGCGCAACGCTTATATAGGGTTTTAAAGAGTTGAAAAGGAGTATCTTTAACTTGCTCAGTATAATTTGATTCTTTACTGATTGCAGAATCATTAATAAATGGAAAGTAAAACTGAAGTGCTTGACGCCATATTTGTCTATCGCGCCCTATCACCGAACCATTGAAATCCACCTGAGTGAACCGCACAAGGCTACTGGGGAAATCTCTACTGTAAATCAGATCAGACAAAAGCCCAAGCTGTAGTTCTATAGGAAGTACTTCACCAAAAGAAATCATAAGCCCTCCTTGGCTGTATGGCCTTTCGCTATGTCTTTTAGCATAATCGATATTAAGCAAAAAAAGCCAGATTTATGTGATGTGAGTTAACCTCTAGTGTTATCAAGGCCTGGCATGGTAGGTCTTTCACAGAGAGAAAAGTATCAGCCGAATACTTTTCTATAAAACGTTGATAACACTCCCGCATCATTGCTAGCACTTGGCAATAATCTTGGAAGCCCCATCGTATATTGGTTTGCAATTAATCCCTGTATTGTACTCAAGGGCAGAGAAGGATTACTTTTATAAGGTTCAACGGTGATGGGAATAAAAGGTAATCTCGCATTAATGTCATTAATGGTTCTACCTTCTTTCATAATGGCAGGAAATGCTGATTCCCAATCTGCTATTTTATGTTCAAAATAGGTAAGGGTTAATTCTGGCCAATTGAGAGGTCTCTTTACATCTTTGTCAGTACTATTAACATTTTGCTATCGTCTATGTACTTTATGTTTTCTTTTCCGACTTATATTGACGATCCTTCAATTGAATGTAACAATCCTGTCATATTTTGATATAAGACTTGTGGGATTTAAAATGATTGAATTAACATATTTTGAAACAACTCATGTTAGCGGTGGGGTTTCTTCCGCAACACTGCTTGGTGCATTTTCTGCGACTGGAGCTGCAATTGGTGCAGGTACATACTACATGTTAGCCCTAGCTTCATTAGGCGGCGCTGTAGGTGGAGGCTTGGGCGCAGGCGCTGGAAGTCCTCTCTTAGGCTTAGGCTCAGTGGCATTAAGCGGCTTAGCAGGCGCAGGTTTTGGACTGGTCCTTGGTGGTGCCATTTTGGGCATTGGAGCTGCAATATAAGCCTTCCCTGGCTTATATTAACTTCCATTTTAAATCACATTTTGTTCTTTGTCCGTGAACAAGCATCTGGTTTTTCATATTCAACGCATATAGTTCCACCAAATGGCATAGTATATGATTGACGACATCTTGTGATCTGTTCATCATATTTCATCGTGATAGGCGGCTTTGGTGCTTCTTCTTTAGTAGGCACCGAAGGCTGCTGCCTTCTTTTATTGATATAATGATACACACCCACACTTGCAGCTGCACCAACAGCATAAATAAACGCAGATGATTTAGGTCCGAATGAAGACATAATAATACCCTCTTAAATTAATAAGTTTTTAAAATTTGATTGCATAAAAAAAAAATGGATTTATAGAAGTATGTGCCCCTTAGGGCAGCAGGCAAATAGATAGGTATACGACGCCTGTGATCAAAGCAATTGAAATTGCTCTGAAATAAGAGGTGAATTGATTGTAAGGACCATTAATAAATTGCATTTTAACCAACTTTTATTATCTGAATCCTAAAATTCACATAATGTGAAGGAAATGTCAACACTTTTTTACTTTTATCTAAATCTAGATCTTAGCCTTAGCTTACTATAGGGATCTTTATCTGCCTCATTGGCATCAATCTCAAAATAATTATTAGCTCGTTGAGCACACTCCTCTTTATATAAAGTTATGACATCTGAATCTAATCTTTTAATAATTCAGTAGCGGCATTAAGACTCGCTATTTGTTGAGTTATAATTTCATTATTCTCTTCTAAAATTACCTGCAATTTCTGTAGCAGGCCCGGAAGTTCAAGCATTACACAATCTCTATCAAAATTAGTTTAACATCAATGTTGAATAATTAAGCAGCCAAGCAAAGCTTACCCAAAGCAGATAAGGAATAAACAACCAAAATGCTCTTGGGATTTTTCTGCTTAAAATCAGAAAAATTAAAATAGATCCCCACATAAGTGAGATATCAACAAGGGCCAAATCGATTCGATGATAATAAAAAAATAGAAAAGACCAACATAAATTAAGTGCAAATTGAAATAGAAACAAACTAATCAGCAGTGGTTTCTTTAGACGATAAATTTCAACGAAGACTATCCCCATCATAATGTAAAGCACCGTCCAAACGGGACCAAATATCCAGGATGGAGGATTAAAGCTTGGCTTTTGCAAATGTGCATACCAGATGGTATCGCCACTACCAGATAGATACCCAGATAATATGCCTAAGGTTAAGCATGCAGAGCATGCCAAAATAGACGGTAGATATTTCTGAGAGATCTTATTCATTCGTAGATCCTTTTTATCCTTTCTTTAATACTGTTATCAGAAGTAGCGGCACTTTTTAAGTGTAGCCAATGCTCAACATCCCCGCAATCAATAATTGTAAAATTAAGAATCGAGAAATTAATATTTATAGCTATTTAAAACGTAAATCTCTTGTGTGCGTTTTTTTGTCCGTGAATACCATCTTGCTCTAAATATTGCTCTGCGTTTTCAATATTTTTATTATTTACATTATTTTCTTTATTGTCGCGTTGTACAATATACATTCCATACCCACCGTCAGTAGGTATAAAGTCATTTTCTTTCCCTTCTAGCGCAGAACTTGATGAAACAGCTTCTTTATCCTCTTCATGAAACACCTTCACCGATGCCAAAAATTCATCATCAATGTTAGCACGTGTTTTAGGGAAACTACTTAACAAGCTATAAACATACCATTCCTCTAATCCAAGTGTTCGAAAAAGTACATTTGCCACTTGCCAAGAATCAGTCTTTTTAGATAAAAATGTATGGCTCCTATTTTCTATTTCAGGTGGTAGAACATTCTTATTAAATGGCCTTCCTATTATTGAGACTTCAGTTTCATTCGGTTTCAATTCATATGAAAGCCCAAAATCAATAACACAGACTTTAATTGGTTTTTTGTTCAAATCGACTAATATATTTCCAGGATGTAAATCATTATGAAGAATATTAAGATCATGTAGGTGTTTAACGGCTTCTAACAAACCATAAGCTATTTCGATTTTTTGCTCATCACTTAAATGGATTTGAGGTGTAATTATCTTTCCTGTTTTATCCTTTTTACCTTCAACGATATCTTTTAATGAAACGCCAAGATATTCAACTAATTGATATTTTTTTATAGCAACTTCATCTTCTGAAAGAGAACTCTCTGCCCCTCCAGGAACTCTCTTTCTTGGCTTGCGACTAGGTGAATACATACTAAAGCTACCTTTGTTTCTCCCTAACTTAGCTTCTATCTTTACCTCTGAATCTTCATTTGGCGCAATTTGATTTGAAGTTATTATGTCATGTAGTGTATGTACCGTTGTTATAATTTTAACTGCAACACAATTACCCTCTTCATCTATAGCTAGTTTTGTTTTTCCAAATTCACCTACACCTAATACTTGACCGTTATTTGCTAATCCATATAATTTTGTAGATCTAGATGCTGGATCGTTCACAGAAATAAAAGAATGCTTGAGCTTGTTTTCTTTGTCTTGGTCTTTTCTTCGGATTTTTCGATCTTGCAGCTTTTGCTGTTGAAGCTCTTTGGCTTCTTTCCATTCCTCATCTGATATATCAATTTTAACTGGTTTTTGATCAGTTAATTTATCTGTATCTACCATACCCCACCCTGTATTTCAAACTACCCAAATGCAGCGGCATTAATTCATTGTATCTATCTTGCAAAGCGAATTAAAGATTGTTTGCTCATAGGTCTTTAAACATTAACAGTCCCTTTCCTTTACTTCCATATAAAAAGTCTATATTTATATCATCATGCTTCAATAGTGACTGATTTCATTTTCAGGAATCTTTTTAGGAGTTATCCATGACAAAACTAACCATTACTCTCATTACCAGTCTTAGTTTGCTTTTGATAAGTTCTTCATTATTCGCACGCGGATTTGAGGGTGGTGGTTCTCGTGGTGGAGAGATGGATCGATCTCGTGGTGAAGAAATGAGAGGGGGACGTGGCGGCATGGGTGAGCAATCTCATGGAAATAATTTTAATCGTGCACGCGGTGGTGAGAATAATTATCAACATAATGATGAAAATGCTTATCGGCATAATGACAACAATAATCATCCCGATAATTCATTCAATAACAACAATGTAAATAACATTAACAATCATCCCGATAATTCATTCAATAATAACAATGTCAATAACATCAATAACCATCCCGATAATACATTCAATAACAACAATGTAAATAATGTAAATCGTTACAATAACGATACAGCGGCTGGGGTTGCGGCTGGTGCGGCCATTGGTGCTGCGGCAACGACCAATTCTGGAACAACTAATTACTATTATGGTCCCGGCAGAAATCAAACTTGGTGTGCTAATAATCCAGAGGCTTGCGTAACATGGTGTAACGCTAATTCTGGAAAATGCACAAATGATGGCACGAACACTTATATTATTAGTCCCTAAGAAGAATGGGGGGAGACTGCTCTCCCTAACTTTTAATACCAATATAAATATCAAGCACAACATTTTGAGGATCTGATGCTGTAGCCTTCGCTTTGCTTGTTATTGTTTCTTATCGGCCGATTCTTTACTGGTTTCAGGCGTAACATCTGGATATAACTCTGAAAATGAAACCGATGTGCCATAAGCAGAGACCATTCTTAAATGCGCTCTTGTTAATTCTCTTGGTTCATGAACACCACAAGAATGGCATATTTCACCAACTTCATATTCCAAATTTTTAACATAATGTCCTACTCGAACCGCTTTATCTGTGGGATCTAAGCCTCGCATGAGAAATTGATTATGGGTGGTAATGCCTGTTGGGCAATTATTGGTATGACAACGCATTGCTTGGATGCAGCCAAGTGAAAATAAAAAACCACGTGCTGAATTAACGAAATCAGCCCCAACACATAAAGCCCAACAAACCATGCTGGGGGTAACTAATTTACCAGAAGCAATCACTTTGATACGTTCACGTAAACCATATTTTTTTAATAAATCAATTAATACTGGTAAACTCTCAGCCAAGGGAAGTCCCATATAGTCTGTCAAACTGACAGGCGCTGCCCCGGTGCCACCTTCTTTACCATCAAGCGTAATAAAATCCGGAGCATGTTCAAGTCCGCGTTGATGAATTTCTTTGAAGAGTAAGTGTAGCCAATCATAATCACCTAGCACCACCTTAAATCCCGTGGGCTTTCCTGTGACATCTCGTACATGATTAATAAAATCTAATAATTCTGAAGAATTGCTTATTTCGGGAAATCGATTAGGACTTACAGAATCTTCTCCTACCGGTATGCCACGAATTGCGGCAACATCGGGGGTTACTTTATTGGCCGGCAATAATCCCCCTTTACCTGGCTTTGCGCCTTGGCTTAATTTTACTTCAAACATTTTAACTTGGGGGTAACTTGCAACTTTTCTTAATTTTTCATCGCTCAATTTACCATCAAGCGTTCGATATCCATACTTTGCAGTGCCAATTTGTGCTACCAAATCACAACCAGCTTCTAAATGGTATTCGGTAATACCACCTTCCCCTGTATTCATCCAACAGCCTGCCATTTTGGCACCACGGGCTAAAGCAATGACTGCATTTTTTGAAATAGAGCCATAACTCATGCCTGATATATTAATAAGTGAGGTAGTGGTATAAGGATTAGGGCAATGAACGCCTATAGTGACGGGTTTGGTTTTGATAGCATCAACATCCAACAATGGAAAAGGAGCATCGACAAAATAAATACTACCTCTTTCATTTAAATTTCGTGTTGTGCCAAAGCTCACAACGGAACTAACATTTTTGGCGGCACGATAGATCCAGTTTCTTTCGTAGCGGCTAAAAGGTTTTTCCTCACGGTCGCGGGAATAAAAAAAAGCTCGCAAATATGGCCCAAGTGCTTCTGCTATGTATCGAATATGGCCGATGACTGGAAAGTTACGAGTGATTGAGTGTTGTTTTTGTAGTAGATCATATATGAATAGGAATAAGAAACTAACCAGAAGAACAATAAGAATAAATTTTAGCACAACGATATCCTATCCAATCTTTAATCCTTTAAAGAATCTTTTGAGGATAGCATGTCTATTTTTAATAGGACAAGCTCAGCACAACACAGTTGGCATATTAACTTGACTATATCTTAGTGAAAATAGTCATTAGAGAATTATTCAATATAGGCGTTGAATCGAAGATGGCAAGAATATCCTTCTTCTCGCCATCAGCAAATTATTTATTTTTATCGCCTATTTTATTGACTTTATCTGCCGCTTTATCAGCGCCATCACCAATATTTTCTAAAACATCATTAACAACATCTTTGGCATCATCTTTTACTTGCTCAGCTTTGTCTTTGATTTCAGCTTTGCATGTGTCGCAGCCGCCAGAAACATAAAGGGTGTTTTCTAATGTTAAATTTTTCATATTGAATCTCCAATCTATTAATAGATTTATTTCTCAGAGGGGTGTTTGGGTAGAAAATAATAACATAGGTTACTATTTCAATCGAGGTCGTATGCAATGCAGTACCTGGAAAGCTTATTCCTTTATTATATAGATGTCAAACATACTTTGAGTTATTTCTTCTAAACGTGGTCAGATTGAGGAACTGTTTGATTAAGTTGTTCACTA
>CAYXVT010000011.1:25419-28096 GCA_964468105.1 Uncultured Candidatus Berkiella sp. | reverse complement strand
CACGGCGATATTCAAATTTATCTACCGCTTTCATCAAGCCAATGTTGCCTTCTTGGATAAGATCCAAAAACTGTAAGCCACGGTTGGTGTATTTTTTCGCAATCGAAATCACCAAACGTAAGTTTGCTTCCACCATCTCTTTCTTTGCACGACGTGCTTTGGCTTCACCAATGGACATATTACGATGCAATTCTTTAATCGCAACAATACTACGGCCAGCATTGGTTTCAATAGCACGAAGAAGTTCTTGATGATGAAGAACATCGTCTTTAATTTTCTTGAAATTTTCTGAATACTGCTTGTTTGAATTAATGTGTGTCTCAATCCATTCTTTGTTAACTTCGTTTCCAGGGAAACTGGTCACAAAGAACTGACGTGGCATTTTGCCTTTTTGTACACATAACGCCATCACGCCTTTTTCGTGTGATCGCACATCTTCTAACATGCTGCGCATGAACCCAACCAATTCTTCGAATAAGCGGGGAACAAATTTAAAGGCAGCAAAAGCATCAGCCACTTCTTGATAAATCGCAATGGTCTCAGGATGATCTAAACCAAGTCGTTTCTCTGCATCCACAATCTTATGATAAGCCTCACGCAAGCGCGCAAAGTATTGTGCAGCCAACTCAGGATCAGGACCTGTTTCAAGTTCGGTTTCTTCGCCATCAACCCCTTCAACACCCGCAACAATTTCTTCATCTAATTCAGCGGCAATGGGTTCAAATTCGGCATCTGGGTTAATTTCAATGGGTTCAGCAGGAATGGGTTCATCATCACCTTGCACAAAACCGCTAATGATATCGCCCAAACGGAGCTGATCGGCTAAGTATTTGTCATATTCTTTTAAGATGTGAGCAATGTTTGGCGGATAGGCAGCTAAAGCGCTTAATACTTGGCGCAAGCCCACTTCAATCCGCTTGGCAATCTCGATTTCGCCTTGGCGAGTCAACAGCTCTACTGTTCCCATTTCCCGCATGTACATTCGTACGGGATCGGTGGTTCGACCAAATTCGCTGTCGGTTGAAGCAAAAGAGAGTGCTTCTGCTGCTTCACGAGCCATTTCGTCGTCATCGACAACCGCTTCGGCTAGAGTTAGAGCGTCCTCATCTGGTGGATCCTCGTAAACATCTATCCCCATGTCATTTATCATGCTGATAATGTCTTCGACCTGTTCGGGATCAACAATATGATAAGGTAGTAAATCACTCACCTCGGCATAAGTGAGATACCCCTTTTCCTTCCCCGCTGCTATCAAGTCTTGCAGTTGAGTTGCTTGCTGCTCGTGATCAACATAATTCATAAATAAGAGCTACCTTGGTCTGCAACTTAATAATTAACCTTTATCTGATAGAGTTCGTCTACCGCAAAGTAACCGACAATTCTATCTACTATTTTTGCTTTAATCTAGTACTTTATGTCAGTAACCATTCATATCAAAAAGGGGGAATTACCCGCTTTATCATGGGTAAATATACTCCCCTCTTACCCATTTAGATTGTAAACTAGCCAATAGATTCCCTAGACTGCAAAAATTCTTTTAATTTTATTTTCTCTTCATCGGATAATTCGGAACTTTTAGCCTTTAATAGCAATTTCTCAGCATACTGCTCCCGACCTACCACCTCTAATCTCGCTATAGCCCCACAAAATTCCGCTTCCAAACCCTCTTCTGGTAGGTATGCGACCTTTTTTTCACATTCTGTTAAGCGATTAAGCTCAAATCCATTTTCTTGTAACTTTTTACGTATGTCCGATGTCAAAGTAGCTGGATTGCTCTTTAAAATTTCAAGCACTTGATTAAAAAGTTCAATTCCAGGTGCCTCAATCACTTTCGCTATGGGGGCCTTTTGCCCTACCAATTCATAGAGACTCGGCGCTCTTATTAAAAGTGCTGTTGCAATATAAGCGGTTTCCATTGGTTGAGGTGGAGGAGCCACTTTGAGCCTTGTTTGCCCTTTAGGAGAATAATAACTTCGAAACGCTTTTTCTCCCCTTACCACCTGCGTTGAGCTTGCCACCAATTTTGCTAATTGCTCAAACATCATTTCTTTGAAAATCCCCGCCGGCATCGTCTCAATCATAGGGCGAGCAATGCTTGCCAGATGGGCACGATTATCAACTGAATCCGGCGTAATCTTGGCACTTAATGTGCCAAAAAAGTATTCTGACAAGGAAGTGCCATTTTGCACTAATCCTTGAAAAGTCTTAGCCCCATACTGGCGCACATAAGAATCGGGATCTTCGCCTTGAGGCAAAAACACAAATCGCACTTGCCTGCCTTCGGTTAATAAAGAAAGCACCAATTGCAATGCTTTCCAGGCAGCGCCTTGGCCTGCTTTATCGCCATCAAAACAAAAAACAACTTCTGGCACCACATTAAATAGAGCGGTTAAATGATGGCTAGTAATTGCCGTGCCAAGGGTTGCCACTGCACCTGTGACGCCATATTGAGCCAGCGCCACCACATCCATATAACCTTCTACTACAATGGCGGTTTTCCATTTTTCTTTGTTATGCATTGCCTCATGCAATCCATACAAACAATAGCTCTTTTGAAAAACCGGTGATTCTGGAGAATTCAAATATTTTGGCTGGCTTTTATCCATGACCCTTGCACCAAAGCCTATCACTTCTCCCTTTCTATCTCTGATGGGAAACATGATCCGCTCACGAAAGC
>CAYXVT010000011.1:20219-25409 GCA_964468105.1 Uncultured Candidatus Berkiella sp. | reverse complement strand
TCATATAATCGCCCTTCGGGGTGTTTAATAATAAGCCCTGTTTCTTCTAGTATCTTTAAGGTATCTGGCTCGTTCTGAAAATAATTAAGCAAGTTGTTCCAACCAGCTGGAGCAAACCCAATGCTAAATTTTTTGGCAACCTGCCCTGTTAAGCCGCGCTTTTTAAGATAGGTAACGGCAACATTCGCTTCTTCATGGTTTTTAAGCTGATGACAATAAAATTCTGCAACGCGATGAAGGACAGAAGTGGTTGTTAATTTCAATTGAACCTTAGCCATTTCATAGGGATCTTTGGGTACAGTTAATCCTAATCGTGAGGCAAGACGTTCAACTGCCTCCACAAAAGATAACGACTCATAATCCATTAAAAATCGTATAGCATCGCCATTGGCGCTGCAGCCAAAGCAATGATAAAACTGCTTGGTTTGGCTAACGGTAAATGAAGGTGTTTTTTCATGATGAAAGGGGCAACAAGCACTATAATTTGCCCCATTTTTTTTCAGCGTAATACTTTCTTGAATGAGTGAGACAATATCAGTTTTCGCTAATACCGATTCTTTAAAGCTATCCGGAATACGCCCACCAGAAACACCTGACATGCATGTATCCCTCAATCCATAAAAAACGCTTAACTACCTGCTGTGCCCAATAAGGCTTTGATTTTGGCACTGACTTGACCCATATCAGCTCGCCCTTGTAACTTTGGCTTGAGAATGGCCATGACTTTCGCCATATCCTGCATCGAGGCTGCGGATGCTTCTTTGATGGCAGAAGAGACTAATTGCTGAATTTCTGTCTCACTGAGTGCTTCTGGCATAAAAGATTGGATAACTTTAAACTCATATTCTTCTTTCAAAACCAAATCATTTCGATTAGCTGCTTTAAATTGCTCAATAGAATCGCGTCGCTGTTTTTGCATTTTATCTAAAACAGCAAGCTCGCGCGCTTCATCTAACACAATACGCTCGTCAACTTCGATACGTTTAAAGTCAGCTAAGATGAGTCTGATAATAGATAGCCGCTCTTTATCTTGTGCCCGCATTGCTGCTTTCATTTCTTCTTGAACTTGGTCTTTAATGGTCTTTTTTGTCATAGAAGTACTCCAAGTAGCTCAACTAACGGGCATAGAACAAGTTTGGCTTTTTAATATTAATTAATGCTGACGACCACGACCGCCGCTATTGCCGCTACTGCCACGACTGCCGCGTTCACGGTCAACTCTGGCTTCACGCATTTGTTTTTTGCGAAAACGTTTAATGGCTGCTGCGAGTGCGCGCTTCTTCTTTTCCGAGGGAGTTTCGTGAAACTCACGACGACGCATTTCTGACAATATGCCAGATTTTTCTACAACTCGTTTAAAACGGCGAATGGCCGAATCAAACCCCTCATTATCCCGCACCTTAATTCCCGGCATGAATTCTCTCACCCTTATACATGATTAATGATAAAAACCTACCCAAGCGCCTATGCCCAAAAAATAACTTAAGCTGGCTATTGAACTATACACCATAATGTGGACAATACAACCAGCCCCAGTAAGACAAACAGAGTCCCGGGTGGGCGGCCATTTTACAACGAATTAGCAAAAAAATGTAGGGGCGAATAAGCCTCTTGCTCACAAAATTGGAAATATATGCGTGTTTTAGGTATCGAAACTTCCTGCGATGAAACCGGAATAGCGATTTATGATAGCAATTCGGGGCTTCTCGCTCATCATCTATTTAGCCAAAAAACTCATACTGACTATGGCGGCGTGGTACCAGAATTGGCTTCTCGTGATCATGTTCGCAAAGTCTTACCCATGATCCAAGCCGTGATGAATGAAGCCGGACTGACTTCCAAAGAAATCGATGGTATCGCCTACACCTCAGGACCTGGCTTGGTTGGTGCTTTGATGGTAGGAGCCGTTGTGGCCCAAAGTTTACGTTTTGCTTGGCAATGTCCGGCCATTGGGGTCCATCATATGGAAGGCCATTTATTGGCTCCCATGCTTGAAGCAAATCCCCCGCCTTTTCCTTTTGTAGCCTTATTAGTTTCTGGGGGACACTCCCAACTTATTAAGGTAGCTGCGCTTGGCCAATATGAAATCTTGGGCGAATCTTTAGATGACGCTGCCGGAGAAGCTTTTGATAAAACCGCCAAATTATTAGGCTTACCTTATCCTGGTGGTCCTCATTTAGCTAAAGTTGCAGCCTCAGGTAATCCAGAACGTTTTGCTTTTCCAAGACCGATGATCGAAAAAGGATTGGATTTTAGTTTCAGTGGTTTAAAAACGGCTGTTGCAACGGCTATCGCTAAAAATACGCTTGATCAACAAATGGTAGCTGATATTGCCGCCAGTTTTGAACAGGCCGTTATCGATACCTTAATCACTAAGTCTCTGCGCGCCTTAAGCGTCACTGGCATGTCACAGTTAGTGATTGCCGGTGGTGTAGGCGCAAACTTAAAACTTCGCGAAAGTTTATCAACGCTCGGCGAAAAACAAGGATTTAAAGTTTATTATCCAAGACCGCTCTTTTGCACTGATAATGGCGCGATGATCGCTTATGCGGGTTGCATGCGTTTATTGGCTGGTGAGAATGAAGATTATAAAATCAATGTTAGAGCTAGATGGCCGATGACAGAATTGCAGGCGCCTTCTGCTAAAGAAATATCATAAGACCCTCACCCATTTTGGGAGAGGGTTAGGCTGAAGGTTTCAATTTTTTAAAAGTCGACTTCTTTTCTTTGCCGGTTAACAAATTCTTAATATTCTCACGATGTTTCCAAACAACAATGAGCGCAAGCAGCACAAGCATAGTCTCATAGCGCTCATCTAAAAAGCCCCAAGCCCAAAATGGCATGCTGACAATAGCGATTAAAGCTGACAGGGATGAATAACTCGTTAACGCAAAAACACCTATCCACATAAAAATAAAAATGCCGCCCAAAGAAAGGGATAGGCCCAATAAACCACCCAATGCTGTGGCAACACCTTTACCACCTTTAAATCCAAAGAACACCGGATATAAATGCCCTAGCACTGCGGCTAATAAAACTGCGCTGATGATCCAAGGATTGTTAGTCCCTAATTTGACAAGTGCCACAGGAATTGCTCCTTTGGCTGCATCGCAAAGCAATGTGAGCGCTGCTGGTAATTTGCCACCAATACGCAAAACATTGGTTGTACCTGGATTCTTTGAACCCTCAAGACGCGGATCGGGCAATCCAAATAGTTTACAAATTAATATGGCGCTTGAGATGGAGCCTAAAAGATAACCCCCGATAACGCCACATGCAGCAATGCCCATTTCCATTAAATTGATCATAATCAAACGTCGCTTATGTTAATGTTAGGGTTCATAATTGGTTGGTGTAATAACGATATCGCGCACAGAAATGGATTGCGGTTGTTCATAAATCCACAACGCTGCTTTTGCAACATCAATTGCATTAATCGTATTACCATCATTGAGATCGGCATTTTCCAACATCGGTGTTAAGACTTTTGCAGGTGCAAAATTACAAATCCGTATTCCATATTTTGCATTCGCTTTTCTTAAAGATTCACTTAAACTTTTCACTGCAGCTTTGGTGGCAGCATAAGTTGCTAAAAAGGGTCTTGACGATCTATCGGCGATGGAGCTGACATTGATTATCGTCCCGTGATTTTTCTGGCGCATACTGGGCAAAACAATTTCAATCCCATTGATGACGCCCATTAAATTCACCTTTACCATATGGAGATGATCGTCATGTGTCATTTGGGTAAAATCACCCGCTTTAACATAGCCTGCATTATTAATTAAACAATCCACTGGTCCGAAATGTCTGACGATGGCTGCAATGGCTTTTTCTAACGCCTTATAATTGGTGACATCTGCTGATTGAATAACAGCATCGGGAAGGGCCAACATTTCCATGGCCTCTTTGTTTCTGGCAATTAAGCCAAGGGGAAAGCCTGCGTCTGAAAAAACCTGCGCCATCGCGGCACCTATTCCTGAGCTTGCACCTGTTATCACAACTAATGGCTTTTCCATTGTTTCCCCACAAGTAAGTTCCAATACTAACCAACCCTGCTAATAATAAACACTATCTTATCAGTTAAAACTTTCCAAAATCTCAGGTATAGTCCCTTTTCTTCATTTTGAGGTAAAAAAATGGATAAGCTTAAGATAAGGGGTATTAAACTCAATACCCTGATTGGCATTTATGACTGGGAAAAGCTCCACGCCCAAGATTTGCTTTTAGATATAACGTTACAAACCAATGCCAAACGAATTGCTGAAAAAGACGATATTCAGCAAGCGATTGATTATGATAAGTTGTTACAACATATTCTCGCCTTTGTTCACCATAACCACTTTCTTTTAATCGAAACACTGGTCGAAAAAATAGCAGAGCAAGTGCTTGAATATTTTCCTACCACTTGGGTACAAATTACTCTGCACAAAACCGGCGCCTTAAAACAAGCCGATGATGTCGCCATTACCATCGAACGGTCTAAATGAACTCCTTACCCAAGCCTTCACCTGCAGCACTTGAGCATCAGTTACACCTATTAGAACATTTGCGCCACATTTTCTTGCAGCAAGGTCCTTTGAGTTTCGCTGATTTTATGCAGCAAGTGCTATATGCGCCCGGTTTAGGTTATTACAGCGCAGGCTCGCAAAAATTGGGGCCAGAGGGCGACTTTGTTACGGCACCTGAAATATCTTCACTTTTCTCACAATGTCTTGGCGCACAATGTGCGCAAATCTTAAGTACATTAGATAAAAAGGACGCGTGTATTTTAGAGTTGGGTGCAGGCTCAGGGCGCATGGCTTGCGATATCATTACTTATTTACAAGCCCAAGATAAATTGCCGCAACACTATACTATTTTAGAAGTCAGCGCCGATCTCAAACAACGTCAACAACACTATTTGCAAACCCATTGTCCTGATTATTTTAATCAGATCATTTGGCTAGACACACTCCCTGAAAAACCTTTCACGGGCATCATTCTCGGCAATGAAGTTATTGATGCCATGCCAGTACATCTATTTCAAATTGGCGACAATAATGAAGTATTGGAAGGGCAAGTTGAGCTTGTTGATGAAAAATGGCAATGCGTATTTCGCGAACCCATCACAGAAGGCTTAACCGAGGCCGTGTTAGCCTTACAAGAAACGCTTGAAAATCCTATGCTGCCGGATTTTACTTCTGAGAT
>CAYXVT010000011.1:8463-20099 GCA_964468105.1 Uncultured Candidatus Berkiella sp. | reverse complement strand
GGATGGGCTCCTTAAGTCAATCCTTCGCACAAGGCGTGATGTTATTCATAGATTATGGCTTTCCACGCCATGAGTATTATCATCCTTCTCGCTCAATGGGCACCTTAATGTGTCATTACCGCCATCATGCGCATCCTGATCCTTTGGTTTATATTGGGTTGCAAGATATTACCGCCCACGTGGATTTTACAGCTTTGGGCTATGCTGCAATCAATAACAGTCTGCATGTTGCCGGCTTTACTAATCAAGCGAGTTTTTTATTAGCCAATGGCTTATTGTCCTTGGCAGAAAAAACCTACACGGCGCAGCAACAAATTGAACTTTCCCAGCAAATTCAACAATTAACTCAACCACATGAAATGGGTGAATTGTTTAAAGTGATGGCTTTAACGAAGGATTTTGATGAACCCTTGCAGGGTTTTCTGTTAAAAGATCAACGCCATCGCCTCTAAATATTTCCTATTTTTAAAACTCTTTTTTATACTTAAAGCATTTCCTTAACACACAAGGATGAGGTGTTTATGATGTTGAAAATGCTAGCAGCTGGCTTTAAAAATACCTGTTCTCTTCTATATGAATTAAGCACTGTGCCCACTATGATTAAGAATTCATTGCAATCTTGGGGTCATAGTTGGTTTCCGCTTGCAATAGGCCCTGTTTGTCAAAATGGCGACTTTATATGCCGTGGCAGCAATGGATTAATGAAACTAGAAAATGTTGTCCCTGGATTTGTGATCAAAGGGTTAAATATGATGGCTGATAACCCTTATAAAACGATTGGTGTTGCAGGAAGTGCAGTTCTGTTAACGGCTTTTTATTGCCATCGTCAACGTCATCAACAGGCTGTGCATACTAAAAGAGTGTCTGAGAAGTCTTCGGCTTTAAAGCGCTTTGATAGCAGAGATCGCCGCTAACCTTGCAGCGTGAATTGCTTCTTTAATAGCTTCACCTTGTGGGCTGATAAGCGATTTCACTATCGATTGCACATCGACATCTTGTGCAGCAGCAAAAGCAAGGCTTAAGAATGTGCTTTGACGATATTCTATATTTTCATATTCTGGACGACCGCGAAAGTCAGCTTCGCAAGCAAGCAGCATTTGCTTAAAGCGCTCGTGTCGTCGAAACGCATCACAACGTTCCAACAAGTCTAAGATTTGAGCTGGTGTTTTAGAAAAAACATTATGACAATCGATATGAAAACTGTTAACTAATTTTGCTAAGCTTTGAAAGTCATTTGGTACTCGTAAACGCTCACATAATTTTAAAACACCTTCTTCTTTCGCAAGGAGTGCAGCAAAACGCACTTGCGGATCTTTGCTTAATTTTGTTGCCTGATAAAGCACTTTTTCATTATGAATCCCGGGATTGATTTCAGGAAAGATAATTTTCAACGCCTCACATTGACGCAACACTTGTAAAAAGGCAACCGGCATGGGTTCTGTTAACGCCTTAAAGAGTTCTTTCCAAACTCTTTCCGCTACCAAAAAATCGAGCTCCCCTTTTTTGCCCATCTCTTTCATGAGATCTATCGTTTCAGGAGCAACATGAAAACCTTTTCCGGCAAATCGCGCCGCAAAACGCGCAACCCGTAATACTCTCACCGGATCTTCTTCAAAGGCTGGTGAAATATGCCGAAGAACTTTTTGTTTGAGATCCTCTTGACCACCATAAGGATCAATAAAATCACCTTCTGGCGTTTTGGCTATAGCATTAATGGTGAGATCGCGGCGTTGGAGATCCTGCTCTAAGGTCACATTTGAGGTGTCAAAAGTAAAACCGTGATAACCACCAGATACTTTGCGCTCGATACGCGCCAAGGCATATTCTTCTTTAGTCTTTGGATGTAAAAAGACAGGGAAGAATTTCCCAACAGGGGTAAAATTCATTTCAAGCATTTCTTCCATGCTCGCACCCACAACTACCCAGTCACGATCACCTATAGGCAAACCTAATAGCTCATCGCGCACTGCGCCCCCAACTAAATAGGTTTTCATGGGGCACCTCCTTGAACAAGGTGATAGGCAACTTCACCAGCTGTTTTTGCCTTAAGCAGTTGCCACAAAACAGGTAAATCACCTGTTGTTAGCGGTGTGGGGGATTCAATATAAATTAAGGTATTGGCATTGACCAAGGTACTTTTGGCTAAAATGTCGATGCATTGCGCTAACAACGGCGTTGCAAAGGGGGGATCTAGAAAAATAATATCAAAAGCTGGACTAAACTCTTTTATTTTTTCTAAGTAGCTAATAGCACTCATGCGAATAAAGTCGCAATTGTTGGCCTCTAATGTTTTAGCTGTGTTTTCAATCGAAGACATGATGGGGAGATGTTTTTCGACAAAGATTACTTCTTTAGCACCACGAGATAAGGCTTCAAACCCCAATGCCCCCGTTCCGGCAAAAAGATCTAAACAGCGTGCATTAACAATGTGAGACTGTAGCCAATTAAAAACCGTTTCGCGAACCCTATCCGGCGTTGGACGCAAACCTTCATGGCTTAGTACTTTGAGGGAACGCCCACGCCACTTTCCCCCAATAATACGAATCTTGCCTTCAGATTTACTCACTTTGCCTTTAGGGCTCATAACACACTTGTGCTCTCATCAGTGCTGATGGCCACCTGGTAAATTACCATGGGTGGCATCAGGTGATGGCCCTGTTGGCACATCAGTATCTAATTTTGAATTCACTTTATCAGGATCAGGTGCGCCCCCTACCATGACAATAGCGACTTTGTCAGGGGTGATCCGTTTCTGAAATGCTTCTTTGATATCATCGGCCGTTAATTTATTGACCTTTTCTTTGAAATCATTGAAGTAGTTCAACGGCAGTTGATAAAAACCTAATGCCGCCAGTTCATGACAAATCGACGCGTTACTATCAAACTGCAATGCATAACCGCCAACTAGATTTTGTTTGGCTTGCTCTAACTCTTTATAAGTGGGGCCTTGCGCCACAAAATCTTTTAGCAGCTCTTCCATCATCGCTTGTGCTTTTGGTGCCTGATCATTGCGTGTTTGCAGGCCAAGCACAAAAGGACCACGCTCATGCATGGGAATAAAATAGCTATAGGCTGAATAGGCGAGTCCATGTTGATTACGAATGGTGCTATAAATACGAGTAACCGATCCATTGCCACCCAAAATATGATTTCCAACCATCAGTGCATAAAAGTCAGGATCATCACGCTTCATACCAGGTGTGCCCATTAATACCGTGGTTTGAGCGGAAGGAAAATCAATTTTCTTAACGACCTTTTCTTTTAAATCAGCAACCGGAGGTATAGGCGTTGCTTTCTCGCCTTTTGGCAACCCATTAGTGACAGATTGCGCTATGGCATCAGCATCTTGAGCGGTAAGATCGCCAACAATAGCAACTGTTGCATTTTTAGCGTTGTAGTACTTTTGGTAAAAATCTTTCACATCTTGGAGCGTTAACGCATTGATTGACGCTTCCTCACCCAGCACCCAATTTGAATAGGGTTGTCTTTCATATAGCATTGAATAGAATGCTCGACTGGCCACATGTTGTGGTCTTTGCGCTTGTTGCTTTAATGCCGAAAGTGCATTTTGCTGTTCTCGTTTAAAGCTCACTTCTGGGAAATTAGGCTGGGTTAAAACCGCTTCCATGGTTTTGACAGCCACGGCCAGCTGAGAGGGATCTGACAAACTCCGTAAATGAACAATAGCCATATCACGTTGTGATTCAGCACTAAATTGCGCACCGACATGATCAAAGTTCTCAGCTATTTGATCGGCAGACATTTGCAACGTGCCTTCACTTAATAAAGAATTGGTCAGATAAGCCAACCCACCTTTACCTTCATTGCGTGCAGCGCCGGCATCAAAAATCACTTCAACATCAACCATTGGCAATGTGCGCACTGGAACAAAATAAACACTGGTGCCATGCTCGGTTACCCAATGCTGAATATTCAACACACCATCTATTTTTTGATAGCTTTTTAATTCTTCAACAGGTGTACTTTTTATCCCCATCATTTTCTCGAGATCTCCATCGGACGCTGAGGGTGTTCCCGCATGACGACTTTTGACAATCAATATAATTGCTATAACGGCCAAAATGGCCATTCCAATTTTTATCCATAGTCGTTGTTTTGTTGTAAGCGAATTCACAGCCATGTGTATCGTGTCCTTATTGCTTTGTCTGTGTCTGTGCTTGAGCCTGGGCCTGAGCTTGAGCCTGTGCTTCTGCTGGGGTCAGCTCAGGAACCAATTCGGCAACCGTTAAGCGCTTGGTTTGAAAATATTTCTGCGCAACTTGTTGAATTTGCTCTGGTGTAACCGCTTTGATTTTATCTGCAAAATCTTCTGAGATCTTCCAGGAAAGTCCGACGGTTTCTAGCAATCCTAATAAGGTTGCTTGTTCAGACATGGAATCTTTTTCATACACTTCTTGCGCTAACATTTTTGTTTTTGATTTTTGTAATTCATCATTCAATACAGGTTGAGTTTTGAGCAAATTGATTTGCTCCATAAACTTAGTTTCAAGATCCTGTGTTGTGTGCCCTTCCGAAGGATTACCTACGAAAATGAACTGTGTTGAATAAGGTTTGAAAGGATCGTAAGACGTGCTAACGCTAGAAGCAATTTGTGAACCACGAATCAAATCACGGTTTAAACGTGCGCTATCGCCACCATCTAATAAGGCACTAGCAAGCACAAGCGCATAAATATCTGATGCATTATCACTGGTCTTCAAAGTCGGCACATCAAATCCCATAATCAAATAGGGGAGTTTTGATGGAACATGGACTTTAATTCTCTTTTCGCCTAAGGACGCAAGCTCTTTTACCGATTTAACAACAGGCAATTCTCTTGAAGGAATTTTGCCAAAATATTGTTCTGCTAATTCAAAAACCTTATCAGCCTTCACGTCACCAACCACAACAAGCGTCGCATTATTGGGCGCATACCATTGTTGGTACCAACTACGTAAGTCCTCTATTTTCATTTGATCAAGATCGTCTTGCCAACCAATAACGGGGTGATGATAAGGCCCCATGGGATTGGCCACAGACATAAAACGTTCCCATGTTAAATTTTGGGGATTGTCGTCCGTGCGCATACGACGTTCTTCTATCACAACTTGAATTTCTTTAGCGAAAGCTTCTGGGGATAAGTTGAGATTTATCATACGATCAGCTTCTGCTTGGAAGCTTACCGCTAAATTGGCGGTATCTAATTCTTCGTAATAAGCGGTGTAATCTTCACCGGTAAAGGCATTATTGTGGCCACCATATTGTGCAATCAAAGTGGCAAACCCATCTGCAGGTAAACTTGGGGTTCCTTGAAACATCATATGCTCTAATGCATGAGACACACCTGTGTTGCCACGACGTTCTTTAGTCGAGCCCACTTTGTACCAAATCTGAGCAACAACAACTGGCGCACGATGATCTTCTCGTACTACCACATTAAGTCCGTTTGACAACTTATGTTCTACTGTTACCGGCTTTTCCATACCATTACCCTGTATACTCCATCCTAGTAAAGCGAACAAAAGTAAGTTAGCTTGTTTTTTCGTCCATGTTTTCATATGTTGAGCACCAAATACCCTTTACGTGTGATCTACTAATGGTAGGATACCCTATTTTCTTAGATAAGCCAGTACAAGAAACCATTAGGCCAAACCATGCTCAAATTCTTTCGCCGTAAAAAAAATGATGGATCTTCACCAGAAGATCCCAAAACTGAAAAACCTGTTGAAAGCACGGACCAATCGCAAGAGCAGCCCCCTGCCTCTTTACCAGAGGCCAACACCAAGGAAACCAACACTTCCTGGTTTGGGCGTTTAAAAGCTTCCTTAAGCCGTACCCGAGCAAGCTTTACCGAAGGAATTGCCTCTCTGTTCTTAGGTAAGAAAGAAATTGATGAGAAACTGCTTCAAAATCTTGAAGCTCATCTTCTTAAGGCTGATGTAGGTGTTGATGCCACTAAATTTATTATTCAAACGCTGACTCAAGGTATTTCTAGAAAAGAAATTAATGATGCACAAGCGGTCTATGCTGCCTTACAAAAAACCATGATTCAAATGCTTGCGCCCTATGAACAACCTCTCACTATCGAGCCAACACAAAAGCCCTTTGTTTTACTAATGATAGGCGTCAATGGCGCAGGCAAAACCACCACCATTGGAAAATTAGCAAAGCGCTTTCAAGAAGGTGGGCTATCCGTCATGTTAGCGGCCGGTGACACCTTTCGTGCCGCTGCCGTTGAACAATTGCAAGTGTGGGGAGAGCGCAATCAAGTACCCGTTGTAGCACAACACACCGGCGCCGATAGCGCTTCGGTTATTTTTGATGCCTTTCAATCGGCTAAAGCGAAAGGGATTGATGTTCTCATTGCTGACACTGCCGGTAGATTGCATACCCGAGATAACTTGATGGACGAGCTAAAAAAAGTGAAGAAGGTTATCCAAAAGCTCGATGCCAACGCACCTCATGAAATGATGCTAGTCCTTGATGCCGGCACCGGCCAAAATGCACTGCAGCAAGCATCAAAATTTCATGAAGCCATGGGTGTAACGGGACTTGTGCTCACTAAATTAGATGGAACCGCCAAAGGCGGCATTATTTTTGCGATTGCAAACAAATTAAAGTTACCTATTCGTTTTATCGGAGTAGGTGAAAAATTGGAAGATTTGCGCCCCTTTGAAGCACAGGCTTTTGTTAATGCTTTATTTGATCAAAGTCATTCCCAAACCGAATAAGCCTTCTAGCTTAGCTATTGATCCCTTGGTGATGCGCCATAAGTTGGGTATGATAAAAATTAATGACGCATCCAAGGGCAAGGGGGATTTGTGATTAGTCTTCATAATGTCACTAAAAAATATCCTAATGGACAAGTTGCCCTTAACAATATCTCACTAGAAATTGCTTCTGGTGAAATGGTATTCCTTCGGGGGCATTCTGGTGCTGGAAAATCAACGCTTATTAAATTGATAGCCTTACTTGAACACCCTACGCGTGGGCAAATCATGGTATCTGGCAAAAATATCAGTCAAATGAAGCCTTTCAAAATTCCTTACTATCGACGCCACCTTGGGTTTATTACGCAAAATCCAAAACTACTCAATAATTATACAGTCTTTGAAAATGTGGCGATGCCATTGGTCATTGCCGGTTATGACAAGACTGATATTGTCAGGCGAGTTAGAGCGGCATTAGAACGGGTTGGCCTTTTAGATAAAGAACGCTTTACGCCACCAACACTTTCAGTCGGTGAACAACAACGTGTCGGTATTGCGCGTGCTGTGGTTCATAAACCACGCTTTCTGTTAGCAGATGAGCCCACGGGAAATTTAGATCCTGAGCTCTCTTTAGAAATCATGAGACTATTCGAACGTTTTCACCAGGTGGGCGTAACCGTTCTTATTGCCTCACATGATACGGCTTTGCTTGAGCAATTTCCTTTTAGAAAATTACATCTGGCGCAAGGAAAGATTATCACACCTGGAACCACCAAAGTGATAACCCCAGAAACGGTGGCGCCAACACTGCAAGAGGAACCGGGGTATGTCTAAAATAAAACCAGGCGCAAAAACCCAACATATCAGTTGGGTACAACATCTAGGTGTTTATCTGAATTCACATTTTTTAGCCTTTACAATTAGCTTTCGTAATCTCAGCTTAACTCCTCTTGCTTCATTTATGACAATGGCGGCAATTGGTGTCTGTTTATCTTTGCCAGTTGGTTTATATTTATTTTTTAAAAATATCCAACAGATAAGTGGCGGTTTTGATCAAGGCTCTGCCATATCACTTTATATTGATGCCAAAAGTACAACGCAACAAATTGACGCTCTCATCCTAAAAGTAAAGCAATATCCCTTTGTAGAAAAAGCAACTTATTTGAGTCCTGAAAAAGCTCTCTCTGAGTTTCAAGAAACCTCTGGGCTAAAAGATGCCTTATCTCTTTTGCCAGAGAATCCTTTACCGGGTGTCATAAGTATTGAAATTGACTCAAAAAAAACAACCCAAGCAGAGCTGATTGC
This sequence comes from Uncultured Candidatus Berkiella sp., assembly GCA_964468105.1. GTDB lineage: Bacteria > Pseudomonadota > Gammaproteobacteria > Berkiellales > Berkiellaceae > Berkiella. The sequence continues at coordinate 12,084 of CAYXVT010000011.1, read as the reverse complement.
CATGAAAGAAAGCTTAGCTAAACTCCCGCTCGTAAAACAAGCCGCTTTTGATTATGAATGGGTTGAAAAATTAAATGGTTTTATTTCTTTTGGAAAAATTTTGATCAACTGCTTGTATTTGATCATTGGTTTGGGGGTTGTTTTGATGGTTGGAAATACCATTCGACTAGCCCTTGAGAGACATAAAGATGAAATTGAAGTCTTAAATCTCATTGGTGCTACCGTCGCATTTATTCGTCGGCCTTTTCTATACCGGGGTGCTCTTTATGGTGGCCTAGGTGGGGTTATCGCCATTTTGATGATAAATACTATGAGTTACACCCTTGAAGGCCCAGCATCAGAGCTCAGCTCGCTCTTTCATGGGGTATTTTTCTTGGAAAATCTAAGTTTCTACGATACAGTGTTGCTCCTTATTGCCAGCGCTTGTTTAGGTTGGTTAGGCGCAGCCATAGCCTTTGCCCAACAACATCGTACACAGGTCCTGGTGAGCTCTTCCTAGGAGCTTTTTCTCAGATTGCATAAGGTGTTTTATGTCTCTTAAAAATGCTATCGGCGGAGTAGCTCTCCTTGCTGGTACGGCTATTGGCGCTGCTGTTTTAGCATTGCCCGTGATTACAGCCCATCTTGGTTTTGCACAAACTGTTATCATCTACTCCACTTGTTGGCTGTTTATGACTTTCGGGGCGCTTTATCTTTTAGAAGTGAATCTTCTTGTTGGCTATGGAACAAATCTGATTTCCATGGCACAAATGACGCTTGGTAAGTTTGGAAAATATTTCACCTGGTGTATTTATCTTATTTTGTTATATGCGTTAACGGCAGCCTATTTGTCTGGTGTTGGCGCATGGATAGTGGCAGGATTTGCAAACTTTGATATAACGCTTTCTCCTTTTGGCAGCGCTATCATTGCCACCTTGTTAACTATGATTATTATTCTACTAGGGACAACGGTTACAGATTGGGTAAACCGTTTTTTAATGATCGGTTTGATAGGTGCCTTTGTCACACTGCTATTTGTTGTCGCCGAGCATGTTCAGTTACATCTGTTGTATGAGCAGCCCAGCATTTTTGATTTACGCCCCATACCACTTATTATCACCGCTTTTGGTTCAGCTATTGTTATTCCAACCATCACCGAATACTTACATGGTAAACCTCGTCAACTGCTTGGTGTTGTGCTCATTGGTAGTTTTATCCCCTTACTAGTTTACATCACTTGGGAATCGGCCATTTTAGGAATTATTCCTTTATCAGGAGATCCTGGTTTACTACAGATCCAACAGCATGGGCATGCAGCCACTGATGTGACTGCCGCTTTAAAGACATTATTAAAAACACCACTCATTACACATGCATCAACTTATTTTTCTATATTTGCCTTTGTGACTTCCTTACTTGGTGTGTGTCTTTCTTTATTTGATTTTTTGGCTGATGGCTTACATATTCGTAAACGGTTTCGATCCCGAATTTTACTTTCCCTGATCACTTTTGTTCCACCACTTTGTTTTATATTATTTTATCCTAGTGGTTTTACAGTTGCCCTGAGCTTTGCCGGAATATTTGTTGCCATACTTTTAGGCATATTGCCTGCGATGATGGCTTGGCATGGGCGATATCGATTAAAGCAAGAAAAACCCCTACAGATCATCGGCGGCAAAGCCATGATTATCCTGACAATCTCTTTCTTTCTCTTTGTTGCTTTGATTGAATGTTACAACCAATTTGAAACCCTCTGGAGACACCAAGGGTGAGTTATTCCTTATCAAAGACCGAACAAGGCATTGCATTAACCCTTGACTCACAAGCAAAATGGCGACCGTATAAAATAGATTTTCAACAAGGGACGCTTCGATATCGATATGAGCACATGCAAGGGAAGAGCGAACTTATTGCCAGAGCAATTGGTTGGAAAAAGGGTGACACACTCCATGTTGTTGATAGTACAGCCGGTTTGGGGCGAGAAGCCTTTTTACTTGCGGCCTTAGGATGTCAAGTGACATTATTTGAACGCCACCCTACCATTGCCATTCTCCTTAAAGATGCCTTAGATCGCGCAACAAAAGATCCTGATATAGCACCTGTCATTAAGCGTATGACTTTCATTGAATCTTGTGCTATCCAATATTTACAACAAAACCCTGAAGTACGCCCAGATGTAATATATTGCGATCCGATGTTCCCATCTCGACATAAATCCGCTCTGGTCAAAAAAGACATGCAATTATTGCAAACAGTTGTCGGTTGCGATGATGATGGTTCCGAACTCGTTGCCAAATCATTAGCAACAGCGCGCAAACGTGTTGTTGTAAAACGCGCAATCAGTGCCGCCCCCTTACATGAAAATCCTTCTATTACTTTCACCGCCCGCAGCCATCGCTTTGATGTCTATTTATTGTAGTTTCAGAGTTCTATAACCCATCCATCGTTGTGAGAGGGTTTTATACTAACACTAAGGGAAAAAATCCAAACACAAAAAAGCCAACCCCAACAATCCCTGCCATAATAATTAATGGATCGCTACTGTGGCCCCCAGCAACATCATTACATTCACTTGTTGATAATAATCTCACGGATGGTCTCTCATTCATCAAAAAGTGCATGCTACCATTTATTTCATGGAAGATTAACCTAATTTGTTTATGGATGAACAACTAAAACCAGCATCTTCTAAAATTTGACAACTTTCGGGTCGTCGCAAAAATGCCATGAACGCTAGTGTTTCATTTTCATGCTGCATTGGTTTTAAAACAACTATTTCATGTAAAACTGGCTTGTAACTTTTTGGATCGGGTTCCCAATAACGCTTAAGCATTCGCGTCTGAGGTGATAATTGAGCAAGAGATATAAAACCCATAGGGGCACGTTTAGAGATCAATAACTGATAGGCATGTTTAATACCTTTGCTATAGATAAGACGACCTTGAACATGATTCCATAAGTTATAAGCTTGCAAAACCTCTTTAGCGGCTCCTCCATAAGCAGAGACCCCTGGGTTTGCAATGACAATAGCCGTTTTTTGTTTATCCGTCAGGGCAAGATGCAATGATTCCGGTGAAACGGCAGGATCTGGGCTCCATAACACCACTCTGCCCATGGCAACGACAAATCGACTTTCTTGATCTGCCTTTTGAGCATTCACTAATCCTTGAGTATATGTTTCATCTGAAGAAAGAAATAAATCATAGGCCATACCATGCATGATATGGGCATAAAGATGCCCAGTTGGTGCAGTAGATGTTTTACATTGATATCCAGATGTCTGGCTAAATTTTTGGCAAATCTTAACGATAGGAACTTCAATGCTTGAAGAAACAGCGATATGCAGTGCGTTATCATTGGCAAAAGAAGCATTCACTATGCCTAGAAAAAAAAACAGGCATAATATGCTTTTTAAAAAGCGCATCTTACTATCCTTGTAAGCGCTTAAACATTCATCCTTGAAGTTTGATAATGCCTCTTTTTTAATAAGATCACAACAATCAACTTCCGTCTTTATGGGTATCAACATCCCTATCATAAGAAGCCACGGTTGTATAAGCCCAATGACTGCGCGTTTTCACTGGCATGCGATTTGTCAAAGTACCTTCTGATAAAAATCGAAATGTTTGCGCTATTTCGTCA
>CAYXVT010000011.1:3468-8453 GCA_964468105.1 Uncultured Candidatus Berkiella sp. | reverse complement strand
CAATAATAAACAAATAGGCATTTTGTATCAAAAATACTCTTTTTTCAGGTAAAACTTCATCATACATCCAACCATAAGGATGCTTATCAGGGTGGAAATGATGTAGCAATCTATTGCGGGCACGGCGTATTTCCTCTTTTGTCGCATCTAAAGGAACACCCAATATCGAAAACTTATTGGTCACTTCACTAAAATCTAACGCTTCTTTTTCCATTAACGCCCATATTCAATGAAAGAACTAATGTCACCAGGTAAATGACCAACACCCTTGAGTGTCGCCACATGATAATGCTGCGCTTCGTTTGATTTATCAAAGTGCTCAACCCATATCTCCGTATCACCACTAGAGGTGATCTGAGCATGCACCACAGAAGATCCCCCCGAGGTTTTCCCTAATGAATCAAGCAGAGAACTTAAATTAATTTTGTCATTTTCTTTGAACCCTTCGATAACATTGGCGCCCTTTAAAATACTAGGTAAATTTAATTGATAAACCGCCCCTCTTGAAACTCGCTTTCCGGGAGTCTCCTTAACTTCCGTAGGCTTCTTTATTGATGGTGATTTGTTGATTATTTGTAACGGTGTTTTACTTGATTGAGCGTGAATAACTTCTTGAGGCCCTTTTTCAACTACAATAGTTGCCTCTATCATCCGTTCCTGGTTTTGTACTGCTTTTCCTTTGGTTTGTATCATGATGGATGACTCTAAATATTCTGGGCCAAAGGATAATAAGCGATCAACTTCATCGACAAAATCAAATTCTGTTTTAGTATGGTTTCCTAATAATTGAAAGATCTTCTTAAAAACGTAATTGTCATGTTTGTCATATTTCATCATATCAATTTGCATTAAAGCAGCACGGATCTGATCGGCTTGCGCAAAATAAGGGGTTAAGGCATATAACGGTAATGATCGATTCAAAATACTTTCAATGAGGTGGTTATAAAGGGTTGTTGCCAACTTAGGGTTGCCTTTTGGAATAATTCTGGTAATGACATCTTTGAAGGCATCCAGACTTAGACCAATATATTGCGTAAATCTCAATGATTTAGCATTTTCCCCAACAGTGATTGGTGCATTCTCCCAGGTATATTCTATGCCTTCTTGCAAAGGCAGATCGAAAACAACTTTTGCGCGATAACAATGTCGCAGCATACTTGTCTTTGTCATTTTGTAATGTATGTGCAAAAGACCCGAATGCATTTCTTCTTGCCAAAGTGCAATTAATTGCCCTTGTGGAACATCCTTTACTTGGGGCTGGTATTGAACCGAACGTTCGCTCAACAATTGAGGGGTTGATGCTGATTTAACTTTTAGGTTTATGGTAAAGGCGTTGCCCGTTCGAGGAGTGAGCAATTCAATGTTGCCATTTGTTTTAACATGAGAAGAAGATTGTAATCCTTGCCCATTAATACATTGCGCCCTGGAATAAACATAAGTTATTTCTTGCAAGGATGTAAAAAATCCTGGCGTTTTTGGAGCTTCAATATTTCCTTGTGATGAGGTTAGCATGGCATATGAATGGTTAGCCAGATCAAGTGCAAATACTTTTGCGCGCGATAACCCTGGATTCTCTTGATTAGCGACAAAACCGTTGATGCTAAAGGGCACAGCAAATAGCGGAGCAAGCGAATAATCTTTAATAGGATCGGTAAAACCAACAGTTGGCACACTAATACTTAATTGCGCATCTGGTATGTCTCTAAGAAGGTCAAGTTCATGCTGAATATCTAAAATAAAAAAAGTTTGTGCACTATCCCTCGGCAAGGTTTTACTTTGAAGATATTCTCTCAGTGTTGGCAATGTTCCAAAATAGCCACAATGCAAACCAAATTTTGCATCCAGTGGTGGCTGATGTGAAATAGCTCGGTTATTTTCCATATATGACTCAAACGGAATATGCCCATATATATAGCATGTAGCACAGATTTTAAAGGATTTTGCTATTTATCGTTGCGTACGACAAATTGACCAAATTTCTACAGTCCTAGCCCCATGGCGTTTTAGAGCCTGGGTGAAGGCCTGAACTGTTGTGCCAGTGGTTACAACATCTTCGATGACTAAAACATGTTTGGCGTTAAAACCAGCGTCAATATGAAAGGACTTAGATGTAATATTGGTTGATCTTTTATTGGCAGATAATAATGACTGTGCTTTGGTATCCAGTATTTTCGTGCAGCTCCACCTATCTAGTGGTAAGCAAAGCCCTTTAGCAATGATGGTGGCTAATTCTATGGCTTGATTAAAACCGCGCTGACTTTGGCGATTTGGATGCAAAGGTAGGCCAACAACACAATCAATCGGATTCACGAATGAAAGTCGCTTTAGCATTAAATTTCCTAAGATTTTGGCAAAATGTAATTTACCAGCATATTTTAGCTGCGAAATAAAACCATTCACTGGCCAAGCATAATCAAATAAGGATTGTAAACGCTCATAGGGTGGTAAACATTTCAGACACTTACCGCACAAATCACTCATGGGAGGCACTCTATCTGCACAGAGTGAACATGGATGCTCTAACCAAGGCAACAGGCGTTCGCATGCTTGGCATAATGCTATTTGTTGCTGGCTAGGTTGCAAACACAACACACAATGACAAGGAAGTTGTAGGCAAAGCCCCATCATTTGCTGTACAATTTTTAACCACTTGTTTACTATCTGTTTCACTGACGTTGCTTAAGCAAGATTACGAATTATGATGACCACCACGCATTATACGCCTTCTTATTCCCCTCTCCCAAAATTGGGAGAGGGTTAGGGTGAGGGTTTTAAGGAGATTACTGAATGCCTGATTTGGTTATTCGACATGATTGGACATATGAAGAAGCAGAGAAAATTTATCATATGCCTTTTATGGAATTACTTTGGCAAGCTCAAAATATTCACCGTGCCTGCTTTGAGCCTAACACGATTCAAATAAGTACTTTACAGAACATTAAAGTGGGTGGTTGCCCTGAAGATTGTGGTTGGTGTGGGCAAAGTGTTTATCATGGTGTCAAAAGCGAACCTTTATTAGAACTTGAAGAAGTGATTAAGGGTGCAACGCAAGCAAAAGAAAACGGTGCTTCTCGTTATTGTTTAGCCGCTTCTTGGCGCACTCCCACAAAAAGCAACTTACAAAAAGTCATTGAAATGGTAAAGGCGGTTAATGCCTTAGGGCTTGAATCATGCATTACGGTGGGTCAATTGAATCAAGAACAAGCCCTTGCTTTAAAAGAAGCCGGTCTTGATTTTTATAATCATAATTTGGAAAGCTCAGAGGAACACTTCTCTAAAGTCACGACCACACGTTCATATGATACCCGGCTTAATACTTTGAAAAATGTGCGCGAAGCGGGCATTAATGTTTGCAGTGGCGGCATTTTGGGCATGGGTGAAAATAAAAAGGATAGGATTGATCTATTGCTCACCTTGGCCAACTTACCTGAACATCCCCAAAGTGTGCCAATGAATCAATTGGTTAAAATTGAAGGCACACCCCTTGAAAATGCCGATCCGGTTGATGATTTTGATTTCATTCGCTGCATTGCTTTGGCGCGCATCTTGATGCCTAAAGCTTATGTGAGACTCTCAGGTGGTCGCGTACAAATGTCTAATCTCATGCAAACCTTATGCTTTATGGCAGGAGCAAACTCTATTCATTATGGTGGCAAAAAATTATTAGTGACCCCTAATGTGAATGTCGATAAAGATCAACAATTATTTGATGCTTTAGGGTTAAAGTTTGTCGAGGCAAAAGAAAGCACCCTCTCTTGCGCGCCCAAAAACATTCCGATAACGGTTGTGACATCATGAACGACATACCCGTCAAAAAGTCAGATATTGCACGCTCATTTAGTATGGCGGCAAAAACTTACGACCAGTCTGCTTTTGTGCAAAAGGAAATTGGGCATCGTTTAATAGAACGTTTGGATTTAATTAAAACGCCGCCGGCGACTATTTTGGATGTCGGCGCCGGAACCGGATACATTACCAGGCAGCTTCAGCAGAAGTTTCCAAAGGCCAGCATCATGGGTCTTGATTTAGCCCATGGAATGACCCAGTTTGCCAAAAGCAAACAACCTTGGCATTTGTGGAAAAATAAACCCTTTTATATTTGTGGTGATACCGAAATTTTGCCCTTTGCCAATAAAAGCTTCGATCTGATTTTTTCCAATTTTACCCTGCAGTGGTGCTTTGAATTAAATAAGGTCTTTAAAGAATTTAAGCGGGTATTAAAGCCCAATGGGATGTTATTTTTCACCACTTTAGGTCCACAAACCCTTTTTGAATTACGCCAATCTTGGCAAGCGGTTTCATCACATACGCATGTAAATCCTTTTTCAGATATGCATGATGTTGGCGATTTAATTCTCAATAGCGCCTTTTCTGATCCAGTAATGGATATGGAAATGATAACGGCAACCTATCCTGATGTGAAACAGCTGTTAAATGATCTTAAAGCCACTGGCGCCCGCAATATGAATCAAACTCGCTCCAAAGGTATTACGCCCAAGAATGATATTAAACAAATGATGGCAGCCTATGAGACTTTCAAGCAACTTGATGGTCTTTATCCCGCTACCTTTGAGGTGATTTATGGTCATGCCTGGCACCAAGAATCTTTGGTGCATCGTCAAGATGAGGATGGTTATGTACGAATACCGGGGGATAAAATTCCATTGCTTAATTCGATTGCTTAAGTAGCTCTATCTAAGCTTAAGTTTTTCGTTTTGTGGTTGTTGAGGGTTTACCAATTCTAAATTGGGCCTCAGGTTCCTTGTCCCTAGGATTTTTCACATCGGTAGTGAAAAGCATTTTTTTACGTTGAGTACTCTGAGGTTGCGCTTCCGGTTTCACTGTCGTGAGTTTGCCAATATCGCAAGTAGCCGCGGATTCTTTACCTTTCGCATCACGATATATAGGGCTTAATTGTTCCCCATAATAAGAATCCAAAAGTGAAAATCCTAGCCCGCACTCTAGACGAAGCAACTGGCACATTG
>CAYXVT010000011.1:0-3458 GCA_964468105.1 Uncultured Candidatus Berkiella sp. | reverse complement strand
CATGAATTAGTTCCCAGATATCTAAGAAAGAATCACCTTGGGAATTTTTTGCTTGAGCATTGCTGATAAGTTGATTTGGTCCCGGCGTTAGTGGCAAACGAAGAACATGCGCTAACATCGGATCAAGCTCTAATATGGCATTAAAGGCTTGGCGGGAAGTAGAGGCTGCCCATAGGAAACGCACATTCATCATAAAAGCATACGCTAAAAACAAGTCTTCCCCTAAGATAGATCCTTTTTTATCTCTTAATAATGTTCTTGTCGCGGGATCCGGGCTATCATATAAATTATCTAACGCTTTATAGTAATTCCAACTAGAAAAGAAGATATCCACGGTTTGCTTCATTTTTTCTTTTAATATTGGATTTTTTTCTATGATTTTGGCGAGGTGATATTCTAGTAAATTTTCTTTTTTAAAGGTAGATAATGCCCAAGGATTGGTGTTTGATGCTTGCATATGCTGCTTTAAACTACAATGTTGATCATATAAAGGATGTTGTGAATCAATATCCTTACCTTGCGCATCCACCCCCATGCTAAACAACATCAACTGTAGCAAGCTTGACATATAATAACTGTTGGTTTGCGACTGCTCAGGAAGATACTGAAATTTAAAAGCTCGCTCATAACCTAATACAGAATTCTGGTAATAATTTAACTACGTTTGAGGAGGCAAATTCAAAAAGTCTTTTTGGGCTTTAGATAATTTATAATAGCGATAAGTTCCAACTTGCTCACTTTGAGGTTGGCCACTTAGTTGTTTGTAGTAATTATCAAAAGTATCACCCCAGGTGGCGCTGGGAGGTGGGCAATAAACAGCAATATCCCAGTCTTGATTGAGCGATGCTACTTCTGTTAACTCTCTATAATCACGAACCAGAGGATCATAACAAATAGCTTTACCTTTATCCCAAAATAAAGGTAAGGTTTTATAAGCTGCATCTTGATGAGTCAGTCTAAAATCTGCTGATAACATATTGGCATCAGTAAAATTAAAGGGTATTAATAACATGCGAGCATAATATTCTAGAGGATTCCAGGTATTATTTAAAAAGTTACTTCCATTTTCGTCGTAAACATGGCCTTGTATGATACCATTTGCGAGCACTTCTCTTTGATATTCGCCAAAAGAAGATTGCATCGCTTTAGAGATGGCCTGTTCCCACGTTTTGGTCCACAAAAATGTTTGAGGTAACCAATGTCTTTTTTGATACCAATTGGCATCTTGTGGGAGCCTTGCATGCGGATGAAGGTCAATACCTTCTTGTTCTAACTCTTTTGAAGTATCTTGTCTTAGTTTTTTAAGGATCCCTAAATTAATAAAAGGCATGACATGGCAGCTATTATCGGTTTGTTGTGCAAAACAATAAGAGGCAGGGGGCCGTTTTGCCGTCTGTTGTGTCGCCTCAGGATTATTCAGTAAATAAACAATTTCTTCATTTCCATTCTCTTGTGCCCATTCAGCCGCAGTTCGGCCCGTATAATCATCTGTATTAGGATCAAACATTCTCTTAGTGGGATCAGCGCCATGAGCCAGCAACAATCGTACACACTCAGCATCGCCATTAAGTGCGGCAATATGTAACGCGGTGCCATGAAAACCTCTTTCTTCGGTATAGATATTGGGATCCGCATTTGTTTCTAATAGCATTTTCATTGCTTCAATATTTTGTTTTCCGACTGCGATATGAAGTGGAGTTGATTTTGCATTATTTTGAATATTTGGATCAGCTTTATTGTGTAACAAAGCCCTCAATAATTTGTTATTATTTCTTATAAGTGCTAAATGAAGCGGGGTGTGTCCTAATCCGCTTTGAATATTCAGATCCATCCCTGGTTTTATCAATGCCATAGCCACCTGTGGATGGTCTTTTATTAAGGCAACCGAAAAGGGATATTCTGCTTCATGGCTATATTCATGAATATTGGGATCAATTTGAGGATGTTGCATAAATACGTTCACCACATCCAGATAACCGTTCAACGCTGCTTGAAAAAGAGGGGTTACTCCTAAATGGTTTTGTCTATTGGGATTAGCTTTTTTGTTTTCTAAAAGCTTTTTGACTAATTCAGGTTGATTATGGCGAGAGGCCATATGTAACCAAGATTGGTTTTCTTCGTCCTGAAATTCTACTTTTTCATCTGTCACTTCATGTAACTTTTGCCAAGTCTCATCTTTCATCCAATCGGAGATGATACTTTCCATTTGTGTTTTATTTTTTTGCGTGGAATAGATTTGAGAATCTAAAATAATTTTTTGATCTGGCAGGAGTGAGAATCCTTGCATGATCTGGCCAGCGAGCTCTTCTTCGTCTAGGCACTTTTTACTAGTCTTTGAATTAATAAATATCCAATCATTCGTTGAGGGGTCAAATCCAATAGTGATAGAATGATTACTGCTACCTAATAGTATGGCAACAGGATCCTGGTAGGGAGGGTCAGCATTGATAATCGATTTTTTTAAGGTGGCAAGATACTGGATGAGTTCATTTTTATCATACACCCCTGAAAAATCTGCATTGTAAGCAAGTCCGCCGTCTTCTTCGATTTTAACTGACATGACTAACGCGGCGGTACGCATCGTTTCTTGTTTAGTTGGCGCTTTTCCCTCCTCAAATAAATGGTTATATTTATTTGCTTGGTAAAATAATTCTATGCCATCTAAAAATCCTGTGATGCGCATTTGTTCGCGTTCTTCATCAGTGAGTTTATAGCCTTTAAGAAAATCTTCTGAAATATCATAAAAACGCTTATCAAAACTTTTGACATCTTTTGCCAATATTGCTTGTAATCCCATATTAGCAATACCAAAGCATACTCCCGTCAAATTAGATTCATAGTTAAAATGCCGCATGTACTCAATTATCATTCCATGCATAGCGGTTGACATTTCATGCACGACTTTACTCTCCTATAACACTTTATTATTTAGAGTAGTTATTACAATTAAAGTTCAAGCACGAAAAAGGTGTATCAACACCTATATGTTTTATCTGCGATACAGTACTTCAATGAGCGGTTGCAAAAAGGGCTGAAATTTTTTCCAACGATCAACTTCTAGTGTGTAAAGGGTGGGTAATTTAATCTTGCTGACATCGATCGGCATTTCTAAGTCTTCGAACAATTCATTTAAGGTTTCTATAGGTGACAACACGAGATCTTCAAATCTGACTTCAATTCTATTTTTGATCCCACTACTTTGCCAATAACCCATTAATTTCACATAGTGTTCATAGTATCGACCTAACGTCCCTAAATTGTGCGCAAAAGCACTGTCATGCGGATAAGAATGAAAATAGTTGGTTAAACACAGATCCATCGGATGGCGGGTGCAATGAATAATTTTGGATTTCGGAAACAAAATGGACATCAATCCAAGGTAAAGATAATTATCAGCGGCGCTATCACAAATAATAGGCGCATCCGACAGAGCAATCTTGCCTAGTTCATCAATATAT
>CAYXVT010000010.1:19542-29697 GCA_964468105.1 Uncultured Candidatus Berkiella sp. | reverse complement strand
CTCAACACAAGATGGCAATTGTGCTTGCTCAAGATCTTCAAACACACAGCGCAGGCAAGGTCCCTTTGGCAAACAATAGACAGTCATTTGTCCTTGAAATTGTTGCACACTGGCGCTCACCAACGGTTTTTGCAGCCAATGACAAGCATCATTTAATAGAAGTTTAGTTTTAAAGTTATCGGTTGCATCAATAATATAATCATAACGTGACAAAAACGATATCACATTGATAGGCTTAATAAATTCAGGGATATCTTCAAATTCAACGAAGCTATTTAATTGCTGCAGATGCTTGATTGCGGTTGTACTTTTCAACTGGTCGATGTCTTGTTCACGATAAAGTACTTGGCGCTGCAAATTGCTCAATTGAATTTTATCGCCATCACAAATGCCTATTTTACCGATACCTGCTGCAACAAGATATTGCAAAGCACTGCAACCCAAGCCACCGGCACCGACGCAAAGGACTTTAGTTTGTTTTAACTTTTGTTGGCCCTCTATGCCTATCAATGCTATTTGTGGATAATAACGTTCAAGCATTATAGGTTCTTAAAATGTGATAAAAATTGTTGACAGGCCAATTGTGGATCGGTTGCTTTTGTTAAAGCCGAAATCACTGAAACACCATCAGCGCCATAAGCTATTATCTCTTTCACATTTGCTAATGTGATCCCCCCTATTGCCACCAGTTGGGTAGAAACTAATTCTCGCCATCGTTGCAAATTTGTTAAACCTTGCGCGGCAAAGCGCATCGGTTTAGTTTTGGTTTGATAAATAGGCCCCAAAGCAACATAAGAAGGTTGCAAAGCATGCGCTCGTGCAAGCTCAGCATAACTATGGGTGCTTATCCCTAAACGAATACCAGCCCCTCGAAGTGCTGACAAATCACAATTATCTAAATCTTCTTGCCCTAAATGTACACCATAGGCACGATTTTCAATTGCCAGCTCCCAATGATCATTGATAAATAATTGAAGGTTTGAGGAGTCATCAACAGCCTGTTTAATCTGGGATTGTAGCTCCCAAAGGGGTTTATTTTTGACTCGGAGTTGTGCAGAAGGGACATGCCAAGCCTTTAACTTTTTTATCCATTGAGCATTATCCACAATCGGATAAAAGCCAATCGGCTTTTCACAAACCGGGAACGGTTCTCCCAGCATCTCATTTGGAGAATAAGTTAACCATGGCAAATCACAAGAAGATGATGGCCATTGAGAGAGTTTATTCATTGCTGACCTGATACTTTGAGTCACTGCCATTTTAGCAAGCACAAAAGCATCTAAAACGTCATACCCATGCGCCAAAGAAGCAGCTAGGCTTGCGCTAAATACACAACCGGTACCATGGGTTTTTGATTGATGAATTCGCGCTGAATTAAGCCAGCATGTGCGACTGCCATTTGTCCACAGATCTTGTGCCAAAACACCTGGTAGATGGCCACCCTTAAGAATGACTTGTTTTGCGCCCATATGGATTAAAGCTTTTGCCACAGCAAGCATATCCTTGGCACAATGAATGCTCATCCCCGTTAAATGTTGAGCTTCACTCAGATTAGGGGTGATAACACTCATGTTTGGTAACCATTTTCCCCTAATTACTTCGATTGCCAGAGGATCCATCAGCGGATAACCACTTGAAGAATTCATCACCGGATCATAAACAAGATCCCCTTTAAAATCTTTTAATAAATGACTCAAACAATGAATGCTTTGCACATCTGGCAATAAACCAATCTTGATAGCTTTTGGCCACCCTAGCTTTCTTAAAGAAAAAAACTGCGCCTCTAAAAGTTCCGGACTCACCGCAACGCAATGTGTGACCTCAAATCCATTTTGAGCTGTAAGGGCCGTGGTGATGGCTTTGGGTGTGACATTTAGCGCTGATAATGTATGACAATCAGCAATGATACCCGCACCAGCAGAAGGTGAAAATCCGGCAATGGTCCAAACTATTGGTTGCATAGTGACTCTCCAAACAGGGTTTGATCAAGCGGTGTGCTCATTATGGCTAAATCTGTTTCGGGAATAACACCTGCTATAAAAGCAAGACTCCCACTTTCAATAGCGAGCTTAAATGCTGCTGCCATTAATACCGGATCTGTTGCTCCTGCTATAGCACTATTGATTAACACACCATCGTATCCTAAAAGCATGGCCTGCATGGCATGTAAAGGGCTACCAATACCCGCATCAATAATTAATGTTGTTTGTGGAAAGCGTTCCCGTAACTTTTTTAACTGGAATATATTTAACAATCCTTTACCGGAACCAATGGGTGCACCCCAAGGCATCAAAATTTGACAACCTAAATCCACTAAGCGCTGACAAACAACAATATCATCTGTGCAAAAAGGAAACACTTCAAAACCAAGCGCCAGTAACGCCTCTGTGGCTTTCACTAATTCAAAAGGATCAGGTTGCATCAGTAATTGATCGGCGACCACTTCTAATTTAATCCAGGACGTTTCAAAAATATCGCGAGCCATTTGGGCAATCGTAATGGCCTCAATGGCAGTGCGACATCCCGCGGTATTGGGCAATATTTTACAACCCAAGGAACCAATAATGTCCCAAAAACTTTTTCCAGCGCGATTGCTGGGACTTTCTCTTTTTAACGAAACGGTGAGAACTTCCGTGTGTGCCGCCTTAATGGCTTGGCATAAAATATCTGCTGATGGGTAGTTGGCCGTTCCCATCAATAATCTTGATTGTGTTCCTAATGGCCACATTTATCCCCCTTGCATCGGTACGATGATATCAATACTGTTATTATCTAGGAGCGAGGTCTGTGCATAGTGAATCCGTGGGATGAACTTCCCGTCTATAGCAACGGCATAAATTTTCTCTTTAACGCCATAAATTGCTAACGCTTCATCAAGACGACAACCATGAGGTAATCGCAGTAGTAAATTATTTATTTTAATATTGATCATGAGGCTTTTTTCCAACGAGCCACAACGTCTGCGCTTAGTTGTGGTGCCAGCATAAAACCATGACGACTCATGCCATTAATAGAGGTAACACCAGCGCACTCTTGCACCAGCGGCATATGATCGAAAGTGGTGGGTCTGACACCTTTATTGAGAGAAAGAATGTTTGCCTGCTCAAATCCTGAATGCACGTTCACTGCTTGACTCATTAAATCGATTGCACTTCTAAAGGTGATCTCTTCTAAGCTTTCACTTTCAATCTGAGTCGCCCCAATCGCAAACTGTTGATTTTCATGAGGGACGATATAACAAGGGAAGCGGGGATGCAGGAAACGAAGGGTATGTCGCATTTGAACATCCGGAGCGTAACATTGAATAATTTCCCCACGCACGCCTCGTAGAGTGGGCAAAAGCGGTTTAGCACCCATACCACGACAATCAACCGTCTTATCAAAAGACAGACTACATTCTTCACCCACTATGGTTGAGGCGGTGATGGATTTGACATCCTGATAGGGATGCCACATCACACCATTCTCTGCAAAAAAGGCATTGAATGCTTTAAACAATTGATTAGGTGAAAGGTGTGCTTCTGGTAAATGACACCCCACCAAGCAAGATAGTCCGGGCTCCAAGGTCGTTATTTCTTTTTCTGATAAAATCGAAATAATAAATCCTGGCAGTTTATATTGGATCTGACTAATAAAATGTTGCAATAACCCTTTTTGCGATGGTGGACACACGACTAATGTTCCCTGGCTTTGATAATGAACCGCCAAAGGTAAACTCTCTAAAATTGCTGGCCACCACGTTAAAGCAGTTAGGCCCACTTTATGCCAATCAAAAGACAGCAGCGGCAATTCCGCATACGGACTTATCATGCCTGCAGCAATGGTGCTGCAAGCATCATTGCTATCAATATCGCCTTTGGTAAAGAGATGAACTTCGTGTTTAGCTTGGCATAAATGCCAAGCTAATAGTCTACCGACAATCCCAGCACCAACTATCCCTATCTTCATTAAGCACAACACAACACGGGCTGAACGTCTGAAAACGGTTTTTCACCAATGAAACGATTGGTGTAGCACTTTGATAGTTCCAAGTCGCCTTGATGGAGACCAAGGTGTTGAGTATATAGATACACTTTGTTCCAATCCCGTTCGACATTGAGCAAGTTGCGTGCAAAGAAAGGTAAGGTATAGGTGAATATTTTTTGTTGTGTTTGGGTTTTTAGTCTAGGCTGTAATTCACACATGGCATCAAAGGCGGCATCAGGATATTGCGTCACATAAGAGGCGCCTCGTTCAGTGGCCATTAAAAAGGCTTGAAGTACTTCAGGCTTTTCTCTTAATGTTTGTTCGTGGGCTATGATTTGAATCGAGCAAAAACAGCAACAACCAAGGCCTGCTAACTGATCAATTCTAATGATATTGGTAGGCCCTGTTTGTGATTCTAATTCAACTTGATGAAAATTACTAAACCCAATACCGGCATCGATACGACCTTCAACGATCGCATCGACCATATACATCCCTACCCTAACGGTTTCGTACTCAGACTGTTCAATCTGAGCATGCTTAGCCAAATTATCAATAATCTGTTTACCAAATTCTCCGATATAGCCTAAACGTTTTCCTTTGATATCATCAAAATGATTAATGCCAGCGCTTTTCAGAGAAATCAGGCCCGTCGGCGGCTCATCAAGCAAGGTGCCAATAGAAGTTATAGGATAGCCTCTAGCACGACCTGCAATGGTATGGATCATGGCTTTTAAACCGATATCCACATTATTGTGTCCCACAATTTTGGTTACATCGCTGGGATCGGTTGGCTGCAAAATAGCTAAATTTAAGCCTGCTTCTTTATAAAAACCAAGGGCTTGCGCAACAAAAATGGGCGCATGATAAGGATTGGCGTACCAATTTAACATGAGGGTCGTAAAAGTATTAGACATAGTCGTGCCTCATTTAAATAAAATGATTTATAAATTTTGAGAAAAAAGAGACAAAAGAAGTCTAACTCGTGTTATTTCGAGCACAAAAATAAAATAAATACTTAAAAAATAAGATAATAGACGGACGTGCGTGCATTGGCATGTTCTCATTCCCTTCGCAGATGTTAATCAGTGCAGGTTCAACGGGTCATAATAACTTCATCAGTTATTAAATCTCAGCATAGTCGCCCCCCGAGAGTTGCTGTATAATAGCTATTATTGGCTGTATTTGTAAAGAGATGAAAATAAAAAATGCATTTAGTGATATTTGATATAGACGGCACCTTGATACATTCTCATGAGAAAGAGGCAGAATGCTTTATTCAAGCCTATACGCAAGTGATGGGTTCAAATAATGTAGACAAAGACTTAACCAACTATCAACATGTCACTGATACCGGCATAGCAACTGAATGTATTTCCAAACTTTTTCAGCGAAGTGCATCTGAGCAAGAATTAATGGCCATCGAAGAACAATTTTTAACGTTGTTTGATAAGTCTTTAACGTTAAATCCTCCTCTGCCGATTCAAGGTGTCCATTCTCTGTTTGAAGAATTAACTAAAGAGCAGGATATGGTTCTTGCCATCGCCACTGGCTCATACTATCGTTCAGCCTTACTAAAACTTCAGCATGCGAATTTGCCCCTTTCTCATTTACCCTTATCAAGTTGTGATGATCATATTGCACGTATTGAAATAATGCGTATTGCAGAAGCTAAAGCTAGAACATTTTATGATGTGAAAGACTTTACTTCGATCACTTATGTTGGCGATGGACCGTGGGATATTAAAGCCGTCAAAGCTTTAGATTGGCAATTTATTGGCATCGCCAGTAATTACCCAAAAGAAACGCTTGAAGAATGGGGAGCAAGATCAGTGGTTAAAGATTATTCTAACCCTATTGAGTCTTTTGTTGCGCTTATTCGAAAAAATTAAATTCTTTACTTCTTGCCTTGTGTTCGGCTTGATCTTCTTAACACATTCCTCTGTTCACCTTGTAGTTCTAAAGAAGACGGAGAACCACCTTGTGAATCTCTTAAAGGAGTAACTTGGGGTGATACCCCACCAACACTTACTCGCAATGCTTGTTGCTCTTGAGCCATTTGTTCTAAATGACCTTGGATAGAATCAAGCTTTTGCCTCACTTCATGGTCTACAATTGACGCTCCAGCTTGCGCAATGGAACTTGCTCGATACCAAAAGCGTTGTAATCGATTAGAAAACCAATAAGCAATTGCCGCAGAAGCTGCACCGACATAATGCTTGGAATTCTCAAAAAAATAATTGCCAACATTTTCTTCTGCTTTCATGCAGACAAAAAACCATTTTACGCCGCCCCAAAAGCCTGTTGCGCCACCTATTAACCAATTACAATAAATGCCATAGAGAGAACGACTCAGCCAGGATAAGAATTCGCCTGGATAATTGACAACCAACCACGCCACTGCGCTGGCAATCATCGTATTAATAACATGTGAGGGGCCATTATCTAATGCAGGAGGAACATTGTTTGCTGGTGCTCTTGCTGCTGCAGCTCTTGGTGCGGGTCCTTGCGCGCGCGCGCCTTGTGCAAGCATAAATGCTCTCTTATTTTCTAGCTATTTGTGGTTTTATTTTAAAACATAAAGCGCGGTGAAAGATAACTAGAATTATAATCAGGCTGGATCTATACACCGTTATTAGTCGAGGCAAATTTTTGTTTTGCAGCTGAAATAGTTTCGCTGAACTCCCTTTGATCTTCCTCCCATTGCTGTAATAAGTCTGTTTGTAATTGTTTTAGTGTACTTTCCGTGTCTCTTAATCTTGCTTGTGTCTCCCTTAATTGCAACAGTAAGGTTGGATCGCTCTCAACACTTTCCTTTGATCGTTCTGCGGATTGTTGTACAGCAAGTTGTTCTAAACGACCGTGGATCGAATGAAGTCTTCTTGTAAGCTCATTCTCAACTACTCTAGCACCAGCACTAGCAATAGAACTTGCTCTATACCAAAAACGCTGAAATTGATGTGAAAGCCAATAAGCGCCGCCTGCAGATAAAAGTCCTAAAGCTTGCTGTGAATTTGAATAAGCATAATTACCGATATCTTCTTGAGATTTCATGCAGACAAAAAACCATTTTACATTACCCCAAATACCCGTTGCTCCTCCAATCAACCAATTACAATAGAAGCTATAAAATATGCGACTTAGCCAAGATTGAATGGGTCCTGAATAGGTAGAAACTAGCCACCACACGCTGCTTGCTACCATGCTATTGATACGATGTGAGGGTGATGCGCCTGCTGCAAGCATTAAATGTTCTCATATTTTCTAATCTATTTTAGTTTTTATTTTAAATAGAAAATGCAATGAAAGATAACTAGATTTAAAACCAGGCTGATGGCTTTCTAAGAGATTGGCGGAAAAGAATTTCTAAGGTAATATACTGGGGCACACATTTAGTTAGTGAAATTAATACGAAGTCACATGGAAAAGACATTATGAATAAATTACTTATTACTGTTGGCCTAATTGCATCAATGGTTACATTAAAATCGATGGCGCATGAAGCATCTCCAATCAAAACAGCTGAACCACAAATTTGTAAATGCAAAGAAAAATTAGCAGAACTTGAAAATAAAGTTCAACGTCAATACAAACCTTTTAATCATGTTATCAATGGCGTTCAATTAATCATTTATCCGGTTAAAGATAACAACCCTTTACAAGCCGTTTATGATCCCAAAGATAAAAAGCAAATGCTCTCTCATATTGAAGCGTTATATGCAAAACATAGTACTGCTCTTTCTAAAGGAAATTACCACATTTTGTTTGTTTGGAATTTAAACGGTAAACGTATGACAGATGTTTGGGTGCATAACATTGCAAACTTTGCAGATGCCGATTCAGGCCCATTGTTAGATAATTATGTATTCAAAGATCTTGGCTTAAGTAAAGATGCCGGCATTGCTTCAGGTGACAGTATTATTGTTTTAGGTCGCGAAGAAGAGCTGCGTCGACAATTGGGCGCTGTGAAAGTACAAGAATATGCCAACCGAGAAAAGCATATGCCCGAGTTTCCAAAGGGCATGGTTGGAACAACCTTCTTCTCATAAATAATCCATTCTAGTTAGAAAGCACTGTATTTTTGTAATAAAAAAATATAGTGCTTTTCATATCTTAACTATTTTTATTCACAAAATAGCCTTACATTCTGCGTTAACAGTATAATCCCCCCCTTCCAATAAACTGCTATCGGAGTTAACGCTATGAGCAACACGGGTCCAGAGAATAAAGTAAAGAAAGAGAAAAAAGAGAAGAAAGAAAAGCATGGCGATATTGCTACACGTCTTTCCAATCTTGAATTAAAAGAAACAACGCCGCCCACTGACAGCCCCAAAGTGAGAGGATCATGGATTAAGCATTCTCCAACTACCTTGATGCGAAAGCTCTCAACCGCAGATCAAGGAATGCCTCCCATACCAACTGATCCTTTACCTCAACCTCCTAATGCAGAGCCAAAAACCCACTCCCCAGTATTAACGGATGAGAAAATAAAGAAAACCAAAAAAGAAAAGAAGCATCATCATAAAGATAAAAGAGAACACCGCAGAGCTGAAGGTAGCGCGCCTAAAGATAAAAAGCATCGTGTTAAACCTGTGGACTCCCCGTTAGTGGCTACCGTACCACTAAAGAGGGCAGCACCACCTTCTTCAACACCTAGACCTGCTTATGTAGGATTAGATGATCAACCCCAAATTGATGATTTAAATACCAGAGCACTGGCAGCAAAAGCAAATCTAGAAGTGTTTGCAAAAACTGCAGCTACTGATAGTGCGTCAAAGCCTTCAGCTCCCATTCTCACAGCAGCAACTGCTTCGCGACGTACTGACACTCAAGCGAGTCTGCTACCAGCAAAACCTGTGGAAAAGCGATCTGCAATAGTATCACCTTAGGTTATGTCAGGATTATCTAAAATCTACTCTCTAAATCGCGGAAGCGATTAATGTAAATAGCCCCCCGTGAATCGCTTTTAGCGATGATACGGGGGGTAATAAACAATAACATAAATGCCGCGGTAGCGGCGTCAATCTATTAGGAAGCTGCTTCCGCAGCAAGGAAATTTGGGTGGGTCTGCCTCCCCCCGTATCATCGCTAAAAGCGATTCACGGGGGGCTAGCAACGATCATTGCTACCGCAATGAGGATATATGAAAAACGCCTCTTAACGTAAAATCTAGCATGACATGAATTATGGTAAACTACTGTCATTCAAAATCACATTGACCGAAATGCTATGACAATAATACAAACTCATAACCTTACCTTATCACCTGCCACAGAACAGGATTTCCAAATCTTAAGCCAACTCTGGCGCGACAAAGAGGTTCGCCGATATCTAGGCGGCACCCTTTCCGATGAGGCTATTCAAGAAAAAGTATTGTTTCTACAAACACATTTCGAAAAATATCACTATGGGATATTTACCGTCACCGAAAATAAGAACAATGAAATAATTGGTTTATGTGGTCTTTTAAATACCGAAGATGGAGTGGAATTGGTTTATATGTTTTTTCAAGCTTGGTGGGGAAAAGGTTTGGCATTTGATGCAGCTCAGGCAACGCTTGAATATGGATTTAATGAACTTAAATTAGAACGTATTGTGGCAATAACACAAGCCGCTAATAAAAAGTCTTGCACAATGCTTGAAAAATTAGGCTTGCAGCTTTTTGGAAGTGCCCAAAGATTCGGGAATACACAGCTGTTGTATCAGATCTCCATAAGGCGACTCTGACCCTATGGCATTTTTAGGCTTCACAAGTTTGTTTTCTAGTTGAAACCTACCCTCCTTTTCGATACTATGGGCAACTTTTCAAGGTTAAGACTTTTCCATTAGTAGTAGGAAAAAAATGTTAACCGCTTATAAATCAGCAACTCAAAGACCTAGCCCAGCTCCCACCGTTCCAGCGGTAGAAAAGCGCTTGCGGTTATATAATCAATTTCCAGGATCTTATTCAAATATTGATGCAATGATGTCCGATCTCATTAGAATAAGGGACATGGGTTTTAAACAAGTCTGGGTAAATCCTTTATTTGAGCCGTGCACTGAGAATTTCATTGCGCCTAATAACACCCAATCTGTCTATGCCATGAAAAATGAGCACAAACTCAACCCAGCTTATAAAATGAGCTTTGAAGATCTCAAAGCCTACACCCGGCGAGCAAGAGAACTCGGGCTGGTTCCTCTGTTTGATTT
>CAYXVT010000010.1:2447-19532 GCA_964468105.1 Uncultured Candidatus Berkiella sp. | reverse complement strand
TGGCCATTGATCACCCTCTTGTACAACGTTGCCCAACATGGTTCAAACGCCATCCTAATGGCAATTTTGTTATTCATGGCATGGATGAACATTACCAACGCACACTTGAAAATCCCTGGAGTGATGTTGCCACGTTTGACTACAGCAATCCCGATATTTTGCAACAAATTTTCACCCACTTTTGGAAACCCTTTATCGATTTTAATATTCGTGAACTTGGCTTTATGGGTGCACGCCTTGATGCGGTCGGGCACGTTGCCCGCGAAGCGCATGAAGTATTGTTACCTTATATCAATCAAGTATGTCAGCAAGTTCATGGTAGGCAAGCTTATCTTGTTGCTGAAACAGTAGGCAATGCCACCATGGATCAAGATTTGGTTACCCAGGGATTGGTTACACATACGATGAACAGTGCCTATTGGATGCCAGGTCCCGAAGGCCATCATCGAAATGATTACCAACTCTGGAAATCAGATGCTAATTGGTATGCACATACCAAAGGAGTGCTACAACTAGTAGCCCCAACCGCAGGTCATTCAGGTTCTCATGATGAGCAACGCTATCCGCATTATTTACGCCAAAAAGGAATCACCGATCCTGTTGTCTTAAAACAACGGATGTTAGAAAAAATCATGGTCTCAGCATTTGGCTCAGATGGCGGCCATATACTTGCCTATGGCGATGAATTTGGCGTAGAGCAGCAGGTTGATTTGCACTTTAAAAAAGTTATTGAATTATCGGAATGCCAATTTGATCTTTGCCAAGAAATCAAAGCGATTAACAAATTGGTGAAGATGCTTCCTCAGCCAGTTTATCCTGAATGGACCCAGCGTGTTTTTTATGAAAAATACCCTGAGTTAGTGATTTTTATTGTACACCAAGGACAAGGATTTACTGGCAAATCTCATGTCATTATTGCTAACAGTTACAATGATGAAGATAAAGGTATTATATTAGATCAAAATATGCTGAATGAAATTATGCTGGCAAATGGAAGAAACGATTCTCCCGAAAAAGCCAAACAACCCGAAAAAATATTTCTTTGCGGGAAAATTGAAATGGCATCTTTATGCACAGAGGTTTACTCAACCCCTCTTTCTTCACAACAAATACGAAAAAAGAGTCGAAGTTAAAATAGGTTAATTGCCTTTCTTTTACTAAATTGGATATCTTTCCCGCCACTAAAGGAGAGATCAAATGAAATGTGAATCGCTAGCAATCAAATATGAAGATGGAAAAATCAGCGTCTTAGATCAAAGCTTGTTACCCAAGGAAGAAACCTGGATCGAAAGTCATTCCATAGATGAAATGTGCGCCATCATCAAAGCACTGAAAGTGAGGGGCGCTCCTTTAATTGGTGTTGCCGCAGCTTTGGCGTTAGCACAATATGCGCAGCAAGGCGCTACGATTGAACAACTCAATAATGCTGGCAAACAGCTTATCCAAGCCAGGCCCACGGCTGTCAATCTGCCTTATTGTGTCAATAGAATGCTCACCAAATTAAATGGTGATCCAAAAGCCGCAATAGCAGCAGCAAAAGAAATTTTTGACGAAGACGTCGCACTTTGTGAAGCAATGGCAGAACATGGCAGTCAATTAATTCCAAAAGATGCCATTTTGATGACGCATTGTAATGCAGGCTCTTTAGCAACAGCAGGGGTTGGCACAGCCATTGGCGTTATCAAGCGTGCCTTTGAACAAGGCAAAGTAAAACATGTTTATGTCAATGAAACCAGGCCTTTGCTACAAGGCGCAAGGTTAACGGCTTGGGAACTCAAAAAGGCCGGGATCCCTTATACGCTTATCTGCGATAGCATGGCAGCATCAGTGATGCGAGATAAAGATATATCAGCCATTATCGTAGGTGCCGATCGCATTGCAGCCAATGGTGATGTTGCCAATAAAATTGGCACCTATAGCCTGGCCTGTCTTGCCAAAGCACATGACATTCCTTTTTATGTCGCCGCGCCCTATACAACTTTAGACAAAGGGTGTGAGAATGGCACGAGCATTGTCATCGAACAACGCGAGGCCTGCGAAGTCACAGGGGCTTTAGGAAAAATCGATTGGGCTCCAGAGGGCACCGAGGTTCATAATCCAGCATTTGATGTAACGCCTGCCACATTCATTACCAAATATATTTTGGACACGGGGAATTTATCAAAAGATCAATTACTCGAACTAACGCGTGTAACAGTATCATCGCCTGAAGATGCTACAAAAGTGACAACTGTCTCACCGGTAGCTGTGGCATTTGAGGTCTCGAAAAAGAATACACCATCCCTTAAAAAAGCAGCTCAAACTCAAACCTCTTTTGAAAAGTATGATCCGTTTACAGTGAGAAAAGATGGCGGATATATGAGTTTTTAGATCCAAAACTAAGGTATTGTTATGCCTGACCTCTGGTGACACGTCTTTTGCGCTGCTTACTTTCTTGGTTTGCATTAAAATCATTATCAACATCTTGCAAGCCACAAGATGGTAAAGAAACAGGTGTCGTTATTGTATTATTATAACCAAAGGTAAGTGGAGCACGGGGTGCTGCAGTCCCAACAACTACTGCGCTCGCTAAGAGAGCTTGATGTTTTTTTCTTATTTCTCTTCTTAGAGTGACAATATTGTCCCCTGGCAATTCACTAAGTAATTCCCTTGCCAAAGAACAAGCTCGCTCATCAGCGGATCCAAGATTAGTGATATATAATTCTTTAGCTCTATCAAATAAGATGAAACTCTTAGGTCTGACTAATTCGTTAAATTTGTCATTCAACTCAAACCAATACTGCAGAGAATTTCTCTCTTTTTGTAGATCTCTTCCATTGTGTTGATTAACTTTCTTTAATGCTAATTCAAAAATTTCAGGTGTGCATCCGAAAATATTTGTGTCTACTAAGGTCTCAGCAAAAAAGGCTAGTAAGGATTCCATAGAAACTGGCGTTATGAATGATTTTGGATCTTTAGTAAATTGCGTCATGTCAGATACTAATTCTTGACATCTATCTACCAATTCAATTCTTACGGCATTAAGATGCACTGGCACCTTTGGATGCCTAGGGTCTTGGCTTCCGGGAACTTGGGCTGACTGAAACGTCTTAATAACCGCAAATGAACTCAAAACGATATTTTGATAACCCTTAGATGGTTCGCCAGTCAAGTTATAAGCAGAGCAAGCTAACGTAAATGCGTTGTCATGCCAAAGCTTATTTGATTTGCCCTTGTTTGAAGGGACTTTCATAGGGTCCGGAACAGAACGGCCTGCTAACTCATGTTGATACTCTTGTTCAATGGCTTTGTATAAATCCCCGGCTACATCTTGAACGGCCTGAATTTTCTTGAACAACCCCAACATCGGTACCTCTTTTACTATCTAACTGCAAAGCCGAGTCAAAATATTCCATCACCTGGAAATTGTCAAGAGTCCGATGTTTCTCATCTTTAAACTAATACAGCGAAGAAAATATCATCTTTTACTGTCAATTTGCATTTACTGTTTCACGATGTCATGAACATTTTCTAAATAGTTCTCTGTTGTTGCAAAACGGAACCAATTAGGTTTTTATCATGATTTTCTGAGTTGATAGACTTTCTCCGAATTCGTGCGGGCACACACTTTAAAGTTTAATTAAATCTTCTTCTCCTAACGCTTGTTGAATGGATTTCCGCTTTTTCAAATCATTAAAATAACGACTTAAATTTGGCCAATCGGTCATAGGCATTTTGAGTTTAGCCAGCCATATCAAAATCACGAATAAATAGCTGTCGGCCAAGGTAAAATGATTGCTCATCAAAAAATGGTTCTTTTGCAAATGACTGTCCACAAATGATAGTTTTTTGCTTAAAATGGGTAAGAATAAGTTATTTTTTATGTCATCTGGAATTTTTGACCAAAATAAGGGTGCACAATAGCGATGCAAATCCGTACTAACAAAATTTAACCATTCTAACGTGCGATAGCGTTTCATATCACCAAGCGCTGGCAATAATTCCGTGGCATTATTTTTATCCGCCAAATACTGCAAAATAACAGCATTTTCAGTTAATACTTCATCATTGTCTAGCTGTAATGCGGGGACAGATCCTTTTGGGTTGATTGTCAAATAATCTATCCCGGACTCCGTGTGCTTTGTTTTTAAATTAACAGATTCAAATTGACAAGATAAGTCCAGCTCATGAAGAATGATTCGAACGGCTAGGGAGCAGACGCTCTGGGTGTAGTATAATTTCATATTTACTCTTTCCTTTTTGTTTTTAGGCTTTGTTGGCGGCACTCATCCCGCTTCAGTCATGTATTATGTATTTTTTTGACAAAAAACTCTGAATGCCAAATGGTTTTGATAGTGATGGCTTTTCTCAACCAAATCACATTCCAAAATTTTAAAGTGAGCCTGTTGCAGAAATTTCTTTAATTCTTCAGCCTCAAAGTAAGACCAAAATTTCTTTACCTCGCCTTCATAGCGTTCATCTATCTCTAAGCTCTCACCCTTTCCCTCTTTGAGAGCAAGATAAAAATAGCCGCCCTGTTTTAACAGAGAATGAATTTTCTTAAGAACGGCTGGTAAAGCATTTTTAGAAATATGTCCAAGAGAACATGCAGCCCATGCCCCATCAAAAGTTGAATCTGGAAACTGTATCGATTCTATATCCATTAATTGAAATTCAGATAATGGTGCATGATTTTTTGCAATCTCCAAAAGATTTGAGCAAAAATCAATTCCAGCGACATGTATATCTAGATCATTAAAGAGCTTTGCATCTCTTCCAGAGCCACAACCAATATCAATTAATTTAGCTTTAGGAGGCAATAATTTACTGAATTTTTCGATTGAGTCTGTTGGAGCAAGGGAAGCAACATTGCTTGCATAAGCTTGTGCAGTCAACTGATAACTTTGCTTTGTGGTTTCTTTATTGTTAGTGTCTGTTTGCATTTTAACTCCTAAAGTCTTTTCTGATGCGATTTAAATATAATTATGCGGTCCATCTTAATTGAATCCATTTTAAATCCCTGTTTCGCAATAAAACAAATGTGAGTAAATTAGCTATGTCAATTTAAATTTAGCTCTGAATTTCAACTTAGGAGCGTCACCCCTTGTAAAGGCATTCCCTCTTGATATCTTACAACCAAATATGTTAGATATATAAAACAAAATGGGTGGATTCTATTGAAATGGAACGTTGCTAAATGAGAATGAAACTCTATCCTCTTTTATTGCTAAACTTAATGATATTTTCATTGAGTCTACGAGCTCAAGAATCTCCCTTAACAGCACATACCATCCCCTGGGGCATCACTCAAGATCACTACATTAACACCAATGATTTTACTCCCAGCATTTCACCAGATAAATCACATGTCTTTGAAGCAAAATCGCCCACCAAAATTAACAGCGTTGACTTCACCAAAACAGTAAAGTTTGTTGACAGCAAGGGACTATCACAGATAACACATGTAGCCAATCTTAAAAAAGAAGATGTTGAAAAATTATGTGCTAATTTGCAAAAATCCATTACCACATTATACGGTCAACGAACAAATGAAGTACATGTTAAGAATCAAGAGCCAAATAACTATTCACAAGTCATCTGGACATCCAAGCTAGACCGAACGCTTGATCTCTTTTGTTACACTTCGCCTAATACCAATTTTGTCTCAGTAACCCTTTATCCAAGATGGACAGTTTTGGATTGCACAATGCATTCAGACGATCCAAAGGATAAAAAAAATCAAAATAAAAGAGCTTTCTTTTATTTTGACGAGGCTAATGAAGAAATAAGATTTTTTAACAATAGTAATGTTACTCTACCCTTTCAATCCACTTTCCAAGACCAGAGAATTCAATTTTCACATAACAACGAAAACGATCGCTCAACTATCGATTTAAATAGCGGCGCTATTATGAGTAAATTTATTGAAGATAAAGGAAAAGAACAGTTACTCATTGGCAAATGCAAAATTCAGTAATCAACTAAAGCTAGCAAATGCCTCAAACAATTCGATTACAGGCACTTGAATCAATGAGTTATTTTCATTTTTCTTGAAGATGCATTTTCAGGCTCCATCGGCAAAACTTCATCTTCTTTATCTGCAATCAATTTTCGTTTTACCACTGGTTTTTCCTTGGAGGCCTCAAACTGAGGCGACAATAATTTAGGACTATCTTGAGAATTGGGGCTTGGGTTCTTCGGAGAAAGCGGTTCTACTTTTGCTTTTGGCTGAGCTAAGGGGGTAGCAGATGATAAACTGATATTTTGCTTGGCAAATTTTAATTCAAGCTGAGATTTTACTTGCTTAATTTCTTGTTTCAATTCATCCTCGAGATCTTTAGCTTCTTCCAGCTGCTTGCAAATATAGTGTATCAATTTGCTGGCATCGATCCTTTTTTCAGGATCTGTCTCAAACATCGCTTTGAATATATTCCTCAGTTCTGGCTCTAAAACAACCTGCTTAGATTCAAGCCATAACAAGGGATGTCTCAATGTTCGCTTCTTTAACGCTTCATGTGTAGCAATCAGATAATCATTAAAATAGTAATAGGATATATTCTTCAGTGATATATCAATCTGGTAAAGAGCCGTTATTGCAAAGGCAAAGCAATCAGAAACAAAAGAATAACGACGTTGTTTAAATAATTCTGGCGCAGCAAAGCCAGGTGAACCTGCAGGTTTATCAGCAATGACGTAAGTCTTTCCTTTTTCCAATTTCTTTGCAAAATCAAAATCGCCAAGTGACAGAGTAATTTTATTACCTACGATACTCTGCACTAAAACATTCTCAGCTTTAATATCAGCATGCACTTCCCCCTTTTCATGAAGCATTTCAAGTTGCTGCCATAGTCGTATCGCTATTAATAAACGTTGGGTATTCGTTAATGTATTTGGATAAACTTCGATTAGTGAAATGAGAGATTGCCCTCTCCAATGCATAACGGTATACAATTTTTTATCCGTATAAATTATCCCTTTTATGCTATGGTTTATTTTCATCTTCGGTTCAGATCTCAAACCTTGTCCGATGATGAGGCCATTCGTAACCCCTGCTTGATAGGCATCTGATTGTTCATCTTTTAATGGGGTATCTTCGATTTTGATAGCAACAACTAAACCGTCTTTGGTTATTCCTTGCTTAACAATGGATGCGCCGCCTTCTTCTGGCTTAAAACTTTTACGAGTGGACAGGGCATAAATAATATTATTGATGATAATAAAGGCATGTTGCGATCTGGGATTAGAGCGAATTTTTTCGTTGGTCTTAGGATCTCTTGGGTACTTATCAAAGCGAGTACCACTTGGTTTGCCTAATAAAGCTTCTTCTGCTTGTTGCCAATCTTTTTCTGAAAGCGTGAATGTCATCATCAATACCTAGTAAGTGTGAAGAATTACTATGTAAAGGTTTTTATGACAAAAGTCAATTCATGAAAGTTGTCATACTTTATTTGCTAAAAATCGATTAAAATTGGCAGAAAATGGACACAACGTGAAAAGTTGCCAATCATTAGCATGATTGATAATGTGATCATAACCTATGCAGGAGAAACACTTATGCGCGAATTGAGTTTAGAAGAAGCTCACACTATTCAAGGTGGTTTTGTCATCACAGCAACGGTTGCCACTTTGATTGTCAGTGGCGTGGTCGCAGCGCTTTATTTTAGCAATAACTTATTAAGCTTATATATCTATACTAAAACTGGCTCTATGCCTGCCCAACCTAGTGGTGGTGAAATATCTCAAATGGGCAATGAGATTAAAATCATCGCAGCTGCTATTGGACATTGATTATGGATTTTGATTTTCTCAATATGAAAAATGAATTTGCTGTAATGGGCGTTAACCTTGAATTGCCCCATCAATCAGGCAAAATCTTGGAAACCATTTACATTAAACCTGAGAACGAAAAATCATTTACGGCCATGTTTAAATTCAATCCTGCTTTCAACAACCCTCTTCGTCGCACTCAAGGCGGCATCATTTGCGCTATGATCGATGAAGTGTGTGGGCCGCTTTCTTTTATGATTGCCAAAAGACCTGCGGTTACCATTGATTTAAACACTACCTACATCAGAGCGTTTGAAGAAAAGGATGAATTTGTTCTGGTGAGGGGCGAACTTGTTTCACAAACAAAATCTCTCTTAGTAATGAAGGCTGAAGTTAAAACAAAAGAGGGTAAACTGATAGCGGTTGCAACCAGCCATGCCATGATTCTAACCGATGAGCAGTTAAGCAGAAAGGGAGCTTAATGACAAGAAACCTAATCAATAGCTCTTGACCACAGAATCATCTTATTCTCTTGCTGTTCGTTTTTATGATTATCTAATCTCGTATTCCAGATAATTTTTGCAGAAACAGATGATTTTACATAGCCGCTATCTTTTAGAATATTTATTTCATCTATAAAGAGTTCATCTCGCAAAGGATGATCAGCAGGGCGTTCAACAATAAGCATTGCGATTTTGTTAAAATCCTTATCAAGCTTAATTTCACTTTCTACCATTTTTAATAGATTTTTTCCTATATCTTCATTACTTTTGCTTGAATGATTCGGATCTCTAAACAATAATTCACTGATGTAATAGTATTGGTCAATATGCCTACCTAATGAAGTCTCAAAAAGATTTCTAGCCGAAAACTCAAGATTTTTACTTTGAAAATCTGATAAGGGGATAGCTACTGCAAGTGCCTCAATTACATTATCTTTTTTAGCTGCAGTAATTACCAACTTAGAAGAACGTTGATAATAGGAGACATCTTCTTGCTCAGCACCAGTAGAAACATATAAATATGGAAAGTGCGCGTAATTTTCAACTCGCCATTTTTGAATCGTTGAGAATAAAGCACTCACTTGGCTCATAGGAACCACTTCATAGGTTATTGTATTATCCATTGATGATGCAACCGTTACTGTTGTTATTAAAAAGAGGATTATAGTTACAAGGTTTTTTTCATATTTGATTATTTACCATAATCAATCACAATTTTTAAAACACTGTAACTTTTACTCCTATTGCTGTCAATCAACTGGTGCATTTCACCTCTTTCAACTAAATTGAACTATATTCTCTTGCAATTAATCCTATTAATAAGAAGCAAATAATGAGTTCGGGGTGGAAGATGGAAAAAATCTGGCTCAAGCATTATGAACATTTACCTGTTGAAATTAATGTTGATGAATACGAATCAATCGTCGCAATCTTTGAAGAAAGCTGTAAGCAATTTGGTAACCTCTCTGCTTATGAAAACTTTGGTTGTGTAATTAGTTATACAAAAGTGGAAGAGCGCTCGCGTCACTTTGCCTCTTATCTACAAAATGCATTACAGTTAAAAAAGGGCGATCGCGTCGCTGTCATGATGCCTAATATATTGCAATATCCAATTGCGATATACGGCATTTTGCGTGCAGGATTAATCGTTGTTAACATAAATCCTTTATATACTGTGGACGAACTTACTTTTCAACTAAAAGACTCCGGCGCACAAACCATTATTGTTTCAGAAAATGCAGCTTTCACTGTTGCTTCCTCACTACCAAATACTGCCGTTAAAAACGTTATAGTAACAAAATTTGGAGACCAATTAAGTTTCCCTAAATCATTAATCATAAATTTTGTTATCAAATATCTAAAAAAAATGGTCCCCTCCTATTCAATGCCAAACGCCATATCTTTTAAGCAAGCTATAACTATAGGCTCACAAAAGCCTTTTAGCGCAGTATCATTAACGCTCCAAGATTGTGCTTTTCTACAATATACGGGTGGCACAACAGGTATCGCAAAAGGAGCCATACTTTTACATAAAAATATTGTTGCTAATATTTTGCAAGTGGACGCAATATTGAAAACAAAAATGGTTATTGGTAAAGAAATTGCTATCCTTCCATTACCTTTTTACCATATTTACGCTTTGCTCTGCAGTATGTCTTTGTTTAAATATGGCACAAAAGCTGTTTTGATAACGAATCCCCGCGATATACCAGGTTTCATTCAAACCTTAAAAAAAATGCCTTTTACAATGATATTAGGTATTAATACCTTATTTAATGCTTTAATGAATAATTCCCATTTCGTTGAAGTCGATTTTTCCACACTTAAAATCGCCATTGCCGGTGGAATGGCAACACAATCTAAAGTGGCTCAAAGATGGCAAGAATTAACAGATACCACTTTAATTGAGGGGTATGGATTAACAGAAACCTCCCCTGTTGTCTCATTTAATCCTCTTAATACTAATAAGTTTAATGGCAGCGTCGGTATACCCGTGTCTTCAACAGAAGTTAAACTGTTAGATGATGATAATAATGAAGTTGGTTTGAACACACCAGGTGAACTCTGTGTAAGAGGGCCGCAAGTCATGAAAGGCTACTGGAACCAACCTGAAGAAACCGCTAAGGTGTTATCCTCTGATGGTTGGTTGCGGACGGGAGATATCGCAACCATTGATGAAAATGGATTTATAACAATAGTGGATCGCAAAAAGGATATGATCGATATATCAGGCTTTAAAGTCTATCCTAATCAAATCGAAGATGTGATTGCTAAACATCCTGGTGTACTTGAAGTTGGTGTAACAGGATATAAAACGTCTGAAGGAGACGAGCATGTTAAAGCCTTTATTATTAAAAAGGATCCGAAACTAACCCAGCAAGATATTCTTAATTATTGCAAAGAACATCTGACGAAATATAAAATTCCAAAAAAAGTAGAATTTGTTAATGAGTTACCGAAATCGACTGTCGGAAAAATTCTAAGAAGAAAATTGATTACCAAATAAGTGAGTGAACATTGCATAAAGGCAAATGGATTAAATAAAAATCAGTTTTTATCCCATAAAAATCGCGAAACCGTGATTTATCATCTCGGTCATTACTTTAGATAAATACAATGACCTAACATGAATCATTAGCAAAAAAGCTTCAATTGAACTTATTCAAGAATTGGATTGTCTATTAAGTGTAGTCTCACAATATTAGCAAATAAGGGGTTTATCATGAAATCATTAATATTTTCAGTATTAGTATTATTTTCAAGCATGAGTTTTGCTTCAGAACCTTTAATCAGCACTAGCCTTAATAATATCCTCCCATCATTCACAAATGTTATTAATACTTCGACTTCGTTCGATATGGTTACCTGGCGAAGATGCTGGATTACACCAAATGGTTTCCGTCGTTGCCGTTGGGGATATGGTTGGTAAACGGATTTAAATAATTAAGAATTAGTTTTTTATCCTAACTAGAGGCTTTGCCTCTGGTTAGGTGTTTGTTGGTGAGCTTCTGTCTTATTCTCCTAAAGAATTTCAATCTTTTGACAAATACATAGAATCTTCAAGTATGACACCTGTTACAATACAGAAATTGATTACGCTCGCTCAAAATTTTCTACTAAATGCATTCGTTAAGCCTGAGAATCGATGGAAAAACATTGAAGAAAGCATGGTTCATCAATTACGCAAGGAACTAAGCTAAGTAAGCCTATCATTTGAATGGTCAGGCTTGAAATTCATCAAGCCTGTTTTTCCATCATAAGCAAGTCAGAAGTTAGCGTTTTAAAATTTCTTTTTTGGATTATTTTCCTGTTTTTCTTGAGGAGAAGCATAACCAAATAAGGTTTGAGCGGGCCTCATCATCCTACGAAACGTATCATAAGAATAATTGACAGCAGATTGAACAGGTTGAAATATGCCCGTAGTGTTTGGACCCAAGATACTAACGTCTAATAAAAGCGGAACCAGATCATTCCTATTTGATGCATACGCTTTAGACAACGCCGAGTTTAAGCTGCTACTGTCAAACCGCCCCTGTTGTAATATAAATTTAAGCATGTTTATATCACCATAAGGGATTGCATAATCCAATATTGAGTAACTCTGTTCAGCGTCGTTGATGCTGTAACTATTAATTGAGATGTTAAACTTTTCAACTAATAGCTTTAAACAGGGTAGATGATTCATCCAAATTGCTTTTGACATGAGCGCATTGGCGTCAAGTTGATTTACTTTGGTTTTTTTAAGGTAATAATCCAAAACATCAACATCATTCATCTCAATAGCAACGTTGATTGCTACAGCAGAAGAAACTTGACCCAAGCAAACTAAACCCTTAACAACATCATAGTCCATTTCACGTGATAAACTTATTAAAGACTTTAAACGAATGTGAAGTTCCAACTCTTTCTGACCCAAAAGAAACTCAAGAAGTTTATGATCTCCGTTTTTTCCTGCCTCTAAAATGGATTTCATAATAATATCATCCCGATGCTTAATCTTGGGAATAAGATGCTTTAGAACATCTAATGTGCCGACTCCGGTTGCAATATTATAGGCTTCTTCAATATTTTCTTCATTGAATTTGTGTTCGAATTTTGAAAGAATGTAATCGACGATGATAGTATGCCCGTTTAGTGTTGCTTGAAAAAAAGCTTGTAGTATTTTGTCTTGTTCGAATCTGTAATTTTCAAATAGAAAATCGATTATGTGGCTATATCCTTTACGTGCCACTGTTAAAAGAACTTCATTTATAGAAGCAACATTTAAAGTAATAGCATCGTCTAAAAATTGCTTAGCTTCAGCTTTAAACCCTTTTTCTAGAAGCTTTTCTTGAAACTCTTTAATTGCTTTATCTTCTTTTTTACTAAGATACAATCCAACCTCTAGGTGGCCATTGCTAAGTGCCTCCCTAAGAGACATATTGATAGCACTATATCCAAAATTGTGTTTGTGAATTATAAACCTGACCGTTTCAAAGTGACCATTGCTAGCTGACATTTTTAGTGCATTACCACATATATCACTAGTGAAACTCCATCTATTTGCTAGTAATTCGCAAACATTCGTTTGCCCTTTGCTAGCAGCTTCGATGTAAGTTTTTTTATGAGGTCCGGAGGAAATCAATAGCTCAGCAGGTGTATCTACTGTATCAAAAGTATCTAATAGGTATTGTACAATGCTAACGTGCCCTTTACAGGAAGCATAGATAAGGGCCTGCTTCACTCCTTCACCAAGCAGATGGTGGTTGTGATTTTTAAGAAAGCTAATATCACCATTATTCGCAGCAAAAGCGAATGCTATACTTGGGATGTGTAAATTATATTCTGGCGTATCCTCTAAAATATCAGGCAATGGGTATCCATTGGCTAAAAAAATAGCATATAGCGTTGCTTTGCTCTTTTCATCTTTGCAACTTGAAATTTGCGCATAATTGCCTGTGAGGGCTGCAAGAATATCAGACATATCAAGATTGGGAAACTGTTTGTAAAAATGATATTCGCGGTAAACCAATCCTAATGGGTTTGTTTCATAATCTTCAGGATGTGCTGATTTCAGATATTGAAAATATTTATCGATTAAAAATCGGCAATAACTATCAAGGTGCGCTTTCCATTCTTTATTAACTAATCGGATACTTGCAAGATCTTCAAATTCAAATCCGATATGAGAAAATAATTCATTAAACATTTCTCTTGGCAAATCATCGATGGAAAGTTCTGGATTATATCTAGCTCGCTTTGAATTTGTTGTAAAAGATTTTCTATTTGGACCACGCTTCATTTTTTAACCTTATATCTTTACCGTACATGTTAGTATGGTAACTAAAGGTTGTTTCATTCGATATCATGCAAAATAGGTAAAATTTTGAAAAGGTTGTTATCTGTATGTTTAAAAGGTCAACTCGTCGGAAACGCTTAAATTCAGCCAATATATTTAATGAAAGGCTGTGAGCGTGGCGGCTTTGAAATAAGCTCGTAGTGTTTGGACCAAAGAGAGCAGTGTCTAAAATAAACGGAACCAGATCATTCCTATTTCAGGCTTTTGCTTTAGATAATGCCGAGTATAAGCAGCTACTGTCAAATTGTCCCAGTTATAATATAAACTTACTCAAAACATTAGGGTAAATCGAAACGGTGCTATCTTTAATAAGCAAAGATCTGAGCCTGCAAACAAGTCTGTAGTATTTCCTAAAGGTGATAAAAAAGCAAAACCATCAAATTGTTGAACTTATTTTAGGTTTTCAATCTTACCAATAGTAATATGCATGTCTACTCTATAGCCGTTTAAATTTAACTTGGTGCTTAAATTGTTTTTACGTCGGATTGTTAATAGATCAGGGGCATTCACGCTTAATGCAAAGTAGATGGCGTCATTTGTTTTAGCCATAAAAAGATGATTCACTTCAAACTGAAACATACTTTGCTTTTCTATGAGTGCATAATTATATTCGTTAGGATAAATAATACTAATATGAGCGCCAATGCCCGCTGCAAAATAATCCGGCTTGTTAACCCCAGGGTAATCTATAAGAGGAAATAACTCATGTATATAGTTATCATCAATATCTAAATATACTAGTCTTTCATCAGAAACTTTTAAAGCACCTAACCTCGGCAAAGTTTTGGCAGTCTCAATAAGTTCATTATTTGGAATAGCGCTAATGATTAATTTATTTTTTGTCATTTTAACTAACCACTGCTTGAGAGACTAAACCAATAACGAATCCAATAGCTGTCCCAAGAGTTGGCAGCCAATGGCCCTCCCGATGTGCAAGCGGGGCTATATCGTGAAAAATCAAATATAAAATGCCACCTGCGCTAAACATGAATATCCCGCTAATCAAACCTGGATGTCCGGCTAAATAAACAAATCCGATTACACCAGCAATTGGACCTGCAATGGCCGATATAAATTGGAGCACGAAATTTTCTTTTGTAGTTGTACCGCCGGCTCGCATCTCATCGAAAGAATTAAAACCTTCAGCAATATTTTGTAGTCCTACTAGAATTGCGAGCAAAGGACCGACAGCTCCACCAACGGCAAATGCTGCCCCTACACCAAGAGATTCTGGCACTGAGTCCATAGTGTTCGCCAGTATTTGTGAAGCGCGTCCTCCCATTTTTTCAATAATGATATCCAATACCATAAAGACAACACTTCCAAACAAAAACATGCCATTTGCCCAGATGAAAGAAAGATGGCGCATTCCTTCTGGAACAAGTACAAGAGAAATTGCGGAGAATAAGAGCCCGCCTCCTAGAGCGACTATAAAATTTAAAACACCTTTAGAAAGTTTTTTATGGCGCAAAATGGTTAAATAAGAAATATAAGCACCAATGAGCGTACCAATAGCGGCTACACTAGTAATCATAATAACGATAAGTAGACTTTGCTTGGCTAACATATTTACCTTATTTACGAAGGTGAGATCAGCAAAATTATCCAAATAGTCTTTTAGCAACTTCAAGAGGTTTTTTGTATTGCTCATTTTCTTGAAGATTTTCTGCCGCGTTTAATTTCAATCTTTCATAGGCAGGCACTTCCGTTTTATCAATCAGCGCAAGTGAATGTGTCGTACCTTGGAGCATTTCTAATTTTGCAACTAAAATAATATCTGTAAGATCAGGTCTCTCTATATTGCGATAGATTTCAGTCAGATTTTTGGGGAGTGCTGCAATTTCTCTTGGAAATTGCCATGAAGTTAAGATAGCCTCTCCTAATTGAGAATAATGCTTTTCTATAAGTGCGTTGAAAGTCGTTTCATCCTGCAAAAGTTCCGTATTCTTCTCTGCGAAAACCAGAATCGGTAGTATCCCAATTTCGTGCAATAACCCAGCAAGCGCTGCTTCTTGCGCAGGAACAGATTTTAAATTTAATGCTAATACGTAGGACATGGCAGCGACATGAGAAGCGTGTTGCCATGCTTCACGTAACTTATGCTCAACTATTTTATTTTTAGCATAAAACAATTGTTCCATGGCAAGTCCCAAAGCCATACTTGAGACAAATTGAATGCCTAAACGACTGATGGCATTGTCTAAACTATTGATAACAGCAATACCTCTAGTCAATGGACTATTGGCAATGCGTATGATTCTCGCAGTTAAACCAGGATCTTTACCTATCACTTCACTTAACATGGTGGCAGTCACGTGTGGATTTTGATTCAATTCTTGAATCGCAATCACTATTCTGGGTTGCGTCGGTAAAGGCAGACGATTCTTTTCGATATCATTAATTAGATCGTTAAAAAAGGAATTTGGTACTTCTGTCCCTGAGTTCATATAATCAATGTCCTTTAGTTGGTATTCTTACAAGAATACCTTCATCAGTGTTCCTTCAAAATAATGAATCTTCATTATCCAAGAGTCATTATGATTTGCAACTTGATGGAGAAATTTAAAATACAGTTTCTTTAAATATTTGGCAGGGTGTCATGAAAGTTATTAGGATAAATCCACGACTACTTAACATTGGCACGCTAAAAAAAGCTATTGGTCTTGTCAAACCAATAGCTGATATAAACTGAATTAAACCAATTTTAAAAGGGAGTCGCTCCTGAACGAATAACAACATCTTCTAATTCGTCTAAAAATTCTTCATCACATGCTAATCTTGATTTAGCAGAACCAACCTGTGCTGTTGATAAAATGGGTGCAGCGTTCTCCGATAAAACCGGTCTTTTAGCCTTCACTGGCGAAGGAAGAGATGCTAAGGATTTTAATAAGGTCTTGGGGTCGTCTTTAGGATTTCCAGCATATTTCATGGCATGTAATTGGAACATAGGTGGTTTTGCAGATTTATTGCTGCCTAATTTAAAACTCACTTTCTGCCAATTATCATAGTTTTCCTCATCAGCCAGTAAACGCTGATCTAATGCTATCAGCAGATCGCTAGCTTCATATTTTTTCCATTGCTTCTTTTTCCATTCTTTCAAAGCGCCAAATACTTCTTCAATGGTGGCGCCTTTTTCATGCATTTTCTTAAATTTTTCCGTTTCACAAGGGTCATAAGCTTTATTAACGGCTTGATAAAATACTTTAGTTAAAGTTGCTTTAAGTGTTGGCTCCATCGCACCTAGAGCTTTTACTTTCTGATAAAAATCATAAGTATAGTCATATTTATCAGCCAGTGTTTTTTTAGCATAAAATTTCGTAAAAAAACCTTTGTTCTGCAAAAATTCTAATTGACACTCCATTTCATGATGAAACTCACTTAATTGTGGTAAATCTTTACACACTGTGGAATCAAATGATTTTTTGACCGCTTTTTTCAAGGTGGCTAATCTGCTCGATTTAAGAATGAGATCAGCAAATTTTTCGTATAATAATACAA
>CAYXVT010000010.1:0-2437 GCA_964468105.1 Uncultured Candidatus Berkiella sp. | reverse complement strand
GATGTTCATCAACTTCGCCTTTGACAAGCGCTGATTCCAAAAGTGCCACTTGGGCATAGATAGCAGCAGGATTATGGCCTTTTAATGCTGCTGTATTTTCACAATCACTAACCAATTTTGATGGTGCATTATAAGCACTTATTTCCGTTAAGCGCGCAATAGTAAACAAATCTTTTAAATCAGTTATTTCAATTGAAAAGGGGTAATCGATAACAATATTACCAATGACGGCAGTCTTGGTATGTTCTATAAATCGTTGTAATTCTGCTTTAATTGACCGCTCTTGATCGCTTAATGCGTCGTATGTATTGGGAAACATATCCAATAGATATTGAGAGAGTGCAATCTGTAAGGCCTCTTGATGTGTTTTTGATTCATTGAGTGATTGTGTGAAAAGGATAAGATATTTGCTCATGGTATGTTAACTTACTGCGGAGAAAAGAGAATCATTTTAGCAGATACGAAGCTTAAAAAGAATGAAATTGAATATTGCATCACATAAATAAGTGTAATTTCACTGATTGCTTTATCTATGAATAATAACAGCTATCTTTACAAAAGAAACTTAAGTAGAGCTATATTTTTGTAAAGATTCTATTGAATTGGTGCTCAATGGTTAAATTTATTCTATTTTTTTTACTACTAACTTCAGCTGTGAGTTTTGGCTCCTCAACACCATCCCCACCGCCATTGAATTTCGACGATTCAAATACCAACAGCAAAGAAACTTTCCAGGTGTTCCCCATTTCAAGTGAAATCCAGATTGGAAAAATAATGCATTTTTTAGAGATGGCGCCTGAAGGTGTATTGTTAACGGTTGGATCCGAAAGAGGTTTTAGAGCAGCCTCCATGATGCCTAAAATTACATATCTTATTTTATTAGATTATTCTGATGAAATTATTCATTACAATGTAATCAATAGTCAGCTTTTAAAAGCGAAAACACGTCAAGAATACTTAACATTACGATGGCATGCAGATTTTCAAGATTGGCAAGCATTTAAAAGTGAAATTGAGCAAAAAAACAATACCAAAATTAATTTAACTCAAGAAGACTTTAACTGGTGGCTACAAAAAGTACGAGATACCAATGCAATGCCATATAAACTGCCAGAATATTTAAATAGATATAACAAATCCCCTGAATGCACAGACAAAGGCATCTCTAAAAAAGAGAAGAAAATAAACTTGGGAGAGATCCTTGATTATAAGACTGGTAATTATTTATTTTATGATAATTTATATAACCATCTTCATCAGCTAGCCATTGAGAATCGAATATTTACCGCTAAAATTGATCTACTAGCTAAGTCCCAAGTCAACAAACTTATCGATTATTTAACCCAGAATAAGTTAACGATTAGCGTGCTGGATTTTGATAATTTATATTATAAAGATTATCTTGGCCAAAAAGCCTATTATCAAGTGGTGAATGATCTACTCCCACTTGGCAACAATGATTCCATCCTGATCTCGATGGGTAATTATAAGAATTACGCCTGTGGGCAGTTTCAAATTTATATTGGATTCACCTTTGAACATGTCAAACAGTGGAAACAAGATTTTAAAATGCAGGACTTCTTTGATTCTTTCCCCAATGAAGTGAACGATCTTATCAATGGTCGACTTTATGAAGGCAACGAAAAATTACCTGTGTTCTCCAAGAGCAAAAAATAACCCTCTATCCCTTCTCGCCCACCACCTCAAGATAATGATCATACAAGGTAATCGAGCCATCGTTCCCAGCAGGATATTGTTGTAAATAACGATTAATTGTTTCATTCATGAATTCTTCTGCTAATGGCAGCGAAGTGAGTTTAAGAAAATGGTAATGCGGCAGCCAGCTTTTAAGCTGTTTGTTCAATTTTGCTATATTGGCAACTTTATCTTTTTCTTGCGCATCTTTAATACTTATTGTTCGCAAATTCGCTTGCGTTAAAAGCGCTCTATAGTCTTGTTCGTTAAAGCGCGTAACGGGATCGCTAAAATTTTTAAAATGATCTTTATATTTTGGTTCTAATTTTAAAATATCTGCAATATCTTGAATAGGATCGCCGCCTTTGGAACATAATTTCAGATAAAATTTTCCCTTTGGCTTTAAGACTTGATAAATACCATTTACTACGCCTTTTTGATCTTTAATCCAATGTAATGTACTAAAAGAAACAACCAAATCGAATTGATTAGCATTTTGTTTATAAAAATTAAGATTTTCAGCATCTTCTAAAATAAATTGGAGATTGGGAACCTTATCATAATCTTTCTTCGCTTGGGCTAGCATTGATTCTGAATTATCAATACCAACAACCTTTCCTTTGGTAACAGCTTGGGCGATTTTTGCAGTAATCTTGCCATCACCCGCTCCAATATCTAATATCTGCTCGTCCCTATTAAAATGGTAGTTTTTAAAGAAAAATTCATCCGCCCAGCCCATTTG
>CAYXVT010000009.1:25376-30391 GCA_964468105.1 Uncultured Candidatus Berkiella sp. | reverse complement strand
ACCACAGAAGTAATTTTCCCTCAACTAGGAATGGTCACATGCCTTTAATTTCATCAGATTTGGTAGGTGTACACATTACGGAAGTATACCACCCTACACAAAAAGACATTGAGTCTCATATTGATTTAACTTCGCGAGTAATTGAAGAATTAATCCAAAAACGTTTTAATCTTCAACTTTCTTGCGCCTGTACTTCGTTGATGCGCAACTTGATGGTTGAAATGTGTGATATCACGTTATTTGAAGATGAAAAGTTAGCCAAGGGAGCCGACGACGCAGCACCAAAGTTTACTTGTTTGACAATATTGATTGCAACAGTGAAGATATTTCACCAATTAGTGGATAGAAATCTGTCTATTGAAACTTTGGTTGATATAACATCTCATGATAGGGAAGATAATTTTGATATTGATGAGTATGAGTCTGAAGATGAAATTGTTAGTGTCAGTTCATTAAACTCCTCGGATTCAGAGTATTCCGCTGAAAAAAAGATGGCCCTAAGTAGTGAGCAGTCAATTTTTGCAGCATTTTCATTTGCCTTAATGATGGCTCATAAAATTTATTATGATGAATTTGAAACATCAGTAGTTGATGTTTTTGATGTTGTTGCAAGTCTCTACAAAAAGCAAGCAAAAAGATTAGACAGGATTTTACAAGAAGAGCGTCAAAAGGGGTTTGCAGCTTGGGGGATAAATAGAGATAGTTATGAAAATGCGATTAAACGTTTCAAACAAAAATTTAATCCATTAAGTTCGAATGATCTCACCATTTTAGCTAATCTTGACGAAGGCTTAACAAGCGCTAAAAAAAGAGCATATCATCAAATAGTCGCAAAAATGAAATTACTGACTTCTCTTGTTTATTACGATCAAGACAATCAGTACACTTTTACACTTTTTCATATTGAAAAAAATGCTTTAAAAGTAATACAGTATGAGTTAAACCTATCCTTTTCATTCAGCGATGCATATCAGTTTATTGAAAAGGCTCAAGAATTCACTGATCAAAAATTAACACCAGAACACTTTGAGCATTTTCTACGTGACTTTGGGAGAAAAGGATCTCACTGCCCTACCCAGCCGCCTTATGAGCATTTACAATATATGTTTAATATATTTAAATTCTCCAATCCATTGAGAAGAGAATCGGATCCGCTTTCGTTAAGTGAATCGTCGCAGCAAGAAATCCCAGAAGAGCTCAAACTAACAAGAAGAAGAAAAATTCAAAGTTATTGAGAAATTAATTTAAATGACAATTCAAAATAGCGCTTTGCACACGTAGAAAACTCTCATATTCAAAAGCCACCTGCTGATCGGTTAGATTAATACAATTTTGATAAAACTGGGACACATCCTCAGGGGTGTATTGGTTGGTATGGAAAAGTGAATAAGCTATTTTTAAATCTATACAATATTTGTAATCAGCAGGATTAAAATTTGATACAAAGCTGGGATTAACTCTCAAAAATTCCCGTAATGCTAAAAAATTGGTGAAATTTGGACTTTTAAAGATGGCGTTACATGTTTCTTCTTTATTTAACGTATAGGTGGTTGTTGAGGAAAAAGCAGGTGCACAGGCTAGCAGCAAAACAAGTGTAGCAGTGGTTGGGTTTATAAACTTCATAACATTAAAGCCCTTTAGAACGATATATACAAAAGACCTTAATTAATGATGAAAAGTTCAATTGTTAGTGTACAATCACCTATTATGTTTGAAGAAAAGCAATAGATAGTTTTTGCTTGCACAATTCAAATTGATAAAATAATTCATCTTTATTTTGTGCACCCAAATGAATCAACCCATAACGAAAGCTTTTACCATCTTGTTTGAAAGCACTTAAATCTTGTCCTTGAATGGCAAAAATCTCGATGCGAGAGTCAGGCAGTTCTTCTGAGACATGCCGGATTTCGTCTTTGGTGGGGCTTTTAATGACTTGGTTATTTTCAAAGCGCCGCAGTACAAAGCTGGCAGATGTTTTATGCTTTCCCTTTCTTCTTAAAAAAGAGGGTTTAATGCCTAGGGCAATATCAAGCAGGATTTGATAAGTATTTACGCCATCTACCTTTTCAAATAAATCGGCGAATTGTGAACTCATGCGAGGGTTCACTTCGATGATATGAATTTCATCGGTTGCTGGGTTATACATCATTTCAATATTAAAAAGTGAATAATCTAAACCTATCCCCTTTATATATTGTTTGGCTATCAAAGCCATCCTATCTTGAACTGTGATTGGTAAACAAGAAGGATAATCAAAGCGTTCAAAACAGATGGTTCCTGGATACATGATGGAATCAACTACACCCATTATTTCAACATTGCCATCAAAGACATAACCCTCGACAGTAACTTGTTCGCCTTGTAATAACCTTTCTGCTAAAAGATAATCGGCATTGAGCTCATAAGAAGAATAATTTTCTAAAAACCAGTTTAATGGTTCAAGATAAGCTTTCGATGGCAAGGAGGTTTGAACCACTCTAACAAATTCATCATAATCTGTGACTTGGTTTGCGAATATAGAAAAATAAGATTTAACTGGTTTCACAAATAGTGGAAATGACATCTCAAGAGAAGATTGATTTATATTTTTGGGGTCGATGAGCATGAAACCCGGGGTGGCACTTGGAACAAATTTTTGTTGTGTGACACGACTATAATACTTGTGTTGACAGGTGAGGACACTCTGTGGAGTGGGTCCTGGTAAGCCTAGGTGCTGAGCAATAATGCTTGAAAAAATGGACCCTGGATAATCTTCCGTGCTCACAACAGCCTCTATGGCATTTGTTCTGCAGTATTCAAGCATAAGATCAATTTCAGCAGCAGGAGAATAAGCTTCTGATTCCCCTTCTGGATTGATGCACAATAATTTATCAACTTTATGTGAATCATATTGTTGAAAATGGATCTGTGTATTACCTGTTATTGTATTAATACTCAGTTCACGCAGATCGCGAGGCGATGTGCCCACCACTAATATATTTTTGCGCT
This sequence comes from Uncultured Candidatus Berkiella sp., assembly GCA_964468105.1. Lineage (GTDB taxonomy): Bacteria > Pseudomonadota > Gammaproteobacteria > Berkiellales > Berkiellaceae > Berkiella. The sequence goes on along the minus strand of CAYXVT010000009.1, from coordinate 27,403 downwards.
TCATCTCTATCCTCAAAGCCTTTGTGTTCCTTCTAAGTATGGCTCAGCGTTTAAAACTTGAGTGAATGTGCACGATGTGCCATTATATTTCAACTATTGTTTATCATTGTTTCAGTAAACAGCCATGATTGTTAAAGAAGGTGCTAATGAGATTCGCGCAAATAATGGTTACATTTTATGTAATAATGATGATATCAACAGCCTTTGCTAATAATCCCCGCCCCACTATCACCTTTGCAGGAACAACTTATTATTTGCAAAAAAGTTATAATGAATTGGATAACAATCATTCACCCGTTAATGTTGTTGAATTTTATCTGCCTGTTGGTGAAAGCAGTGATAATTATAGTTCTTACATTAAACGAGTTACCTTGATGTTAGTTTCTGATTATAAGGCGGCAGCAAATTCTCAATTGCATGAATAGCAATCATGTTATGTATTATCTTGTTGGTGAGAATAATTTTTATAATGCCTCCTCCATTTCTAATGCAGATTTAATAAAACAAGGAAAATCACTTCTTCTTGACAGTAAAATTGTAAATGAAGCAAAAGAAATTTCTTTTTAATTATAGCCATTATTATTTGTTCTTTATCGTTATATCTATAATTGATATAAATGCAAAGTTATCTACCTTGTAAATAAAATTGACTTCATTCCTCACTGTGTTACGATGAAATGGCTGCGTAATTCTGCAGTTAATCATTATAAGAATTTAGGAGATTAATGATGAGAAACTTAACGCAACATGAAAGTCTTGGTGTTTCAGGCGGAACTGCTTGTGATCAAAATGAACCCACAGGCGAGAAAGTAAAAGATGTACTTAATGATGGTTTGGAAAAAGTCGGTGAAGGTGTCGATAAAGTATCTGACAAAATTCACGATGTAGTCGATCATCATAATCACCATCATAGCAAAGATTATACTCCTAAAAAATACTCAATTTAGCAGTGTTTAAGTTAAAGGTGCGCTTATAAGCGCACCTTTTTTATGTATACATTCTATTTTCATTTCTAAGCACTAATGCATTTCATGATAGGTGCAACTGCACATTATTGCTATCTAAACTGTCTTTAAATTAGTTCTTTTAGGCCCGCTATACTTATGTATAACAAGTCTATTGGTCATTTTGCTAATGAAGAAGATTACATCATTACCGCCATCAACGTTGCGTCCAGCATGTGATCCTAATCAATTCAAATTTATAACGACTGCAGAAATAACCAAGTATCTTGAATACATTGGACAATCTCGTGCACTAGATGCCTTAGGTTTTGGTATTGAAATGAGGTTAAAGTCCTATCATTTGTATGCTTGTGGTCCATCAGGTTTGGGTAAAAGCTACTTCATTCGACACTACTTACAATATATTGCAAATAAAGAACCTTCGCCTTCAGATTGGTGTTATGTAAATAATTTTCAAGAACCCCTAAAACCCATCGCATTAGAATTTTCATCTGGCGAAGGGAATATTTTTAAACAAAATATGAAGAGTTTCATTGAGCAATTACTTTATGCCATTCCTGCGCTTTTTGAAAGCAAAGAATACCGAACAAGAATTGATAAAATTGAAAATAAATATAAGAACAAAGAAGAAAAATTGATGAGCAAGATAGAAAAGGAGGCTAAAAAAAATGCCCTAACCATTTTGCGAACCGAAAATAGCTACGATATCATTCCTTTGGTCAATAATGAAAAAATAACAAAAGACCAATTAGACAAACTAAGCGAAAAAGAAAAAAGAGAATTAAACATAAAGATTAATAAAATCAAAATTCGTCTAGAGAAAATAAAAGATGAATTGCCGCAATGGTATAAGGAAAAGCATCAAAAGTTAAAAAGTGTCAAGAATGAACTATGTACAGCATTGGTAAGCTCTCTCATTGGAGAGCTAAAAGAAAAATACACTGATCGGAAAGTATTAGATTATTTAAGAAGTGTACAGGAAGACATTATCGAATCACCTGAACTATTTATAAAAATTAAAGAACTATCCAGCACTTCCAGCGGAGCAAAAGGGGTTGATAA
>CAYXVT010000009.1:10485-25366 GCA_964468105.1 Uncultured Candidatus Berkiella sp. | reverse complement strand
AGTTAATGTGATTGTCACGAATGATAAAGAAAATCATGCCCCGATTGTTTATGAGTCACACCCGAATTATACCAATCTTGTAGGACAATTAGAGGGAGCAGCTCAATATGGTGCATCAGCGAATGATTTCACTTTAATTAAGCCGGGCTCATTGCACCGATCTAATGGTGGCTATTTAATGATTGAAATTTCAAAATTACATAAGAATAGTCAAACCTGGGATAGTTTGAAACGTATATTGTTTGCACAAAAAATTACCATTGAACCATTGCAGTCCCATGGTATGGGTGGCTCGACACAACTTCAACCTGAATCTATCCCACTTTATAACAAAGTAATTCTGTTAGGTGATAGAGATATGTATGATTCTCTTGGTAGCGAAGATGATTTCAATAAACTATTTCAAGTTTTCGTGGATTTTGAGACAACCATCGATCGAACGGATGAGCAAATTCAGCAGTTTGCATTTTATATTGCCAGAATCATTAAACGAAGAAAACTAGGTTCATTTCATCGCGAAGCCGTTGCTAGTATTGTTGATCAATGCATTCGTCTTGCAGGAGATACTAGAAAAATTGCTTTACAAAGAAGCACTATTGTTGAAATGTTAGAAGAATCGCGTTATTGGGCAAATAAGCAATCTAGGGAAGTCGTTATTAAAGAGGATGTAGAAAAAGCAATTGAAGCAAAAATTAAGCGTCGAGATAAAATCCGTGAAGAATATTATGACGATATTGTTTCTGGTTTCATTCTCATAGATACAAAAGGAGAAGCGATAGGTCAAATAAATGGACTTAGTACGATTAGCTTATCCAATTTTACATTTGGCATTCCAACCCGTATCACTGCGACCACGCGCGCAGGAAAGGACGCGATGATAGATATACATAGAGAAGTTGAGTTAGGCGGATCCAACTACTCAAAGGGTGTTTTGATTTTATCTGGTTTTTTAAAAGGACGCTATGCAAAAGAGGTCCCCTTCTTTCTCACGGCAAGTTTGGTTTTAGAGCAAACATATGGAACAGTAGATGGTGACAGCGCTTCGTTAGCTGAAATATGCGCATTAATATCATCCCTTGCTAATATCCCCCTCAAACAGTCATTTGCCATAACCGGATCGATTAATCAACTTGGACTTGTGCAAAGCGTTGGTGGACTTAACGAAAAAATTGAAGGGTTTTTTGATGTTTGTACATTACATGGGTTAACAGGTGAACAAGGTGTCATCATTCCTGCCGTAAATGCTAAAAACCTAATGCTTAAACAGGAGGTTGTTCAAGCCTGCAACAATGGATTTTTCAATGTATATGCTGTGCAAACAGTTGATGAAGCCTTAATTTTGTTAACAGGCAAAGAACCAAGCGAAATCCATGTTCTATGTGAAGAGACTCTTAAAAACTATGCCAAATCCAGAGGAAAAACCAGTTGGGATTAGTTAGAGATTATTGATATTCGGTTTTGTTCCAAAATGGCATTGTGGCTTGCAGAACCAAAAGCACATCTTTTGTCGGTGCCACATCGTGTGTACGAATAACAGCAGCATCTTGCATTGCTGCTAACAAAGTTCCGGCCAAGCTGGCATATAATCTTTCTTCTGGTGGTTTATTTAAAATCGCACCAAACATGGATTTTCGAGATAGCCCTATCAAGAGAGGACAACCTAACGTTTTGAAATATGACAAGTTCCCCAGTAAAGTTAAATTGTGCTCTAGAGTTTTTCCAAAACCAAAACCAGGGTCAATCCAAATATTTTCGCGGGCAATACCATGTTGCTCGCATTCTGTAATCCGTTTTTCAAAAAAAGTATAAATATCTTTTACGACGTCATGATAAATTGGATTGGCTTGCATCGTTTGCGGCAGGCCTTGCATATGCATAAGGCAGACCGGCACCCTGTTTGCGGCCACAACGTCTATAGAGCCCTCATTTTGCAAAGCCATCACATCGTTCACAATGCTTGCTCCAGCCTTTAGGGCAGCCTCCATCACTTTGGAATGACGGGTATCAATCGATATAGGAATATCAATTTCACTTTTTAATCGTTCTATGATGGGGATGACTCTGTCACATTCCTCATCGAAACTCACTGGTTGGGCGCCTGGGCGAGTAGACTCTCCACCGACATCGATAATATCCGCCCCTTCTGCAGCCATCTTTAAAGCTTGATTGATGGCATTATCAAAAGTGTAGTAACGCCCACCATCAGAAAAGGAATCTGTGGTTACATTTAAAATACCCATGATTCTAGGGCGGGAAAAGGAAGACATATTTGTATTTCCATCAATTTTTGTAAATTGATCCTAGTTTATCAAAAATGATCATATAATTCTTGTTAACATCGGCGAAGAATAAAGGTTGGAATTTAGTTTTCGACGCCACGTAATGAGCCGCATGTGCATTCTGAATTGGGTGAAAATCATAAACATAAAAGCGTAGACAACATACAATTCAATTATCAAACTAATAGCGGTTTTGAGTGCTTGACTCAAAAATAGTTCCGTACTATTGTGCCTAGCAATTTAATAACTTGTACTTACACCATTTTGGAAATCAACATGCTTCATTCAATGCAACTTTCTAAACAAAAAAATATCGTATTTTCAGTTCCCAATTTAGAAACGCAAGCTGATATTAAAGAAATTAAAAAAGCTTTAAGCGAAAAAAGAGTGCCAGGTGTTAATGATGTTGCTTGTGATAAAATTAATAAAACAGTAACGGTATATCATAATACTGAACGTAATGAAATTGAGGAGTTCATTAGCACTATTACTCATGCTTTAGAACAAGCAAAATTTACGGCCAATTCAGTTTTGAGCAAAAGCCCGGAGCTAAATGAAGAAGCTGTACCTCAAGTACAATCTATGCAAACAACAGCCAACAAAAAAGCAGGTAAGAAGTCAAAGTTTTAAATTAATTTCAAATCAAAAAGAATGGAGCCAATTCAATTTGGCTCTATTCCAGCCTTTCAGGTTCAATTACACGTTGATATACACTTCTAACAGTACATTGAACTTTCTACTGTATTTACTATTCAAACAATAAAGCTCCTGCTGTAGAGGTATCTATGTCTCATCTGATGGATCCGTTTGTTGCTCTCATCAATGAAACTAATTTAGAGGATGACAGTATTTTTCAGTTTATGTATAAAAACGTCGCTTTAATGAAATCTCTTCGCGAAGTCATGAGCGCGTTTATGAAAGAACAGCTCACAGCTAAGGGGAAATCAACAGATGATATCAGTATTGGAGCCGATGACCAGATACCCTTTTTAGTTCAAATGTGTCTAGATTATATGGAAAAAAACGCTATTGATTCATCTGCTCTCCAGGATAAAATGCTTAAAATATTTGATAAGGTTCAAGCATTGTCAAAAGACTATAATTTAGGGGCTGGGTCTGCACTATACGAAGCGCTTAATCTCAATAACATGCTTTATATTGCAAGCCAACCTTTTCAAGGAACTGAAAATGATAAAATTCAAGATAATGAAATTAGAAATTTTATAGAACACTCAACGTTAAGACTTCCCCCCGTCAGTGAAAATGATGCCATTGCTTGGGTTTCAATAGCTGTACACGAAGCTAATGCGCAAAAAATACAAGAAGCACGCGATGAAATTAATCAATTACTCCAAGCTTGCAGTGAAGAAATGCGCGTTTTGCAAATCAGCTTGACAACAAAAGAGCCACAAAGTAAAAAAGTACTCTTTGCCAATGAACAATATCGGAATCCAAAGAATTTTGTCGCCTCTCAGCTGGGTGCTTACCGACAATCACTCATGGCGATTTCGCAGTCTATGAATGCAGAATTTGAAAAAATTGATGCAGAAAATATGATTGATAATAAACAATCAGTCTCGCTTCACGCTTTAGAAAATCGTCAACAATTACAGCTACAAATTTTAGCAACGGTTAAAAAACAACTTGATGAAGTCGTTAACAAGGCAGCCAAAATTGAAGACACTCCTCAGTTTAAAAGACTTCACTTGCCACCCAAAAAAGGTATTCTAAGAAAGATTACATTGGGAGTCACAGTGATTTTTGAAAAGCTAAATCGGTATTTCCCTAAGACATTCCCTGAAAGAGTACCCAAGTTTCTTGAATCGCAAAATCAAGTTGAAGTAAAAAAGCTATTAAAAAGATCAGAGGCCTATGCTGGTCGTGTCAGTCTAATTAATGATGAAACAAATGAAATATCCAAGAAAGTAATAAAACCCAAATAAGCTTGGGTTTTGTCCTCAATACGTTTATATTGTTCGCTTACGAAATAGCGAGGGTTGATAAGGAAGACCATGCTTTGCTAAAGTTCTACCCCATTCTGATGATCCACACCTTTGTGCCGCAAACAATAAAGTTCTCGTTGGAGGCATTACGGCATCCGGATGCAACTGAGTATCAAGAGATATCTGCTTAGGCGGTTCTTTGACTATCCCAATATCGTGCATTAACTGTTCTACATTCATATTAAAAATCTTTGGATTATCAATTAAGGGAATATACAGTGAATCGTTAAGACGATTAAACCAAATCCCCTGACGCTTAAGCGCCTTACAAATATCGGTATAATATTGTAGACCTCTATTAAACTTAAAGCAGATGTTTATCCCTGGATAACCCGCGTGACTATTGTTTATAACGGCTTGGACACAAAAGGGAACGGAATATTTATTTAATTTTTCAAGTAGTGGTAGATAAACGTCTTGCTCATCTACGCGCTCAATCATAAAAGCCAGGGCTTCTCTAGTACAAAGAGAAATAAGTGCATCAAAGTCAGAGTTAACATTCTGTACAAGATTGGATTGGGCATCACAGATCCATAAATGTCCGGTGCTTTCATTTCGGTAGACTGTCCAAGAGTGATAAAACGGTTTACCCGGAATATTTATCTTTGACCGGTATTGGCGAACTTTTCCAAAAGGTAATATTTTTTGTTCAACCAATTCTCTTAAAAGGGCAGCGACAATCAATGCTTTATGACGACAAACTAATAGTTTATTAGCTATAATTTCATCCATGTGCAAAGAAACAACATGTTCTTTCTGCTTTTGACGACAATCATTAAGAAAAGCTTTTAAACGAGTCTCTAGCATGGCGGTTGTTTGGTTTGCCGTTAAAGTATTTACTAGCGCATTGACAATCAAGAGCATTTTTGAAATTGATTTTCCATGGCAGAGTTTACAAATTCTAACTTTAAGATCTTGTATGATTTTTGAGTTTTCATCAAAAAAAATCTTTTCACGATTGAGATCTGCACCTAAAGATAGCCACAGTTTGTTATTTTGCCCAACCCAATTGATACTGGTGTCAACTTTTCGCCAGACTTTCCCTTGGAATGATTCTGTTTCATTTTTGCCATGGACTAATACAGAGGCGTAAGTGCGGGATTCAATTTGGAAATTAAATGATGATAATGGGCCAGCAGTAGACATTCGTGCATGATCTCTTGTTTGCAAAACGACTTGTATTTTACCTAAATATTTTTTGGCAAAATATAAACAAACAATAAATTATGACATAATTAGAAATGGTTTTAGTGTTTCTTTATGGTGCAAAGGTCGGATCCCAGGAAACACGTAGCGCTTGATTTAATTCATCTAATTTTAAGAGATCATTTGCTTTAATTTCAAAATCAAAGATTTGCATGTTTTCGATAATGCGATCTTTTGATGAAGATTTTACTAACGGTATAATTTGATGTTCTATGCACCATCTTAACATGATTTGAGCGGGGGTCTTATTATATTTATTAGCCATGTCACGAATTGTTGCATCATTTAATTTTTTACCTCGGGTGAGCGGGCTATAAGCTTCAAGTTGAATACCGTTTTTTTCACAATATTCATGCAGTTCCTTTTGGTATAGGAAGGGATGAAATTCTACTTGATTGATAACAGGGATTTCTTCAAATTGTTGCAAAAGCTCTTTAAGATGCTTGATGGTATAATTGCTAACACCGATCGATTTGGCCCTTCCTTGTTTTTTAATATCAATCAGTGCTCGCCAAGATTCTGATCGCTTATTGGCAACGGGAAAATGTATCAGATAAAGGTCAACGTATTCTAGGCCAAGATTATTTAAGCTTACATCAAAGGCTTTTTGAGCTTCCTTGTAACCATGATCAGTATTCCATAATTTTGTTGTAATAAAGAGTTCATTGCGCGGTATGCCGTATTCATTGATAACCGCTCCTAAATCAACTTCGTTTGCATAGAAAGCGGCTGTGTCAAAATGACGATATCCTGCCTCTAGCGCCCATCGTATGCTTTGTTCACTTTCTTTTCCAGGGGTAACAAGGTAAAGTCCAAAACCCAAAATTGGTATAGAATGGCCATCTGCTAGTAGCCATGATTCTTGTTGGGACGGTGCCTTCATACAGTGTTATTCCTTCATTCAAATGGCATCATAAGTTCACAATAGAAGAGGTAACATCATGGTGCGCTAGCACATCATGTTATTTCTTTTCAGCATCATCCAAGAAGGTTTGTATACTTTTTAAAACCATCTCTCGCGTTTTTTCGTCACTAATATTATGTTTCATTTCCTTGCCAAGGAAAAACTTGGCATTGCTACGATTTTTTAATAATTCTTGCGTATAAGTCTTCCCTAGCTCAGGAAAAACAACATCATCTCCTGCTCCAGCTATAACATGAATGAGTGCTTTTTGACGTATATTGTTAACATTTTCAATAGGAGATAAACTTTTTTCCCAATCAGGTCTCCAATGTTTTAAATCACAAGGGCAATTAATTAATAAGGCACCATCAATGAGCTGGGGATAAAAATTTAAGCTAAGGGCGGCAATCGCAGCACCACCTGAGTGGCCAATAATATAGGTTCGTTTAGGTTTATAATGCTTTTTTAAATTTAAAATAGCATCGGCCATAATATCAACATTTTCCCGGGTGTAGTTGTCTAAACGACCGGCTACTTTAGTACTTGTTACGCCCAACGATGAGCCAGTTGAAAAATTTCCTTCATCATCAAAGTAACCAGGACGAATAAGAGCAATGTTCATTCTGTTAGATTTGGTAAATTTTGAGGCAAGCGTGCTCATGTAACTTGCGCCATCAACGCCATAATCACCATGAAGATATATTATTAACTCATCTATTTGTTTTTGAGGGCCTTCAGGGCTGACCAAACGAATACAATGATTGTTTAAACTGCTTACCACTGTTTGATAATCGCTGACACATTTTGTGCTTTTTAAATCAATCTCTTTGATAACGCCATAACTAGGCTGTACGACTAGAAATGAGAAAAACAGAGCAACAAACTTAATTTTCATTATATTCCCTTGCACGTTTTAATAGAAACTTCTAATGAGACAATAGAGAGTTTCATGTTACATGACAAAGATATAATTTAAAATATGTTTAGAGAGGGCGAGGAGAGCCCTCTTTTAGAACTATGGGTGATACTGCTTATAATATTTCTTTGATTCAATTCTTTGGCCGGGTGTGAGCTTTTTATCTAGTTTTGCTTTCGCTTTAGCGGCGTCTTTATTACCTTGAGCGGCGCTAATGCTATATAAGAAAAAAGCTTTAGGATAATCCATCTCTACCCCAATACCCTTTTCATACATTTTGCCAAGGCTATATTGAGAGGCTTGTTGGCCTCTATTAGCAGCCTTTAACCACCATTTGGCTGCTTCTTGATAATTCCCTTTTTGATATTGAATCATGCCATAAGCATTTTGTGCAAGCGGATCGCCTGTTTGGGCATCTTTTAAAATACCAGGATCATCTTCTCCTTCGCGGTCGTTTTCTGGTGCTTTGGCGACCGATTTCGTTTTAACAGCATGCGAGTCATTAAAGCTATCTTGAACAATACTATTTTGGCTTAATCCAATTGGTGCGTAAATGACTAAGAGGGTTGCTAAAATCGATTTCATATTTCTATCTCTCAATTTATAAACATATATCATTGACTCGATTACACCTTCTTAAGTTCACTAATTTTTCAAACAGGTGTATAGAAGGTGGTCGGAAGACGTAGATAACCACAGCCCTTACTTTACCATTTTTGTTCAAAATGATATAAATCACCATTTTTAATTTTAGCAACTAAATACGGGGTATTACAATGAAAAATGGAGCACATGTTGGCATAGCAGATAATGAAGATGACGCTGAGGATGCCAAACTAGACAGAAGAACGGCTGAGCTTGAAATGAAAGTACGCGAATTAGAAAAGCAAAAGGCAGATTTACAATTAACACATCAATTAGCCAGAGCAGTACTAGATTTTACCACTGCATCTGTTGGAACCCCTCAGAGTCCAGCTTACCTTGCCATGAAGGCACGCAGAGATGCAAAAAAGGGAACGCCTATCCAGCAGAAAGTGACTATTAATAGTGTTACATCAAGTAAAGCCAAAAACGCTAAAAAATAACTATCGATCATGGTTTGGCTAAAGTATATTCTGAAAATTTCATATGATTTTACGCAATGGGAATAAGGATTTTGTTTAGATGACCGTTTGTACGCTTATCTTTACCATTTGTCGATTATGATATGTTGTTAATTTGAATTATATTTATAATAAAATAATTATCGTATTTAAAAGGTTTTTTTATCCATGAGTCATCAAGGTCCATTCTCAGATGCAGATTTTCCCTATTTTGATGTTTTCTACCCACCAATAGATCAAGGCCCTTTTTCAATACTATTGAATCAAATATCAGAGGTACCTCCTCAGCCAAGTCTAGAGCCTTATATTCCTAGCGCGCTAATAACACCATTACCAGATGAACTGCCATTTAAAGACGTGAATGATGATACAGAAGAAAAGGATAAAGTCGTCACTAAAGGAAGAAAAAGAAAAATCAAGAATGATGTCGATTACCAGGCGGAAATTGAGCATTATCGAAACATAGCCAAAGATACAAAAAAAGATCAAGCTCATTTTAAGAAATTAGAAGCATTGATATTGAAATCTCAATCTGCACAGTTGTCGCCAGCTGAGGCAAGTGAATTGCGAGCGCTGAAAAACATGTACTCTGCCCGGCTTTCTCGTGCTAGAAATCAACATGAAAAAAAATCTCTTGCAAAAAACAATATAGCGCTTCAGGAAGAAAATACCAGGCTGATGGATGAAAATAGGAGCTTAAACCAGCGGGTATTGGAATTAGAGACAAGACTTAAATTGCTCGAAGAAAAACAATTAGAAACACTATTACAACCACAACCCGTTATGCGACACTATTATGTTAGTTTGCAGCGAGCGAATGTAGGAAATAGTGCTCCATCAGATACAGTGGCACATGCAGTAAGAGTACAATCTTTTCCTGTATCATCTAAACCCAGTTAAAAAGGGTAAGATTTACCTTTATTTCAACTTACATCGTACAGCAATGTGAGAATAATTTAGACAGCGCAGTTTCATGAAACTCTTCTTGTTCTTGTGGGACTTCAGGAACATTAAGGTCATCTTCTTCATTGGCATCGCGCAGTGTTTTTATATGACGTTCTAATATAGAAATTATTTCAAGAAGAGGTTTTCTTTTGGTTGGATTTGGTACACACATTTTTTTCCCCAGACTCTCAATAATATGGCCTGCATCCATGGTTTTAAAAATCCAACCTAGCGCAAATGTATCACTATTGGCACTGAAGTGTCCTTTATAACATTCTGGTGCTACGAAACCTTCTGTTCCTCTTGAAATAGTAAGAATTCGCACCTCATTATTTTGTGACAAAAGTAATGAGAACCCAAAATCAATCAATTTTACTTCGCATGTTTCATCTGGATTCAAAAAAATTAAAAAATGTTCAGGTTTCAGATCACAATGAATTGTGAGTTTTTGGTGCATTTGCAATAACGCTTTTGCGCAACCTAATGCAATATGAAAAAATTGCAGCATGCTAAGAACTTTTTTCCCTGCTTCGACTTCCTGTAGCAGTTCTAGCAGTGAAACACCCTGACATTTTTCCATAAAATAATAGAGGCGTTTGTTTGTATTTATAGAATTGCCAACGATGGAATGTTTCTCTCTCTCTTGCTTTGTGTAATCTAAATTTTGCAATCTATCACATTCACTTTGAAATAAGAGATCTCGTGTTTTTTGACTGATTAATGGCTTAGCTTTGTCTAAGGTTTTTTCATGAATATCAAGCAAAAGCCCCAGCCTTGTTAAGACTTCTTGTTCTTCATCAACTTGGGTGGTATTGACACGAGAGGGATAAATCTCAAATAATTTTCCCCCTTGTGTTTTAACAACAAGGACGCTGCCAGCAGGATCGACAAGCTCTTTTACTTTCCCTGTGATGCCTGCGCCAAAGCCCAAGAAACCGATGACGCGAAAAATGCTTTGCGCAACATTGTAGAAAGTGAACCACTGTTTATTATCTTCTTTAATTTTAATTCTTTTTTGTTCAGGATGAGATTTAAAATAACTTTCTACGAATTCCCATAAATTTTTGGATGGGCCAATTATCATATGTTCAATGTCCCAGTTAGATTAGATTTTTGCTGTTAATATTGCAAATAAGTACAAACGCTACCATCAAGCAACTAAACATCGCAATGGACGTTGAAAGAAAATTACCGCTATAAAAATAACTCACCAATTCAAGTGTCCCTGCCGTGATGACTAATCTCATGGCTTGTACTAAGGCCGTGGATTTCGCTTTGCTGTGAGGGATAACTTCCATGCTGATGGGGTACAAAATATTGACAGGGAATACAGCGCCCACAGCAAAGACTAGCAAAGCCAAGGTGATAAGGATCGGATCGCTAATTTGAAACAGACCCATTCCCAAAAGAAGTAGGGCGCTGATAAAGCAAAGCCATTTGCCAAAAATGAAACAATGTTGATGGCCGAATCGGTTTAAAATTCTGGGGCTGAGAATACTCGTGATGCCAAACACCAGAGAATTTATCCCAATATAAAGGCCAAAATGCTCTAATGAAACACCCATTGCTTCCATATAAAGGATTGGGGCCATGCCAACAAAGACCCAATAGGGCGCATTGACAAGACAAATCGCAAAGGCCATCGTCAACCACTTGCGTGATCTAAGTAATGGCACATAAGACTTGAAAGCGATAGAGACGTGCTTGTTGCCAGGTTTGTTGGGAATGAAAAAATAGCTGGTGATTAAGCATAAAACGCAAATCACGCCAATGATGAGAAAATTAGCGCGCCAATTAAAATATAAATTAACATAACTCCCAATCACCGGCGCTATGGCAACAGCTAAGGTCATGATGCCATTGACGGTGCCAATGACACCTGCTTGCTTGTTGGTGGGATATTCATCCACTAAGACTACCCAAGCAAGAGTAGAAGGGGCAGCAATGCCAACACCTTGTAGCAACCTGCCTACAATCAACATACTAAAACTGGTCGCAAACACACAACAAAGACTTCCAACAAGGAAAACGCCTAAGCTGGCTAATATGATGTGGCGGCGGTTAAAATGATCGCCTAAGGCGCCTGTTATCAAACAAAACACACAATAGGCGATCAAGTTAATGCTTATGGTTTGTTGCACTAAAAATGGCGTCAGGTTGAAGACCTGTTGTAGTTCCGGAAAACTGGGAATAAAAATATCGATTTCTGAGCCATACAGAATCAACATTAAAGCCACTGTGATAAATTTAAACATGAATGACGCCCAAGGTAGTCGCACTCTTCTCAAATAGACATTCCAACCATTTTATTACATTTGGGCTTAGTTACCAAGCTTTGTCTTGGAGCTCTGTCCCCACTTCATATTCGGCTTTGTCCTCATAGGCCGATAAACGGTAGATAACACAAGACAACCTGTATTTTTCAGTATGTTTATAAAATGCGCCAATTGTTATATTACCGGCTTGGGGAAATTTACTTCTCATCCTTAATTAATGGATGAATTAACAAAGTGACAACGTAACAAGCAATATACAAAGATAGAGGGGAAATAACATGTTAAATCAAGGTGCAACTAAAGGGGCAGAAGTTCAAGATCTCGTAGCGCAAGCCGAAAAGACCCAAGCGAGAATTGCCGAGCAAATTGCCCTGCTTCAAAAATGCCAGAGCGAACAGCAGGGACAGCTTCAGGCTCTTAAAAAGCAGCAAGAGCAAAGTAAACATCAATCAACACGAACACAACATCAGCCTCCAGTACCTAGCGCAAATCAGCCACCACCACCAGTGACGTTTGCGAAGCCAAAAACGCCACCACACTTAGTTTCTGGTACTAAAAGTAGTGCGTCAGTTGTGTCAGAGAAAGTGATAGGCGATCAAACAATAGATCCTATCACTAATGTTTATCAACCTCCCAAGAAAAGAAGAAGCGAAAGTCCTGTGCCCACGGATGTACCAGAACAAGAAACAAGCTCCTCATCAGCGCCAGCATCAGCAAAAGTGAAGACTTTCTCAGAAGCGCTAGCAGAGATAGAACGTCTTAAGGGAGAGAACGATCATCAACGTCGAGAAATTAAAATGCTTAATATTGGTCTTTCCAATAAGCAAAGAGAAGTTGCTGATTTAAGAGCTGAGCTATTAGCAACACCTAGTGCTAAACCAAGACCCCATTAACAAAAAAGACACATACCATGTTAGAACACATTAAACTCAATAAATCGGTTGCGCCGGTGCTTGCACCGCAAACGCAACCGCAATTTTCGCACCGCCAGTTATTGATCGCTCAGCTACAACAACAGATCCAGCGCGAAAAATTGCCCGCTAAGGCAAAATAGCACTTAGCTGGCATGAAATACTTACATCAGACTTTTATTTTGTCTTTGTGAACCCTGGGTAAACTGCATTGACGGAACCACAGCAACAGAAGTCTCTTGTTGTTGTTGTGCTGCTCTAAAAGCAGTGACTAATGGTATAGGAGCAGGCATTGCTTGAGTTGCAGGCATCACAATAGCCGTATCAGTCGGTGCTGTGGACAGCATCGCTGCTAATTTGCTTTGTAAACCCGCAACAGGTTCTGCAAAGGTTACTCTTTTAGCCGTGAGAGAGCTCCCCAAGGGAAGTTTGATATTAAATTCACAGGCTAGCAGAGCAAAGAAATGTTCTTGAGAGACTACTTTTACATCTTCTTTGCCAGTCACTTTAAGAACATTGGGCAGCAATGTTTTTCTGCCGGTGGTGATGCCATCAATTTTAAAGGGAATAGTGACAAAGAGTCGCTCTAAAAAGGGCGATTGAGCTGAAGCAGATACTTTTCGATTACACGCAGCATATTCTTCTGCCGTGCATTGAGGACCCGCTTTAAAAGCATAGAGCGGTTTCCAGGTGTCTTGTGGCCACCATGGAGTATTAACTTGTCCTTGTAATTGAAATTCTTCATCGTTATCTAAAATAAATCGAAATTTTTTAACTTCATGTTGTGCAAAGACTTGCTCTTGTTCATATAATTTTCCACCTACTCTAAAAAGAAGCGGCTCAAGCGGGCTCGGAGAACCAAAGCCTGGTTCGACGAGATATTCATTGCCATCCAAGTTCACGATCAGGACTTCATGACATGGTGATATCTTTTCAGGTTTCAACCAGTGAACACTAGCATTAAACGTTCTGACATCAAATTTCAGATAACTCAGTACTTGTCTTAACAATTCATTGGTTTCAAAACAGTAGCCCCCTCTTCCACTTTGTACCATCTTTTCATAAATGGCATTTAATGCGATGGGTGTGGGGATATTATTGGGATCGTTAATCACATTGTGCATATCCAAATTTTCAAAAGGAAAAGTGATTGCATGGTGAAAGAAAATATCACGAAGCGTTGCATGTGAAGGTTTGGCTTCGCCACGTTCGAAAGTCTCTAATAGTTTTGATTGTCCGATTCGTTCGAAATATTTTTTGACTTGTTCTTGGTTTAGCATGGCTAACATGGAGATCCCTCACCGACTGCGTGAAAAAAAGGGCTATTCTATTACATTCACTCTCGGTTACCAACCCCTGGGCAGGAAAATTATACCATTATCAAAAATGTGCTCACCCTCGCCCGTCAATATTTACAGCCAAAACGTCAAAGCAATCAAAGATCATAAGCTTTGGTCGATATCCTATTCAGTGATCAAACAGGATATGATTTAATGGATTTTCATAGTATTTTAGTTTTTATCCAGCATGCCATTTCATTTTGTGGCATTTTGGTTATTTTTATCGGGGTTTTGATTAGCCTTGCGCAATATTTCTATCATTTAATCATTAATCGATTTAGTCCAGAAAACGATTACGTCAATGGTATACGCTTACGATTAGGGCGTGTTCTGACTTTAGGCTTAGAATTTATAGTTGCTTCTGATTTAATCGGAACAATGACCACACCAGATTATTATTCCGTTGGTATTCTCGTGATCATTGTTATCATTCGAACCATTCTGAGTTACACATTAAACCGTGAAATTGAAAATCTATCAAAGCAAGATGAGCTCAAGTTAAACCAGACTCATGCAAATGATATGCAACTATAGATTTTAACTACCTAGAATAGATCTATTATCATTCGCCAGAGATGCCTCTAGTAAAACATCTTTCTGAAGATTTGCCACATCGTATGGATTGGCATCCTTAATTTTATTTTCTAGTTTATGAGCATATCGCAGCAATAGTAGCTTTTCTTCATTTTGCTCATTCGTTTGAGCGGGTTTATCTAAATCCAGGATCTTATGCAGCTCATTGATAAATGGTCTTGATGCGCCATTTTGTTCAATCAAAGTTTTTTCTAAATTTTTAACAGCCTTTTCTTCTTTTTCAAGTTCAGCTTTTACTTGTTGTTCTTGCGCAGGTTGATTAATTCCACCTGGTTGAACAGGAGCTGGTTGCACCGCAGCTGGTTCCATTAAGTTATCTGCAACATTGGCCATTTTGCTTATTAAGGCGAGAGCAATTACACAAACTGTCAGCCCTAAAGTAAATTTAAGAGCAAACAGACCTA